>NZ_CP054839.1:6717249-7022578 GCF_018141105.1 Saccharopolyspora erythraea | reverse complement strand
GCACGCGGTTGCGGCAGGCGGACCTGGACATGCTCGTCTACCAGGTCGGCGACATGCGGGGCGTGGAGGAGTACCTGGGCGAGCTGCCGTTGCGGCGCAACGTCGACGCGGTCATCGCGCTGTCGCTGGACCTCGACGAGGGCGAGATCGCCGTGCTCGACGAGGTCGGGGTGCCCGTCGTCTTCGTCAGCCAGCGGATACCGGAGCGCGCCAGCGTCTTCATCGACAACGCCGCCGCGGCCAGGTCGGCCACCCGGCACCTGCTCAACCTCGGGCACACCTCGATCGCCTTCGTGCAGTCGGCCGACAGCACGGGCTTCGCGTGGAGCTCAGCCGAGCGGGTCAACGGCTACCGCGAGGCCATGACCGATGCGGGCGTGCGACCGCAGGTGCTGGTGGGGGAGTCCGGGCCTCGCGGCGGAGCGCTCGCGGCGGGCGAGCTGCTGTCGCGGGCCGAGCCGCCGACCGCGATCTTCGCCGAGTCCGACGACGTGGCCATGGGTGTCCTGCGGGTGCTCCAGCGCAGCGGGCTGGCGGTTCCGGAGGTGATGTCGGTGCTGGGCTTCGACAATCACGACATGGCCGAGCTGCTGGACCTGAGCACCGTGGCCCAGCCGGTCTCGGAGATGGGTGCCGTCGCCGCGCGGCTGGCCATCGAGGCCGTCGCGGACCCGGCGGCGGTGCCGCACGTGGAGCTGGCCACGAACCTGCTGGTCCGCGGCTCCACCGCAGGACCGCGAGCCGCGACGCGGCTCGTCAGCGGGAACGAGTAGCGAGGACAAGAGGAGCTCATGAGCCGGAACTGGTGGCGCAACGCAGTCATCTACCAGATCTACCCGCGCAGCTTCGTCGACTCCGATGGCAACGGCATCGGTGACCTGGCCGGGATCACCTCGAGGATGGACTACCTGGCGCGGCTGGGCGTCGACGCCGTGTGGCTGTCGCCGTTCTACCCCTCGCCGTGGGCCGACGGCGGCTACGACGTGGCCGACTACCGCGACGTGGACCCGACCCTGGGCACCCTGGAGGACTTCGACCGGCTCGTCGCCGCCGCGCACGAGCGGGGCATCCGGGTGCTGATCGACATCGTGCCCAACCACACCTCCGACCAGCACGAATGGTTCAAGCAGGCGCTCGCGGCCCCCGCGGGCTCGCAGGAACGCGACCGCTACGTCTTCCGCGACGGCAAGGGGCATGCGGGCGAGCACCCGCCGAGCAACTGGGAGTCCCGCTTCGGCGGCCCGGCCTGGACCCGGCTGCCAGACGGCCAGTGGTACATGCACCTGTTCGCCAAGGAGCAGCCCGACCTGAACTGGGACAACCCGGAGGTCCGGGCCGAGTTCGCCGACATCCTGCGCTTCTGGTCGCGGCGCGGCGTCGACGGCTTCCGCATCGACGTGGCGGCGGCGCTGGTCAAGGACATGAGCGAGCCGCTTCGCGACGTCGTCGGCGGCGAGGGCACCACCGGCCTGGACGACCTGGCGGCCAACCCCGACCACCCGTTCCTCGACCGCCCCGAGGTCCACGACGTCTACCGGGAGTGGAACAAGGTGTTCCACGAGTTCGACCCGCCGCGCATCGGTGTCGCCGAGGCGTGGGTGCAGAACGAGCGCCGCGTCCGCTACACCCGCACCGACGAGCTGCAGCAGGCGTTCAACTTCGAGTTCCTGCGCGTGCGCTGGGACGCTCCGGAGTACCGGCGGGTCGTGCAGGAGTCGATCGCGGGCGCGAAGTCGGTGGGCACCGTGGCCACCTGGGTCATGTCCAACCACGACGTCGTGCGCCACGTATCGGCCCTGGGTCTGCCCGCCGAAACCGACCTGCGGGTCTGGCTGTCCAGCCACGGCACCCACCCGGCCCCCGACCTCGAACTGGGCACCAGGCGGGCCCGCGCGGCGGTGCTGTTCACCCTCGGCCTGCCGGGCTCGGCCTACGTCTACCAGGGCGAGGAGCTGGGCCTGCCCGAGGTCGCAGACCTGCCGGTCGAGGTGCTCGAGGACCCGAAGTACGAGCGGACCAACCACAAGGAGAAGGGCCGCGACGGCTGCCGCGTACCGCTGCCGTGGACCCGGGAGGGCATCTCGGCGGGCTTCAGCACCGAACCCGGCTGGCTGCCCCAACCCGAGGGCTGGGGTGAACGGTCGGTGGAGGCCCAGGAGGGCGACGAGGAGTCGATGCTGGAGCTCTACCGCACGGCCCTGCGGCTGCGTCGCGAGTTCGCCGAGGACGAGAGCTTCGAGTGGGAACCCACCCACAACACCGGCGACGTCCTGGCCTTCCGCCGGGCGGACAACATCCTGGTGCTGGTCAACACGGGCATCGAGGCCGTCCCACTACCCGTGGGTGAGGTCGTGCTCTCCAGCATCAAGCTCGACGGCGACACCCTCCCGGGCAACTCAGCGGTCTGGCTCCGCATGGGCTGACACACCCACACGGGCGGTGCCGTGGTTCTCATCCCGTCGACCTGGCGCCAGCCCGATCAGACCGGGTCAAGGGGGCCCGCTCGCTCGCCACCGCAGGATGCCTCGAAAACCGGCCCCCTTGACGCGGTCTGATAGCCCTCGTGGAGGTCGATGGGATGAGACCGCCCTCATCCCGGAGACCTGCCGGGGGTCTGGGGGCGGCGAGCGCCCCAGAAACCACCCACCCACCGCAAGCCGCAAGGCCAGGGTGAGTGCGTCGAAAACTCCCGCGCCCCCGCTCTGAAAGTGAGCCGCCAGCCCGGCTGGATGCGTCGAAAACTCCCGCGCCCCCGCTCCCAAAGCGACCCGCCAGCCCCGCAGGATGCGTCGAAAACTCCCGCGCCCCCCGCCCCCAAAGGTGACCCGCAAGGTCAGGGTGAGTCCCCCCGAAACCCCGCGCCCCGCTCTCAAAGTGACCCGCCAGCCCCAGCCGCCCACCCCGGGCCCTCGAACTCCCCCGAAAATGCCCCCAAGAAATCCGCCCACCCATGTCGAGAACCCGTGTCCGGCTCCGTCCCAGGGGTGAACGCGCCCAGAATGGGTCGCACCAGCACCGAGGAGACACACGATGGCCAAGTACTTGCTTCTCAAGCACTACCGCGGCGCTCCGGCTTCGGTCAACGACGTGCCGATGGACCAGTGGTCGCCGGAGGAGGTCTCGGCGCACGTGCAGTACATGCGCGACTTCGCGGACCGGCTGGAGGGGACCGGCGAGTTCGTCGACGGTCAGGCGCTCGCCCCCGAGGGGGCGTGGGTGCGGTACGACGGTGAGGGTCGCCCGCCGGTCACCGATGGCCCGTTCGCCGAGACCAAGGACCTCATCGCAGGCTGGATGGTGATCGACGTCGACAGCTACGAGCGCGCCGTCGAGCTGGCCGGGGAACTGTCGGCCGCCCCCGGGGCGGGCGGGAAGCCGATCCACGAGTGGCTGGAGGTGCGCCCGTTCCTGGCCGCGACGCCCACCATCACGGAGTGAGCTCCAGATGGACGAGGCCCTGATCCGGAGCCTCACGCCGAGCGTGCTCGCGATCCTCGTCCGCCGCGGAGCCGACTTCGCGGCGGCCGAGGACGCCGTGCAGGACGCGCTGGTGGAGGCGGTCCGCGGCTGGCCCTCCGACCCGCCGCGGGACCCGAAGGGCTGGCTGGTCACCGTGGCCTGGCGCCGGTTCCTCGACGCGACCCGGGCGGACGCCGCCCGCCGCCGGCGTGAGGACCTCCTCGACGAGGAGCCGGCTCCAGGGTCCGCGCCTTCGGTGGACGACACGCTCCAGCTCTACTTCCTGTGCGCCCACCCGTCGCTGACGCCGTCGTCCGCGGTGGCGCTCACGCTGCGCGCCGTCGGCGGGCTGACGACCCGCCAGATCGCCCAGGCGTACCTGGTGCCCGAGGCGACCATGGCGCAGCGCATCAGCCGGGCCAAGCGCACCGTCTCCGGCGTCCGGTTCGACCAGCCCGGAGACGTCGCCACCGTGCTGCGCGTCCTCTACCTGGTCTTCAACGAGGGCTACTCCGGCGACGTCGACCTCGCGGCCGAGGCCATCCGGCTCACCCGGCAGCTCGCGGCCGCGATCGACCACCCAGAGGTGGCGGGGCTGCTTGCACTGATGCTGCTGCACCACGCCCGGCGCGCTGCCCGGACCGCGCCCGACGGGAGCCTCGTGCCCCTCGCGGAGCAGGACCGAGGCCTGTGGGACACGGAGTCGATCGCCGAGGGCGTCGAGATCCTGCAGGCGGCCCTCGCCCGCGACCGACTGGGCGAGTTCCAGGCCCAGGCCGCCATCGCGGCGCTCCACGCCGACGCGCCAACCGCCGAGGAGACCGACTGGGTGCAGATCGTCGAGTGGTACGACGAGCTCGCGCGCCTGACCGAAAGCCCGATCGTCCGGCTCAACCGCGCGGTGGCCGTCGGCGAGGCCGACGGACCGCGCGCCGGGCTGGCGGAACTCGCGGCGCTGGATGCCTCACTGCCCCGCCACACGGCGGTGGCGGCGTACCTGCACGAGCGCGACGGCGACCTGACGACGGCGGCACGGCTGTATGCGGAAGCAGCCCGAAAGGCACCCAACATCGCTGAGCGCGACCACCTGACGCGCCAGGCCGCGCGCCTCAACTCCCGCGGGTGACGCCCGGCTCAAACTTGCGCCGGTGACCCGCCCGCCTCAACTCCTGCCGGTGACGCTCGGCTCAACTTCCGCCGGTGATGCCACCCGGCTCAACCCCGCCGGTAAACCGACCGGTCCAATGCCAAGGGGCCAATGGACCCGCCCGCTGAAGGCGACCCGCCGCGCCAGCCCGCAACGCCAGCCCGCCGCGGCGTCACCCCTTCGAGCGGACCTCCGCCCCATCACCGTCGCCGTCCTCGCCGCCGGCACCGGCACCGAGGCCGTTCAGCTTCGACCGCCGGTGCCCGTAGCCGAAGTAGACGATGAGACCGAGCACCGTCCAGATGCCGAACGTGATCCACGTGATCCAGTCCAGACCGCCGATCAGGTACACGCACAGCGCCAGTCCGAGCAGCGGTACCAGCGGCATGAGCGGAGTGCGGAAGCTGCGCTCCAGCTCGGGGCGGGTGCGCCGCAGGATCAGCACCCCGATGTTGACCAGCCCGAAGGCGACGAGGGTGCCGATGCTGGTGGCTTCCGCGAGCTGGTTGAGCGGCACGACGGCGGCCAGCACCGCCACCGCGACGCCGACCAGCAGGGTGTTGCGCGCTGGTACGGCGCGCCGGTTGACCTTCGCCAGCATCGGCGGCATGAGCCCGTCGCGCGACATCGACACGAGGATGCGCGTCTGCCCGTAGAGCACCGTCAGCACCACCGACGCGATGGCGATGACCGCTCCGAGGGCGAGCACGACCGACGGCCAGCCCTGGCCGGTGACCACCTGCAGCGCCGTCGCAAGGGAGGCGTCGGAGTCGCCGAGGACCTGCGTGCCGACCGCTCCGACCGCCGCGAAGGCGACGAGCACGTAGATCGCGGTGACGATGGCCAGCGAGAGCATGATCGCGCGGGGCAGGTCGCGCCTGGGGTTGCGCGCTTCCTCGCCCGCCGTCGACGCCGCGTCGAAGCCGATGAAGGAGAAGAAGACCGCCGAGGCGCCCGCCGAGATGCCCGCGAAGCCGGCGGGGGCGAACGGCGTCATGTTGTCGGAGTTGAACGCGGTGATCGCCACCGCCACGAAGAAGACCAGCACCGCGATCTTGAGCAGCGTCGTGACGGTGGTGACCCGTCCGCTCTCGCGCACGTTCATCAGCAGGACGCTCATCGCCAGCAGGACCACCAGGGCCGCCGGGACGTTGACCACTCCGCCTTCGCCGGGCGGCGCGGCCAGCGCGTCGGGGATGCGCATCCCGATCGTGCCCTGCAGGAACTCGTTGAGGTAGCCGCCCCAGCCGACCGCCACCGCGGCGACCGAGACGCCGTACTCCAGCAGCAGGCACCAGCCGCAGATCCAGGCGACCAGCTCGCCGAGGGTCGCGTAGGTGTAGGAGTAGGCCGAGCCGGAGACCGGCACGCTGCCCGCGAGCTCGGCGTAGGACAGCGCGGAGCACAGGGCCGCGAGTCCGGCCAGCACGAACGACACGACCACCGCGGGCCCGGCGGCGGGGGCCGCTTCGGCGAGCACCACGAAGATGCCGGTGCCGAGGGTCGCGCCCACCGACAGCGCCACCAGCGGCACCAGGCCGAGGGTGCGGTGGAGCTGGGTGTGCGAGCCCTCGTCGGCGAGTTGCTCGGCTGGTTTGACCCGTAGCAGGCTTCGAGCGAACGACACGAGGGCGAACGGTAGCTCACTCCTTGGGATGACCCGGGCGCAGCCTCGGCCGCGGGCGTCCCCGATCGGGGACGGAGATCGTCGTCCGTACCCTGTGCCGGGTGCGTCTTGTCATTGCCCGTTGCCAGGTCGACTACGTGGGGCGGCTCACCGCCCACCTCCCGATGGCGCAGCGCCTGCTGCTGGTGAAGGCCGACGGTTCGGTGTCCGTGCACTCCGACGACCGCGCCTACAAACCGCTGAACTGGATGAGTCCGCCGTGCTGGCTGATCGAGGACCCGGGGGTCTGGACGGTCCAGAACAAGGCGGGGGAGAAGCTGGTGATCTCCATCGACGAGGTCATGCACGACTCCAAGCACGAGCTGGGGGTGGAGCCCGGGCTGGTCAAGGACGGTGTCGAGGCGCACCTGCAGGAGCTGCTCGCCGAGCACGTCACCACCCTCGGCGACGGCTGGTCGCTGGTGCGGCGCGAGTTCCCGACCGCGATCGGGCCGGTGGACCTGATGTGCCGCGACGCCGACGGTGCGAGCGTGGCGGTGGAGATCAAGCGCCGGGGCGAGATCGACGGCGTCGAGCAGCTCACCAGGTACCTGGAGCTGCTCAACCGTGACCCGCTGCTCTCGCCGGTGACCGGTGTCTTCGCCGCGCAGCAGATCAAGCCGCAGGCGCGCACGCTCGCCGAGGACCGGGGAATCCGCTGCGTCGTCCTCGACTACGACAAGCTCCGCGGCATCGAACCCGACGAGTTCCGCCTCTTCTGACGCCCCACGCCCCGGCGAGGAGACGCCCCGCCCGCGGTGTGCCCCGCCGCTCCGCACGCCAGAGGCCGCGCCGCTCCATCCGCCGTGTGCGCCGTACCCCGACGTGCCGCTGCCGCCTGGGTGTTCACGCCACCTTGAGGGTGTTGCCGTCGATCACGTGGTCCGCGCCGAGATGCTCGGCGCGTTCGGTGAGGCGAGGAAGGTCACCAGCGCCGCAACCTCGTCGGGCTCGACGAAGCGGCCCGTGCTCACGCCCGTCGCGTCCGGAAGCCCGGCCAGCAACTGCCCGTGCGGGATCTCCATCGACTCCGCGAGCTGTGCTCCGTAACCGTCCGGGGCCTCCCACATCGGGGTGCGAGCCGCGCCCGGTGAGACGGTGTTGACGCGCACGCCACGCGGGCCGAACTCCTCCGCGATCGCCTTGCTGAACGCGGTGAGCGCGGCTTTCGCCGTCGTGTAGCCGATCGGCCCGGAGTGCGGCATGCGCGCGCCGATGGACGAGATGTTGATGATCGCGCCCTTTCGCCGCATCAGCCCGGGCAGCGCCGCGCGGGCGGCGCGGACGGCGCTGAAGAAGTTCACGTCGAACAGGTGCTGCCAGTGCTCGTCGGCGACGTCCAGGAAACCCCCGACGATGCCGCCACCAGTCACGCCGCCCCTGCCGCCACTGGATCCGACATCGCCACCGCCGACGTTGTTGACCAGCAGGTCGACGTCCCCCGCCTGCTCGACGAGTGCCCGCGGGCCGTCCGGGGTGGCCAGGTCGGCGCGGACGATCCGTGCTCCGGTCGCTTCCAGTTCGGGGGTGCTGGTGCGTGCTCCGGCGACGACCGCCATGCCTTCGGCGGTCAGCGCGCGGACGATCGCGAGCCCGATGCCGCGGCTCGCCCCGGTGACCACGGCGGTCCTGCCGTTGAGGTGCATGTCCATGGGACCCGCCTCCCAAAGTTGCGTCTGAGGTGTCGCTAAAAACGCTAGAGATGCAACACGATGACGCAAGTACTCTTGGAATTAGGACATTGCGGTAGCCTTCGGTCCGGCGTCGGCGTGAAGGGAGGCGTGGTGAGCCGAGCGATGCGAGCCGATTCGGAGCGGACCGCGCTGGCGATCCTGGAGGCCGCCGAGCGCGTGCTGGCGCGGAACCCGGCCGCGACGATGGCGCAGGTCGCCGAGGCGGCCGGGGTCGCGAGGACGACGGTGCACCGGCGGTTCGCCAGCCGCGAGGCGCTGGTCGAGGCCATGTCGGCCTGGGCGGCCCGGCGGTTCGCCGCCGCGGTGGACGAGGCCCGGTCGGACACCACGCCTCCGCTGGTCGCGCTCTACCAGGTCACCGCGAACGTGCTCCGGGTCAAGATCGGCTGGGGCTTCGCGATGAGCCGGATGAACTCGGCCGACCCGGAGGTGGAGCGGATCCACGACGAGGTGCGCAAGAAGTGCCTGCGCCTGTTCCGCCGGGCGCAGGTGGACGGCGTGCTGCGCGCGGACGCCGACCCGGAGTGGGCTCGCCGCGTGTACTACGCCCTGATCCACGAGGCCGCCCAGGAAGGGCGCGACGACGGCGACACCGACGCGCTTGCGACCCGGGTCGTGGACACCCTGCTCCGGGGTGTGGGCATGGGCTAGACCCGCGCCGGACGGCCGATTCGAGCGCGCTCAGCGGCGGTCGCGCTGCTGTGCGCGGGAAGCGCCACCGCAGGCGCGGGGACTCGGGACCGTGGGCGGCGCGAGGTGGCCGGTGATCAGGGCGCTCGCATAGCGCAGCAACCCGACCTGGGCCGCCGTAGGCTCCGCGCTCGGCTCGGCACGGGCCGGAACCGCCTGCCTCCGTTGCTGATCCCGGCCCGCGGGCAGCCGTGTTCCTTCCGCCGAAGAGTCCGCCGAAGAGTCCGCTGGGCCGGAGCCCGCCGAGCCGGAGGTACCCGGCGCACTCGCCGAACCGCTCGCCCCCGCCGTCGTCTGAGCCTTCGCCGGTTTCCGGTCCCCTGCTGGCCCCGCCGTCTTCCGGGCCTTCGCCGGCCCCGAGGTCTTCCGTGCTTCCGCCGTTTCCGCGGGCTGCGACGAGTCGCGCGTCCGCGCCGTCGTGGCCGGATCTCGCTCCGGCCGCTCCGCCGACGGCCGTGAGTCCCGGCCCGCCCGCTGCCGCGGCACCCTGGGGAACCATCGCCCCGAGGACCGCTCCGGCGGCCGCTGCGCCTCCCCCGGCTTCGCCGGCTCGGCCGCTCCAGCCGCACCCGCGCTCCCAGCCGCTCCGCCGCCGTTCGCGCTGCCCGCCGCGTCGGCGGCCTCCGCCGCCTCCGCCGCTCCCGCTGCCGTCTCCGCCGACGCCCGCGAACTCCGCCGGAGACGCTGCTCCGGTACCGCGGCCGGTGGTCCTTCGAGGCCGGCGATGATCGCCAGGTCGATCCGGGCGTTCACAGTTCCCCCTCGGTCACCGCGAGTGTGCTGGTGTACCCGTACCGTCACGCTACGCCCCGGTTTTCCGTTGTGGGGAGCCGACATTCCGGCAATCACTCGCATGGCCCCCCGGGCTGCCGGAGCCCTCCGCGTGTTCGACGGTGTCGCCTTGTGTTGGTCGCTTCGCCGGCCTCGCTGCCGCTCACCCGAGTGGCCGGACGTGACCGATCTGTCCTGCGAATTCGGCTACCCAGCGGAGTCGCCCGGATCGATTTAGTGTCAGGATCCAACGAAATGATATCGGGCCGGTGTGACTGATCCCACTGTGCGGTACTGTCCGGCTGCTGCCGCAAGAGTGGTGATTATCGTTTGACTTTGTTGGGTCTGGAGGTGGGGTAGCGTGCAGGTGCTGGCCCAGGTAGAGCTGCGGCTCGACGCGAGCGCCGTGGATTACGTGCTGCTCGCGGTCTACTTCGTGTTCGTGCTCGGAATCGGCTATCTCGCGCGTCGCTCGGTCTCCACAAGCCTGGACTTCTTCCTGTCCGGGCGGGCGTTGCCGGCGTGGGTGACCGGTCTGGCCTTCATCGCGGCCAACCTCGGCGCGATCGAGATCATCGGCATGTCGGCCAACGGCGCCGAGTACGGCATGCCGACCATGCACTACTTCTGGATCGGCGCCGTTCCCGCGATGCTGTTCCTCGGCATCGTGATGATGCCGTTCTACTACGGCTCGAAGGTCCGCAGCGTTCCCGAGTTCATGCTGCGGCGCTTCGGCAAACCCGCGCACCTGGTCAACGGCATCAGCTTCGCGGTCGCGCAGGTGCTGATCGCCGGTGTGAACCTCTACCTGCTGGCCAGCATCGTCAACGTGCTGCTGGGCTGGCCGCTGTGGGTGTCGGTGCTGATCGCGGCGGCGATCGTGCTCTCCTACACCGCGCTGGGCGGGCTGTCGGCGGCGATCTACAACGAGGTGCTGCAGTTCTTCGTGATCGTCGCGGCGCTGCTGCCGCTGACCATCGTCGGCCTGACCAAGGTCGGCGGCTGGCAGGGATTGGTCGACAAGGTCACCGCCAGCCCCGGCGGTGCCGAGCAGCTCACCGCGTGGCCGGGCACCGAGCTGACCGGTTTCACCAACAGCTTCCTCAGCGTCGTCGGGCTGGTGTTCGGCCTGGGCTTCGTGCTCTCCTTCGGCTACTGGACGACGAACTTCGTCGAGGTCCAGCGCGCGATGGCGTCCAAGAGCATGTCGGCCGCGCAGCGCACGCCGATCATCGGCGCGTTCCCCAAGATGTTCATCCCGTTCCTGGTGATCATCCCGGGCATGATCGCGGCGGTGCTGGTCCCGGACCTCTCGGCCTACAAGGCCAGCGGTGAGGGCGCCGTGGACTACAACGACGCGCTGCTGCTGCTGATGCGCGACCTGCTGCCCAACGGCCTGCTCGGCATCGCGCTGGCCGGTCTGCTCGCCTCGTTCATGGCCGGTATGGCGGCGAACCTGAGCTCGTTCAACACGGTGTTCACCTATGACATCTGGCAGGCGTACATCGTCAAGGACAAGCCGGACCACTACTACCTGAACATGGGCCGGTCGGTGACCGTCGGAGCGACGGTGGTCGCGGTCGGCACGGCGTTCATCGCCGCCGGCTACTCGAACCTGATGGACTACCTGCAGCAGCTGTTCTCGTTCTTCAACGCGCCGCTGTTCGCCACGTTCATCCTGGGCATGTTCTGGAAGCGGATGACGCCCACCGCGGGCTGGCTCGGCCTGGTGCTGGGCACGCTGGCGGCGGTGACCGTGTTCGGGCTGTCCGAGGGCGGCGTGCTCGACCTCCCGGGCCAGGGCGCGAGCTTCGTGGGCGCAGGTGCGGCGTTCGTCGTCGACATCGTGGTCAGCGTGCTGGTCAGCATGGCGACCCGGCCGAAGTCCGACACCGAGCTGGTGGGGCTGGTGTACTCGCTGACGCCGAAGGCGGCCCGCACTGCCTCCACCAGCGGTGAGGACGCCGGCTGGTACCGCAGGCCGGGCCTGCTCGCCGGGATCGTGCTGGTGATCACCATTCTGCTCAACATCATCTTCGGCTGACAGGAGGCAACCCAATGGCGAACCAAACTCCTCGCTCCGGGCAGACCGCGGGTGCCTTCGACATCCGGGTGATCATCGCCGCGCTGTTCGCGATCTACGGGCTGGTGCTGCTGGTCGTCGGGCTGGCCGCGACCAGCCCGGAGGACGTCGAGAAGGCGGCGGGCATCAACATCAACCTGTGGAGCGGCATCGGCATGCTGGTCTTCACCGCGATCTTCGTGCTGTGGGCGAGGGTGCGGCCGATCAGGGTGCCGGACGAGTCCGCGCAGCAGTAGCCGAACAGCGAAGCGCCGCGTCCCGCTCCGGCGGGGTGCGGCGCTTCGTGCTGTCGAGGGTGAGGTGAGAGCGAGCCGTGGCCTGGGACGTGTTTCAGGTGTGGCTTGCGTAGTTGGGCGCTTGGCGGAACCTCAGCCGCCTTCTCGCTCCGGGAGCCGTCGGCCCGGGAGCCGTCGGCCCGGGAGCCGTCGGCCCGGGAGCCGACCCGCCCGGCCGCGGTCTCCGCTCAGCCGACCGGAAGCTTCGACTTCACCGCCCGTGCCGCGTTCAACGCGTTCGCGCACGCGTCCATCGGGATCTTGTTGTTGTTGTAGACCTGCACCTGGACGCGTTCGATGCCGTTGACGTTCGCCGGCGTGCGGCGGTGCTCCCACTCGATCCGGCAGTTGTTCAGCTCCGACGACGGCAGCACGGCCGCCCCGACTCCGCCGATGTCGGCGGGCGGCAGCGTGCCGGTCTCCGGCTCGCCGGTGGCGAAGTCGACCTTGAGGTCCACGCCGTTGTCCGCGTGCCAGTCGCACGCGTAGATCCCGGCGGGCTCCGGCGACGCCGTGACGCCCATCGCGGTGTCGCGCACGACCACGGGGTCGAGCGTCGTGCAGGGGTCGATCCCGGACAGCTCGGCCGGACCGCGCCCGGCGATCGGCGGATTCGTGCGGATCTGCTCGACGACCTCGTGCATGATCTGCACCGCGGCCGAACAGGGATCGGGCAGCTCGGTGTCGAGCTGGAGCTGCATCGACCGCGGCGACGACAGGATGCCCTCCGCGCCCTGGTAGGCGACCCGGACGAAGCAGGGATCGGAGTCGGCGGTGATCTCGGCGGGCAGCCCGGCGATGCGGTGCTTGCTGAAGTCGAACCCGTCGGCCTGCAGGTACAGGGTGACGTTGAACGGCTTGCCGTCGTGGGTCTTCATGAAGTTCGAGCACGCGCCGAGGTCGCTGAGCACGTCACCCGAGGGCTGGCCGTACTCGGTCAGGTCCGTGCCGCGCAGCAGCGCGCACGGGTCGACCGCCCGCAGCTTCGCGGGCGTCAGCCGGTCGTCGAAGAACGCCGCGCTCTCGACGTCGGGTTTGGCGACCGGCACGGTCTCCCGCTGCCCGGTGGTTTTCTCCGTTCCGGCCGAACATCCGGCGACCATGAGGACGAGAGGCAGAACAGCGATCAGCGACGCGTACCGGTACACGCGGGTCACACTATCGAGCGGATCAGTGGACGTGGTCGGGAACGTGCTGATTCGGACCCGGCCCGTGCCGCGGAGGAGCCCGTCACCGCACCGCTTCGTCGCTCTGCGTGACACAACGGCAAGTGATCGGGTCGGGACACCACCGTGTCGTTGTGCCGGGCGGTGCCGGAGATCGGGCGGAGGAGCGAGTACAACTACACCATCGTTGCGGTGGAAGCACAGGCCGCCGCCACCCGGTCGGTGAGTGCCGGGGTGTCAGTCGGCTGACCCGCGGAAACCGGACGAAGAAGACAACCGGCGGCGTCCGCTCCCTCCGGTGGTCGCCCTTTCGTGGCGACATTCCGTAGGCTGCAGGATTACAACGACCAATGAAATGGTGGGAGGCCAGCGATGACCGGGACCGCCCGTGGCAGCGTCGAGACGTCGACCGAGGCGGAGTTGGATCCGCAGCCCACGTTCGAATCGCTCGATCCGCGCACCGGTGAGGTCGTCGGCCGGTACCCCGTGCGCGACGCCGGCGAGGTCAGCGAGGTCGTCGCGGCCGCCCGCAAGGCCCAGCAGTGGTGGTCCGACCTGGGCTTCTCCGGTCGCAAGCAGCGGTTGGACGCCTGGCGCAAGCTGCTGCTGCGCCGGCTCGACGAGCTCGCGGGCGTCATCTGCGCCGAGACCGGCAAGCCGCTCGACGACGCCCGCCTGGAGCTGGTCCTGGTCGTCGACCACCTGCACTGGGCCGCGGCCAGCGCCGAGAAGGTGTTGCGCCGCCGCAAGGTGCCATCGGGCTTCCTGATGGCGAACCATGCCGCGACCGTCGAGTACCTGCCGTTCGGTGTGATCGGAGTCATAGGACCCTGGAACTACCCGGCTTTCACGCCGATGGGCTCCATCGCCTACGCGCTGGCCGCCGGCAACACCGTCGTGTTCAAGCCGAGCGAGCTGACGCCCGGCGTCGGCGAGTGGCTGGCGAAGAGCCTCGACGAGGTCGTACCCGAGCAGCCGGTGCTCAGCGTGGTGACCGGCTTCGGACCGACCGGGGCCGCGCTGTGCGAGTCGGGTGTGGACAAGGTCGCGTTCACCGGTTCCACGGAGACCGGCAAGCGCGTGATGGCCACCTGCGCCCGGACCCTCACCCCCGTGCTGGTGGAGTGCGGCGGCAAGGACGCGCTGATCGTCGACGCCGACGCCGACCTGGGCGCCGCCGCCGACGCCGCGGTCTGGGGCGCGATGTCCAACGCCGGGCAGACCTGCATCGGCGTCGAGCGGGTGTACGTCGTCGACTCCGTCGCCGACCGGTTCCTCGACCTGGTGACCGAGCGCGCCGCCAAGCTGCGGCCGGGCGGCGAGCCCAATGCGAACTTCGGGCCGATCACCATGCCCTCCCAGGTGGACGTGATCCGCGACCACGTCGACGGCGCGCTCGAACGCGGTGCCCGCGCGCTGGTCGGCGGCGGGCACTCGGTGCGGCCGCCGTTCGTCGAGCCGGTCGTGCTCACCGACGTGCCACCGGACGCGGCCGCGGCGACCGAGGAGACCTTCGGGCCGACCATCGTCGTCGAGCGGGTGCGCAGCGCCGACGAGGGCGTCGAACGGGCCAACGACAGCCGGTACGGGCTGGGCGGCACGGTTTTCTCCCGGGCGCGCGGCACGGAGCTGGCCCGGCGGTTGCGGGCCGGGATGGTCGCGGTGAACTCGGTGATCGCGTTCGCGGCGGTCCCCGCGCTGCCCTTCGGCGGTGTCGGCGACTCCGGGTTCGGCCGGATCCACGGCGAGGACGGCCTGCGGGAGTTCACCCGGGCGCAGGCGGTGACCAGGCTCAAGTACCGGATTCCGCTGAACCCGATGACGTTCGGCCGCTCGAGCCGCACGGTGCGGCGGCTGGTCCGCCTGCTGCGCCTGTTCCGCGGGCGCTGAGCAGGGCCGACGCACGCAGCCGCCCCTGTGCCGACGGGGTGTCGGGAGCCAGGCCGGACGTCGGGGGCAGGCCGCTGCGGTCGAGCCCTGCGCCTGACGTGCTGCCAAACCCTGAGCGCAACGGCCCGCCGCCTTACGGCCGCCGAGCCGCGTGCCTGGAGCGCCGCCGAGCAGGGCGCCTGAGGGCCCGCGGAGCCCGCCCGCCGTCGGGCCTCCGGCCCGCCCCGGACGCCCTCCAAGAAGGCCCTCCAACCGCGAGCCGACCGGAGGCCCCTTTCCGCACGTCGCAAGGGCGGCGGGCACACGTCCCGCCCCTCGCGCCCTTGCCTCCACGCGCACGGCGCGGAACGATCCGCGCGTGGGCGGCGGGCGCCTCGCCCGCTCCCGGCCGCGGTCGGCCGGGCGGCGGCCCGCGAACGTGTGAGGATGCGATGTAGGCAACCTTGCGTGCACATTTGCGCCTGGGAGCCATCGGACGTTCGCCCGCACCGGCGGTCAAGGAGGACATCGGTGAAGAAGATCATCAACGAGCCCGCGGACGTGGTCGCCGAATCGCTGCGGGGCATGGCGGCGGCGCATCCCGAACTGCTGCGCGTCCGGACCGACCCGGCCGTGGTCGTGCGCGCGGACGCTCCGGTGCGGGACAGGGTCGCGGTGATCTCCGGAGGGGGTTCCGGCCACGAGCCGCTGCACACCGGATTCGTCGGCCCGGGCATGCTCGCCGCGGCGGTGCCTGGTGCGGTGTTCACCTCGCCCACCCCGGACGCGGTGCAGGCCGCGATCAACGAGACCGACGGCGGCGCGGGGGCGTTGCTGGTGGTCAAGAACTACACCGGCGACGTGCTGAACTTCGAGACCGCCGCCGAGCTGGCGGAGGCGGAAGGCACCGAGGTCCGCACGGTGCTGGTGGACGACGATGTGGCGGTGAAGGACTCCACCCACACGGCGGGCCGCCGGGGCGTCGGCGGAACCGTGCTGGTGGAGAAGATCGTCGGTGCCGCGGCGGCACGCGGTGCCGGGCTGGACGAGTGCGAGCAACTGGGCAGGCGGGTCGTCTCACAGGTGCGTTCGATGGGCATGGCGCTCACCGCCCCGACGGTGCCGCACGCAGGCGAACCGAGCTTCGCGCTGGAGCCGGACGAGATGGAGATCGGCATCGGCATCCACGGCGAGCCCGGTCGTGAGCGGCTGCCGCTGGAGAAAGCGGATGCCGTCGTCAGCAGGCTTCTCGACGCCATCGTGGATGATCTTCCGTATGCCGACGGCGACGAGGCTCTCCTGTTCACCAACTCCATGGGCGCCACCCCGCTCATCGAGCTCTACCTCGCGCACGGCATCGCCGAGAGGTTGCTGGCCGAACGCGGCATCCGGGTCCGGCGGCGGCTGGTCGGCCCGTACACGACGAGCCTGGAAATGCAGGGCATGAGCCTCACGCTGCTCAAACTGGACGATGAGCTCACCGAGCTGTGGGACGCACCGGTGCACACCGCGGCGTTGCACTGGTGACAGAAGAACAGGTGGACCTGATGGGTTGCACAGCACAGGACGTCGTCGTCGCGTTGCGCGCGGGCGCCGAGACCGTCGCGGCGCACCGGGACGAGCTGATCCGGCTCGACCGGGAGATCGGCGACGCCGACCACGGCGAGAACATGGACCGCGGCTTCCGGGCGGTCGTGTCCAAGGTGGACACCGCGGCGCCCGATACACCGGGTGCGGTGCTGAAGATGGTGGCCACGGTGCTGATCTCGACCGTCGGCGGGGCCTCCGGGCCGCTCTACGGCACGGCGTTCCTGCGGGCCGCGGCGGCGGTCGGCGACGCCGCGGAGCTCGACGGCGCGGCCGTCGCCGCCGCGCTCAAGGCCGGGATGGAGGGTGTCGCGGCGCGCGGCAAGGCCGTCACCGGCGACAAGACGATGATCGACGCGCTCTCGCCCGCGGTCGACGCCGCCAAGGGCGCGGCCGACGCGGGGGAGGGGCCGGTGAAGGTGCTGTCGGTGGCCGCCGAAGCCGCCCACGTGGGCGCGCAGGCGACCGAGCCGCTGGTCGCGCGCAAGGGCCGGGCCTCCTACCTCGGCGAGCGCAGCGCGGGCCACATCGATCCGGGAGCGCGGTCGACGGCGTTGCTGCTGTCGGCGTTCGCCGAGGCGGCGAGGGGCGGACGATGAAGACCGTCGGACTCGTCATCGTCTCCCACAGCGCGAAGCTCTCCGAGGGCGTCGTGGAGCTCGCCCAGCAGATGGCTCCGGAGGTCCGGGTCGTCGCCGCCGGCGGGCTCGACGACGGCAGCATCGGCACCGACTTCGAACGGGTGTCCGCCGCGCTGTCCGACGCCGACACCGGCGCGGGCGCCGTCCTGCTCTACGACCTGGGCAGCGCGCAGATGGTCGCGGAACTGGCCGTCGAGTCGCTGGGCGACCCGCGGACCGCGATCGTGGCCGACGGGCCGCTGGTCGAGGGTGCGGTGGCGGGTGCGGTCGCCGCGCAGGGCGGCAAGGACCTCAAGGCCGTCGCCGAGGCGGTGCAGGCCGCGGGCGGGCCGTCGGAGCTGGCGGCCGGCGGAGAGGAAGCCGAGGCCCCGCCGCAGGAGGAAGTCCGCGAGGAACTGGAACTGGCCAACGAGGTCGGCCTGCACGCGCGTCCGGCCGCGCTGCTGGCCCGGTGCCTGACCGGTCTCGACGCCGACGTCACCATCTCGCTCGGGGAAAAGGAAGCCGACGCCGCGAGCGTGCTGGGCGTGATGGGGCTCGGAGCGCGCAAGGGCCACCGGATCGTGCTGCGCGCGAGCGGTCCCGACGCCCGGGAAGCCGTGCAGCGCATCCTCGACCTCGCGTCCCGCAACTTCGACGAGTAGCAGTCGCGGGAGGGGCCTGCCGACGCGAGGTCCCTCCCCGAATCTCCTTATCCCGCCGGATGTTCGCGTGGTGGATGTCGCACGCCGTTCCGCTCGTCGGACCGGTACCCGTTCGGGTGATACGAGGTTAGGCTGAGCCGATGCCGCCTCCCCGCCTCCGCTGGATGGCCCTGCTCATCGCCGGACTGCTCCTGCTCGCCGGATGCGTCGGCGGCCCGGCCGGTTCGGGCCCGGTGGCGGGCGGCGGGAAGCCACCCGCGTCGTCGGTCGACGTGCTCGGCGACCTGCGCACCTTCGATCCCTGTTCGGTCGCCGACCCGGCGGCGCTGGCGAGGTTCGGGCAGGTCACCGAAGCCGGGACGGTCTCGCTCGACTACTGCCTGCACCGCGTCCAGCTGGCCGACGGCTCGGTGGTGCAGGTCGCGGTGGGCGAGCTGGCCGAGTCCACACCGGACCAGCCCGGCGGCGAGGCACCGGTCGTGGCGCGAGGGCAGTACCGCGTCCGCCAGGAACCCCCGCTGCCCGGGCACTGCACGCGGGACGTGCTGTTCGACGACGGCACCGCGATGCGGGTCAGCGCCGACCTCCTCAGCGGCGATCCCGGTGCGGGACTGTGCGCGGTCGCCGAGACCGGGGCGGACGCGGCGGTCGGCGCGATGCGGCAGCACCGGGTCGGGCACCGCGCCTACCCACCGGACTCGCTGGCCGTCGCCGACCCGTGCACCGTGCTGGACTCCACCGTCGTGCACCAGGTGCCCGGCCTCGAGCAGGCCCAGCCGCGGTCCACCCCGGCCCGCCACCAGTGCCAGTGGGGCGAGCAGAACGCCGAGTCGCCCCGGGTGCGGCTCGTGCACACCGCGGGCGCCCCGCCCAGGGTGCTGCACGGGGCGGCGGTGGAGGAGGAGATCGCCGGCCGCCGCACGGTCGTCAGCATCGTCGGCGGCGACCCGAGCGTGCCGCTTTGCTCGGCCGAGACCGGCCACATCCCCTTCGGCGACCCGGCCGGGCAGCAGGTGGAGGTGGCGATGCTGGTCGTCGCGATCCCGGGCGCGGACGGCATCGAGGCGTGCGAGTACGCCAGGGGCCTGGCGCAGTCGGCTTGGCCGCGTCTGCCCGCGCCGGGCGGCAGCCGTTAACGTGGGGCCATGCCCCGCCGAAACCGTCCCCGCCGCCCGAACGGGCCTGCCACCGGTGCCGGCGCCCGTCCGATGGGCACCGGTTTCGGCTGGTCGCGCGTGGAGGAGGGGCCGGACGGCGACTGGATGGTCCGCACCGTTCCCGCCGCGCAGGCGACGAAGGACTACCGGTGCCCCGGCTGCGACCACGAGATCCGCGCCGGCATCGGGCACGTGGTGGCTTGGCCCGCGGCCGACCACGGCGGCGTGGACGACCGCAGGCACTGGCACACCGGCTGCTGGAACGCCCGCGGCCGCCGCGGACCGACCCGCCGGTGGTCGTGACCGCGCACCGTCTCTGCCGCAAGTGCCGTGTGCTCGGTGCAAGCCCCCTCGCCGCAGTGCTTCCGTAGCCGTCACGAGCCTGGTCAGCGGCGTCGGTGCCGCCTGCCGCACATCACACCGTGCGCGCCACCCGTTCGTGGCAGGATCGAGGCGATGAGTACTCCGATCCGCGCGAACACGGTGCTGCCGGCCCGGCGCGAGCCGATCACGCTGCACACCGCCGACGATCTCAAGCTGGTCGGCGAGCTGGCGCTGCCGGAGAGCGGCGAGCCGAAGGCCACCCTGGTCTGCCTGCACCCGCTGCCCACCCACGGCGGCATGATGGACTCGCACATCTTCCGCAAGGCCGCCTGGCGGCTGCCCGCGCTCGCCGACCTGGCGGTGCTGCGGTTCAACACGCGGGGCACCGCCAGCGAGGCCGGCCGCAGCGAGGGCACCTTCGACAGCGGCAAGTCCGAGCGCTTCGACGTGGCCGCGGCGCTGGAGTACGCGGAGTTCAGCGACCTGCCGAACGTGTGGCTGGTCGGCTGGTCGTTCGGCACCGACCTCACCCTCGTGCACGGGCTCGACCCGCTGGTGCAGGGCGCGGTGCTGATCTCGCCGCCGTTGCGCTGGAGCACCGAGGACGACCTGCGCGCGTGGGCGGAGTCGGGCAAGCCGGTGCACGCGCTGATCCCGGAGTACGACGACTACCTGCGTCCGGAGGAGGCGCGGCGCCGGTTCGCCGCGATCCCGCAGGCGCAGGTCACCGGCTTCCCCGACACCAAGCACCTGTGGGTCGGCAAGGCCGAGGACGCCCTCGACGCGATCGTGGGCGCCGTGGCCCCCGACGTCCCGACGCCGCTGCCCCGCACCTGGGACGGCCCGTCGGAGACCCGGCAGGTCACCATCGTCGATTCCTGATCCCCCAGCGCACGGGCCGCAGGGCCGCGACGGCGGCGCGTCTCCGGCAGGATGGGGTTCGTGCATTTCATCGAATCCGGAGTCGGAACCCCACTGGTACTGCTGCACGCCTTCCCGGTCGACGCGCGCATGTGGAACGCCGCGCGGACGTCGTTGGAGGAGCACGCCAGAGTCATCACCCCCGACCAGCGCGGGCTGGGCGAGAGCGCGCTGCACGGCGCCTCCACCGGTGTCGACGAGCCCGCCGGCCCCGCCGTGCGGGACCGGCCGAGCATGGCCGCCGCGGCGGCCGACGTCATCGCCCTGCTCGACGAGCTCGAGCTGGACCGGGTCGTGCTGGGCGGCTGCTCGATGGGCGGCTACGTGGCGATGGCGGTGCTGCGCGCCGCGCCCGAGCGCGTCGCCGGGCTGGTGCTGGCAGACACCAAGGCCGTCGCGGACAACGAGGACCAGCGCGCGAACCGGCTGAGCGCGGCCGACCGCGCCGAACGCGAGGGCACCGACGGGTGGCTGTCGGAGAGCACGCTGCCGAACGTCCTCGGCACCACGACCCGCGCCGACCGCCTCGAGGTCGTCAACGAGGTCCGCGACATCATCGAGACCCAGCCGCCGGAGGGCATCGCGTGGGCGCAGCGCGCGATGGCCGACCGCCCGGACAGCACCGCGCTGCTGCGCGGATACGGCGGTCCGGTGCTCGTGGTCGTGGGCGAGGAGGACGTCATGACCCCGCCCGACAGCGCGGCGGAACTCGCGGGAACCCTGCCCAACGCCGAACTCGTGCGGATCCCGGGGTCGGGGCACCTCTCCCCGGTCGAGACCCCGGACGCCTTCAGCGAGGCCGTCGTCTCCTGGCTCGGCCGGATCTCCTAGCCCGCGGGCGGATGGCATTGGCGCATTTGGCCGCCGGGCCTGGGTCGCGTGGGCGACCGGCCCGGCGGCCTCAGTGGTCCAGGACCGCAGTGCTCGTCAGCGAAGGCTGAGCCCCGGCGGGGTCGGCGGGCAGGCGGGGCTGTGGGTCAGCCGCCAGGCCGGGACCGCTTGTCCACTTTGGGCGGTCCGCCCTTGCCCGCGTTGCCGTCGGGCACCGGCAGCTGGATGCGTCGCGTCGGCGGGTCGTGCGGGTTGGCCCCGCCCTGCAAGGCACCGCGCTGGATCTTCTCCGTCGGACCATCGTCGGTGGTGGTCCGCGGTGCCTCCTGCTTGGGGACGGTGGGCGCCGAGGGCCCGGCAGGCCCCACTGGCTTCACCTGACCCGTGGGCTTGGCCTTGCCCTGGGACGGCTGCTGGGACTGCGCCCCGCCGTGGCCGGAGTTCGCCGTACCGCCGCTGTTTGCGCCAGTGCCGGAGGAACCACCGTTGGCCGACGCACCACCGTTTTTGGAAGTGCCACCGCCGTTGCCGGACGATCCGCCGTCGCCGGAGGCACCGGCCGCACCCTCCGGGCCCGAGCCGCCGCCCGGGCGGTCGGCCGCGACGTTGGCCTCGGCGACCTTGCGCGCCTGCTCGCGCGCCTCGGCCGCGGCCTCCCGCAGCTTGGCCTCCTCGGTGTCCTCTTCGGCCAGCCGCTCCAGCAGCGGAGTGGTCTGGCCGAGCAGCCCGGCGGCGTCGCGCAGCTTCGCCGCGACGGTGTCGCGCAGCTCGGTGAGCGAGTGCACCTGCTCGTCGGCCTTGGTGAGCCTGCGCTGGACCTCCTCGGTCGTCGCGCCCAGCCGCCGCTCGGCGTCCTGGCGGGCCTCGTCGACCAGCCGCCTGCTCTCCCGGTCGGCCTCGTCCAGCAGCCGCTTGTGCTCCTGGGTCGCCTCGTCGACCAGCCGCTTGCTCTGGCGCTTGGCGTCGTCGATGAGCCGGGTGGCCTCCTCTGTGCACTCCTTGACCATCAGCTCGGACTTGTCGGTGGCCTCCCGGACCATCCGCTCGGCCACCTGCTGCGACTTCTGCTCGCGGCGCGTCGCGGCGTCGGTGGACTCGCGCTCGCGCTTCTCGGCGGCTTCGGTGGATTCGCGGGTGAGCTTCTCGGACTTCGCGGTGGCGTCGCTGACCAGCCGGTTCGCCTCGTCGGTCGCCTCGCGCACCCGCCGGTGCGCTTCGTTGGTGCCCTCGCGCAGCCGCCGGTTGGCCTCCTCGGTGGCCTCGCGCACGCGGCGCTCGGCGTCGGCCTTGCTGGTCGCCTCCTGCTCGGCGAGGGTGCGCATGGACTCGGTCCGCCGGGCCGCCATGGCGATCTCGAAGTCCTCTTCGACCTGGACCCGCCGCGCCTCGGACTCCTCGTCCGCGCGCTTGCGGTTCTCCTCGGCCTCCCGCGTGATCCGCTCGGCCTCGGCCTTGGCCTTGTCCATCAGCGCGCGGTGCTCGGTCTCCATCTCACCGCGCCGCTTGTCGACCTCGGCGATCAGCTTCTCGTAGCGGGTGCGCAGGTTGCTCGCCTCGGCCTCGGACCGGGCGCGCGTGTCGGCGGCGTCCTTCTCCGCGCGGGCGCGGATGTCGTTGGCCTCGTCCTGGGCAAGCCGCAGCATGCGCTGCAACCGTTCGCTGAGCCCCTCCAGCGTTGTCGGCGGCTTGGACAGCCGCTCGACCTGGCCGCGCAGGTTCTCGATCTCCGAACGCGCCGACTCCAGCTGCTTGGACAGATCGTTCGCCTGGGAGACGGCGGCATCCCGATCGGCGGTGAGGATCCGGAGATCGGCGTCGATTCGCTCGAGGTGTTCGTCGACCTGTGCGCGGTCGTACCCGTTCTTTCGAGCGAGGTCGAAGCCTGATCCCAGTGGTAGCAGGTCACGGTCGTCGGCAAGGCCCATGGCACCCAACGCTACCTGGAACCCGGCCGTGTTGTGGGAGGTGTGGGCCTGATGACCGGATTTTGTGGCGCGCTCGTCTCCAGGTGGGCGACAGGCGGCGGCGTGGGTGTGTCGCGGGGCCCGGTCCGCCGGGTGCCGCGGGGGTGTCGGCAGCGGTCGCAAAACGGCGGTCCGGCCGGAGTGGGCCTTTCGTCCCGCCGGGGATCGGAGCGCGGTCGCGGGATGATGACCAAGCGTTTGGAGACTAGTCCGTTTGGACTAGCTCCAATTGGGTGCCCGAGGTTCGACTGCGGTAGGTAGTCGAGTAGACGGTGAGCAGAATATGCCGCTCAAACGGGGAAAAATACCCGTTCGGGGAGGCTTGACCGGCTGGCCAACCAAGACGACCATTTGGAGTAGGACATCCCGTCTGTGGAGGTGATCGACGTGGCCAGTAGGTCCGAAGGTGCGACTGCTAAGCCGTGGATGCGGTGGCAGGACTGGGTCGGCGTGGTACTGGGTGCTTACCTCGTGCTCGCGACGCTGTGGACGTCCACGAACGGCAACGCGATGTCGGCGATGATCGCGCTGGGCGCGCTGCTGGTGATCGCCAGCGTGTGGTCGCTGGCCATGCCGGGTTCGATGACCAGCGAGTACGCCCACATGCTGCTCGGAGTCCTGCTGTTCATCTCGCCATGGGCGCTGGGCTACACCGACTACATGGGCGCCGCGTGGACCTCCTGGGTGGTCGGCGTGCTGGCCGTGATCGCCGGTGCCGCCGCGCTCCCCGAGGCCAACGCCGCACACCAGCGGGGAGTGGCCGGACAGCACTGACGCAGGTGGCGTCCGGGCGAGGCCGGCGCGGTCCGGGGCAGTACTCCGGACCGCGCCGCACCTCGGCGGACGGCGGCTTTCCAGGGCTGCATATGCAGCGACAGGCGAAGGTGCTCCACACCGGATGCGGTCCGGAGGCTGGAGGTCGCGCCGATGGCACGGGCACCAGGTGCGGCGAACGAGCCGAACGCGCCGGGCCGGCGGTCCAAATCGGACGAACCCGGACCCGGCGGCACGGACCAGGAGGCGTGTGCGCGCGAGCGGATCCTCACGGCGGCAGGTGAGCTGTTCGCCGAGCACGGCTTCGACGCGACGCCGACCTCCCGCATCGCGGAGCGCGCCCAGGTGCCCAAAGGGCTCATCCACTACTACTTCCGCCACAAGCAGGATCTGCTGACCGCGCTGGTCGACCGGTTGCCGGAGGAGGACGTCGAGTCCGACCGGGTCGCGGTGCGCGGTGACGTCGCGGGCAGCCTGCGCAGGCTGGTGCTCGAGTTCGACACGCGGCTGGAGACGTCGCTGCTGCTGAGCCACCTGCTGTGGCGGGAGGCCGACACCCACGTCGCGTTGCGGGAGGCGTTGCAGACGCGTTTCCAGACCGTCGTGGACCAGGTCAGGCGAGTGCTGGAGGCGGCGCTGCCGACAGGCCGCAGGGGCGGCGACATCGACACCGCCGCGATGCTGTTCGCGCGGCTGATCAACTACCGGCAGTCCGTCGCGCGCCGCGGAGAGCACGACGACGAGCTGGAGCGCGAGATCGGTTTCATCGCGCGTGCTCTGGAACTCAGCGTCGGCGGGATGACGAAGGCCCCGAAGCCCGCCTGACCCATGTCGCTCTCGCGGCCCCGTTTCGCGGCGCCGCTCGAGTTGCCGTGACGTTCTCGCGGCGCCGCTCGCACGACGCGGTTGGGACTCCCGCGAGCCGCGAGCCGCGAGCCGCGAACCTCGAACCGCGAACCCGCGTGCCACGCTTCCGCGCTAACGCGCTCGCGCGCTGTCGAGTGGGTTCGCCGCACGCTCGGTCAGCAGAAGCGCAGCGTCACGCACTTTCGCGTGTCACGCCTCCGTGCGGGGCCGCGGCTCGACGTCACGGACGGAAATCCACGACGTCTCCCCATCGGTGTCCACATCGGAGTGCCGCGCATCCGCCACCTCCCGGCGGGCCGCGGCACTCCGTGTCGTTACCGCGCCGGCTCGACCAGTTCCACGAGCACGCCGCCCGCGTCCTTCGGGTGCACGAAGTTGATGCGGCTGTCGGCGGTACCGCGCCGAGGCGAGTCGTACAGCAGCCGCAAACCCTTGGCGCGCAACGCCTCTGCGGCCGCCTCGACGTCGGTGACGCGGTAGGCGAGCTGCTGCAGTCCGGGCCCGCTGCGGTCGATGAACTTCGCGATCGCGGAGTCCTCCCGCATCGGTGCGAGCAGCTGGATCTGCGTGGCACCCGAGGCGTCGCCGGGCGCGCGCAGCATCGCCTCGTGCACGCCCTGCTCCTCGTTGACCTCGATGTGGGCGACCTCCAGACCGAAGGTCCGCCGCTGGAACTCGATGGCTGCGTCCAGGTCGGGCACCGCGATGCCGACGTGGTCGATGGCGGTCACCAGCCCGCTCAGATCCTCGTGCATGCCGCGAGCCTAGCCCGCGTCCGATGTGGCGGGAAACAGGTGAAAAGCGGCAAATGAACAGTCTCTTTCCTTGATCGAGTTGCCCCGATCGGTGGAGTTCGGCGAGCACGTCGCGAACGAGCATGTCGATAATTCACGACCGAAGGGGGCACTATGGTTATCAAGCAACCTGTCCGCCCGTGCTCCGTTCTGCTCGCCGTTCTGCTGGGGGCCACCACGGTGTTCGCACCGGTCGCCTCGGCTGCCGGGGGAGACGGAACCATCTCGGGCGGTGGCAGGGAGAATCCCGAGGAAGTCCGGCTGAAACGGGAGCGGGCGTGGGTCGCCGACAACGCGCCGCTGCAGTTCGGCGCCGAGCCCTACGCCGCGGTCCAGGCCGCCGCGGCCAAGGCCGTGGAGCAGGCGGAATGCCAGGTCAGCGCCGAGGCGGCGACGAACCTGACGCTGGCCACCACCTGGCCGGAGGTGGCGGGGTCGGGCGAACCGCCCTCGCCCATGACGCTGTCCCGATACGACGACCAGGCGTCCCTGGCCGATCCGGAGCAGCGGGCCGACGGGCTGTTCTTCAACCCCGGCGTGGGCATCTGGCAGCTCGACTCGGCGGGGCTCGGCGCGAAGGAGACCGCCGCCACCGCCATCGACTCGGTGACGGCGGCCCAGAAGATGGCGCCCTACATGCTCGGCAAGTTCTGCGACGCGGTGAACGGCGGCGCGTCGACGGCGTCGGCCCGCTCCGCGGCCTGGAAGGACTGGCACGCCTGCGACGGCGGCGCCTGCGAGAAGATCTTCCAGCGGCTGGGCTCGCAGCAGGTGACGAAGGTGGACGGCGTGGGCCGCTACGGCGGGGCCGAGCCGCGCAAGTGCACCTACGGGGGAGCCCAGTACGACTGCCTGTACGTCGACCCGGCCAAGGCCGAGGGCGAGGACGCCTGGACCTCGCCGGACTTCGGGCCGGCACCGGTGCCCGCGCCGTTCTACGCCTTCACCTACGCCGAGGGCGGCAAGGAATACGAGGTCCGCTACTGGCTCAAGGGCGACTCCGGCGCGAGTGGTGACGTCTCCGCCTCGCGCGAGCTCGGTGTGAACGCGCGCAGCAAGCTCTCGTGGGCCGACGAGACGACGTTGTGCGACACGACCGCGGGACGCGGGAACTGCTGACCAGCGCATCGGCGAGCCGCCCGCGCCGTCGGGGTTCGGGCGGTTCGCCGAGGTCAAGCGCGTCTTGGTGTCAGCGCCAGTCGCATCGCGTCCCGCCCTGTGGGCGTCCTCACAAGCGGCACCGCGTGCCACGCTGGGTATGGTCCCCAGTGCGTCCGAGACCCCATGATGGTGGTGCGACGCGGCAACGCAGCACGTCGACGAACGGACCGGGAGGCAGCGGTGGGAACTTCTGTGATCGTGGCCGGGGCGCGTACCCCGATGGGGCGGCTGCTCGGCTCGCTCAAGGACTTCTCCGGCGCCCAGCTCGGCGGGGTGGCGATCAAGGCCGCCCTGGAGCGCGCCGGGGTCGCGCCGGAGCAGGTGCAGTACACGATCATGGGCCAGGTGCTGACCGCGGGCGCCGGGCAGATCCCCGCCCGGCAGGCGGCGGTGGCGGCGGGCATCCCGATGGACGTCCCGGCCCTGACGATCAACAAGGTGTGCCTGTCGGGCCTGGACGCGATCGCGCTGGCCGACCAGCTCATCCGCGCGGGCGAGTTCGAGATCGTGGTCGCGGGTGGCCAGGAGTCGATGACCCAGGCGCCGCACCTGCTGGCCAAGTCGCGTGAGGGCTTCAAGTACGGCGACGTGCAGATGCTGGACCACATGGCCCACGACGGCCTGTTCTGCGCGTTCGACCAGGTCGCGATGGGCTCCTCGACCGAGAAGTACAACTCCCGCTACGGCCTGACCCGCGAGGAGCAGGACGCCTTCGCCGCCCGCTCCCACCAGCGGGCGGGCGCGGCCGCGGACTCGGGTGTGTTCGCCGAGGAGATCGCGCCGGTCAGCGTGCCGCAGCGCAAGGGCGACCCGGTCGTGGTCGACACCGACGAGGGCGTGCGCCCGGACACCACCGCCGAGGGCCTGGCCAAGCTGCGTCCGGCGTTCGCCCCGGACGGCACGATCACGGCGGGTTCGGCGTCGCAGATCTCCGACGGTGCCGCCGCGGTGGTGGTGATGAGCAAGGCCAAGGCCGAGGAGCTGGGCCTGAGCTGGCTGGCCGAGATCGGCGCGCACGGTGTGGTGTCCGGTCCGGACGCGAGCCTGCATGAGCAGCCGTCGAACGCGATCAGGGCGGCGTGTGCCAAGGAGGGCCTGGAGCCCGGCGCGCTCGACCTGGTCGAGATCAACGAGGCGTTCGCCGCGGTCGGCGTGGTCTCCACCAAGGCGCTGGGCATCAGCGAGGACAAGGTCAACGTCAACGGCGGCGCGATCGCCCTCGGTCACCCGATCGGCATGTCGGGCGCCCGGCTCGCCCTGCACCTGGCGCTGGAGCTCAAGCGGCGCGGTGGCGGCACCGGCGCGGCGGCCCTGTGCGGCGGCGGCGGTCAGGGTGACGCGCTCGTCGTGCGCGTGCCGCGGAGCTGACCGAACCCGGGGAAACCCTGAGTCAACCCGGAAATCCGGGTAGGAACATGATCAACTGGACGGGTCGCCGCTACCCTGGGGGCCATGAAGTGGCTTCCAGGCGGATGGCAGCGGGCCGACCGGGTGAACGACGAACGCGCGACGGTGCCTCGGGGCGAGGCCGGTGACCGGGGTACCGCGCGCTACACCTCGGAGGGGGCCGCGCGGGTCGAGGACCGGACCGTCCGCGCGCAGCCCCCGCACTCCGCACCACCGCCGGGCCGGTCGGTGCCGGTGGTGCTGGGCGCCGACGCGCAGGACGTCGACGTCAGCGCGAGCAGCTTCCGCACGCTGCTGATCGGTGGCGGCATCAGCGGTCTGCTCACCGTGCTGTGCGCGGCGACGCTGGCGAACAAGGGCTCAACGGTCGGCATGTGGATCTGGCAGCTCGTGTTCGGCGTGATCTTCCTGTGGTTCGCGACCTCGTCGCGGGGCATGCTCAGCAGCCGGGGTTTCCTGTTCGACCGCAGCGGTTTCTACGCCCGCACGCGCGGTGAGGTCGTGGGCGTGTCGTGGGACGAGATCGCGGCCGTGGGCGTGGGCACCCTGCCGTGGATCCAGCACAACCGGTCGGTCCCGCCGGACCGCAGGGTGGCGCTGGAGTTCTACCCAGCCGACGCCGGCTTCGCTTCCCGGCACCCGGAGCTCGACCGCTGGCGGATCGAGGAGCCGCCGTCGATGCCCGGCCTGCCAGGCGAGCGGTACCGCTTCCACCTGCCGCCGTTCAGCAAGCTGGCGCGTTCGGTCGAACACGCCGTGCAGACGGTGGCGCCGCGCAAGTGGGTCGGGCACTACAAGCGCGAGCTGCCTGCGCCGACGGCTTCCTGACCAGGGCTTCTCACGCCGGGGACCTTTCAGGGGCGGTTTGCGCGGGGGTCCGGGCTGAATCCCACACCGCACGCGCCGCTTGGAACCGCCCCTGGGTGGCCACGCGGAGCGCTCGTCAGTCCGACTGCCAACCGAGGCTGTCGAGCGGGTCGCCCGGGTGCAGCAGCGGCTCGTCCGAGGCGAACGTGCGCGCCACGCCGCGCCCGGTGGTCGCGGTCTCGAACCGCACCGTGACCCGTCCCAGCCCGGCGCCCTGCACCCAGCCGTGGCCGTGCTCGTCGTGCCACACGTCGTCGCCCGCCCGCCAACCCCGCGGCGCCGGTGCCGGCTCGGCCGTCGGGGTCTGCTCGACCGACTGGGTGCTGACCACGACCTCGGAGCCGGGGCTCTCGAACAGCGCCTCCTGCTCGGAGTTGGCCAGACCGGAGTAGGAGACCCCGACCAGCCGGATCGGGGTGCCGGGCGGCACCGCGACCGAGGTCAGCCTGCGCGCGGCCGCCGCGAGCGTGGCGGCGTCGCTGGTGGCGCTGGCGAACGTCTCGGCCCGGCTGATGGTGGTGAAGTCGGAGTCGCGGACCTTCACCGTCACCGTCTTGGCGGCGCGGCCGGAGGAGACCAGCCTGCGGTGCGCGTTGCCGGCCATCCCGGCGACCTCGGCCAGCAGCCGCGTCCGGTCGGTGATGTCGATGTCGAAGGTCGTTTCGGCGCTGACCTGCTTGGCCTCCGCGCGCTCCTCGACGGGGTGGTCGTCGATGCCGTGGGCGAGCCGGTGCAGCTCGGTGCCGTGCGCCTGACCGAGCAGGGACGTGACGTCGCCCAGGTGCAGCGCGGCCAGCTCGCCGATGGTGTGCACGCCGATCCGGTGCAGCTTCCCCTCGGTGACAGGCCCGATACCCCACAGCTTGCGCACCGGCAGCGCGGACAGCAGCTCGATCTCCTCCTGCGGCGGCACCACCAGCGCGCCGTCGGGCTTGGCCAGGCCGGAGGCGATCTTGGCCAGCTGCTTGCCGGAGCCGGCGCCGATCGACGCGGTCACCCCGGTCTCGCGCCGCACCCGCGCCCGCAGCTGGGCCGCGAAGTCCTCGACGGTGGCGGCCTCGGCGCCGGCCAGCTCCGCGGGCTCCATGAACGCCTCGTCGATCGACACCTGCTGCACCACGGCCGAGACGTCGCGCACGATGCCCAGCACGCGCTCGCTGACCGCCGAGTAGACCCGGAACCGCGGCGGCAGCACCACCGCCACCGGGCAGAGCCGCCGCGCCTCGGCCATCGGCATCGCCGACCGCGCGCCGTACGTGCGGGCCTCGTAGCTGGCGCCGGCGACCGTGCCGCGCGGCCCGAGGCCGCCGACGAGCACCGGCCGCTCGCGCACGGTCGGCCGGGTGAGCTGCTCCACGGACGCGAAGAACGCGTCCATGTCCATGTGCAGCACCCACCTCCGCATGACTCCATTGAACGGTGCGCGACCGACATCGCAGGAGTCGGCACCGGAGGAGCAGCCCGCCCGCCGAACGCGAATCGGACCGCTGGTCCGCCGGTAGGATGGTGTTTCCGGAGGATGATGTCTCCGGTCAGCGATCGCCGATCCGACGGAGATGATCTCCATGGGCTTTGTCGGTGCACTCTTCCCCGGCCGCAAGCTCAGGCACGAGGGCGACCAGGGCGCCCCCGGGCGCGAGCACGACCCGGGCGGGCCGCTGGACCTCGAGCGCGGTGTGGTCTTCCTCGCACCGCCGGACCGGGACGCGGCGCAGCCCGCCGAAGCGCCGGCCGAGCAGGCGCAGACCGGCGCCGAGGAAGACTCCAGCGACGGCGAAGGGGCCGCCGGCACCCGCGACGACAGCGGCGAAGACGGGTCCGTCTCGGGCTGAGGGCGGATCGCTCGGGCTGCCCCGCGTCTCGGCCTGAGGGCGCTGGGGCTGACCCGCGTCTCCGACCGCTGATCTGCCCCGGGCAGGTTGGCAGACGGGTCATCACAGCCGGGACTCGGATCGGGCAACCCGGCGTCGACGCGCGTTCCCCTCCGTTACTGTTCCCCGGAACAGGTGGCCACCGAAGTTGGACCGCGCGTGGTGTGCGTCACCGCGCGTGTCCGATTCCGGTGGCCTCGCCGCGTGCGGAACGGAGGAGCGGACGTCGTGCAGCCGCAGGAGTCGTACCGGGGATCCGGCCTTGACCAGGCCGAGGCGGTGGAGGACGGCACCGCGCTGGTCGGTCACATGACGCCGCAGGCGACCAGGGTGGTCGGCGGCAGGCCGCAGGGCCCGACGCCCGAGCAGATCGGCCGCGACTGGAACCGCATCAGCGCCCGCATCGCCGAGCTGTTCAGCACCGGAGTGCCCGACAACGACCCGCGCACGCAGCACGCCATCCACGACCACTACCGGTGGATCTGCCACTTCTGGACCCCGGACCGCGACTCCTACCTGCGCCTGGCCACGCTCTACGTGAGCCACCCCAAGTTCCGCCACCGGATCGAGCGCAAGAAGCCCCGTGGCATGGCCGCCTACATGCGGGACGCGATGACGGCCTACGCCTGGTCCCGCCTGCGCTGAGCGACGACGGCGGCCGGGTCACATGTGCCGCAGGTAGAGATCGGGGTCTGTGAGGTAGCGGCGCCAGTGGTCGACCACGTCCAGCTCGGCCCACTCGGTGCGCCGCGTGCCGTGCTCGCCGACCTCGACGATGTCGGCGCCCGGAGTGGCGGCCAGGATCGGCGAGTGGGTGGCGCAGACGACCTGCGCCCCGCTTCGCGCGAGCTCGCGCATGAGGCCGACCAGTTGCAGGCACGACGTGAAGCTCAGCGCGGCCTCGGGCTCGTCGAGGACGTAGAAGCCGCGCTCGCGGAACATCGCGGAGAAGACGGTCAGGAACCCCTCGCCGTGGCTCATGGTGCCGGTGTCGTCGTCCCAGTAGCCGGGGAGCCCGCTGACGCTGTTCAGCAGCCCGAACGCCGTCTCCGCGCGCAGGAAGAAGCCCTTCTTCCTGTTGCGGGGGCCCGAAAGCATCCGGGCGCCCGCCGCGGTGGTCTCCAGCTTGAGGACCTCGCCCAAGGGAGTCCGGGGCCGGTCGTTGGCGTACTTGCGCCCCGCCTTGCCGCCGTGGGAGTCCAGCTTGAACCCCTCGGCGATCGCCTCGACCAGCGTCGACTTCCCCGAGCCGTTCTCGCCGACCAGCATGGTGACCGGCGAGTCGAAGGTCAGCCCGTGCTCGGCGAGCTCGGCCACGCACGGCACGGTGTAGGGCCAGGCGTCGAACGAGCCGGGCCGGTGGGCCTGGGGGATGTAGGCGCGGCGGACGAGCACCCGGCCTTCCTACCAGCCGCCACCGACGACCGGCCGGCTGTAGCGCTCGCGACCGCCTCGCCTCCACCGGCGGACCGGCGTCCGACGAACCGCGCCCACCGACGGCGAACGCCCCCGCCACGGGTAGCCGCAGCGGGGGCGCAGGTGTCCGGCGAGGTCAGCACTCCGACTTGTAGAAGTACTGCGACTGGGCCTGCATGTCGTCCTTGGTGATGGCGATCATGTTGGTCTTGGTCTCCCGCTCGACCGGCTGGCCCTTGATCGCCGCGATGGCGCGGTCGACGCCTTCGCGGCCGATGGCCGCCGGGTCCTGCGCGATCAGCGCCTGCACACGGCCGTTGCGCAGGTCCTCGACCTGCTTGGGGCTGGCGTCGAAGCCGACGAGCTGCACCTGGCCCGACCGCCCGGCGTTGGCAAGCGCGGTGCCCGCGCCCTCACCGGTGTTGAGGTTGGTGGCGAACACCCCGACCAGGTCTGGGTTGGCGGCCAGGGTCGCCGAGACGATCTGCGCCGCCGTCGCGGGCTCGTTCTCGGTGTACTGGGTCGGCAGCACCCGCAGGTTCGGGTGCTTGGCGATCTCCTCCTCGAAGCCCTTGGCCCGCTCGTCGGTGGTGGAGGTGCCCGCCTTGGTGTTGAGCGCGAGCACCGCGCCCGGCTTGCCGCCGGTGAGCTGGGCGAGGGTCTGGGCGGCGAGCTTGCCGCCCGCGTAGTTGTCCGACGACAGCGACGCGACGGCGATGGAGCGGTCCTCCAGGGCGGTGTCGACCTCCACGACCTGGACGCCGTTGTTCTTGGCCTGCTGCAACGGCGCGGCCAGCGCCTTGTCGTCGGTGGGGGCGATGATCACCGCACCCGGCCGGGTGCCGATGATGCCCGTCAGCATCTGGGACTGCTCGGCCTGCTCGAACTTCTCCGGGGCCTGCGCGTTGATGTTGTAGCCCGCGGCGGCGGCCTGCTGTTTGGCGGCGCACTCCATGGAGACGTAGAACGGTTCGCCGCGCATCCCGGTCAGCAGGGCGAGGTTCTTGTTGTTCGGGTCGGTCTGGCCGCCACCGGTGTCGCCGATCTGCCCCGAGCCGCAGCCGGCCAGCAGCAGCACCGAAGCCGCCACCAGGATGTGCCTTCTCATCGTTTACCTCCACACGCCGTTGTGTCGAAAGTTCTGCCGGAGTCCGGGGTTCAGCGGCTGTTGCGCGCCCGCCTTCGCCGCTGGTCCATCCAGACCGCCGCGACCAGCACCGCGCCGACCGCGATCGGCTGCCAGAAGGGGCGCACGCCCGCCATCACGAAGCCGGTGTCCAGCACCGCCGGGATGAACACGCCGATGACGCTGCCCAGCACGGTGCCGACACCGCCGAAGAGGCTGGTGCCGCCGAGCACGACCGCGGCGATCGCGTTCAGGTTGTCGTTGCTGTGCCCGCTGATCGTGGTGGTGCCGAAGTAGGCCAGCGACATGAACCCGGCCAGGCCCGACAGCACCCCGGTCAGCGCGTAGACCGCGACCAGGTGGCGGGTGACGCTGATTCCGGAGCGCCGGGCGGCCTCGGCGTTGGAGCCGATCGCGTAGGTGTAGCGGCCGAAGACCGTGGTGTGCAACAGCCAGGCCCCCAGCAGCGTGACCACCGCCGCCAGGATGACCAGGTTCGGCACCACGCCGAAGGAGGTGCCGGTGCCGAGGGTCTGGCGCAGCGCGGTCGGCACGGTCCGGACGTCGATGCCGTTGGTCAGCAGCTGCGCCGCGCCGAGAGCGGCGCCGAACGAGCCGAGGGTGACGATGAGCGCGGGCACCCGGGCAACCGCGACCAGCAAGCCGTTGAGCACGCCCCACACCGCGCCGCCCGCCAGCGCGACCACGAGCCCGACGGCGATGACGCCCCAGCCGGCGTGGGTCGCGTCGCCGCCGGAGAGCGCCTCCATGGTCTGCGCCGAGACGACGCCGGCGAAGACCAGCACCGAACCGACCGACAGGTCGATGCCGGAGGTGATGATCACGAAGGTCATCCCGACCGCCAGCATCAGCAGCGGCGCGGCCTGCACCAGCAGGGTCTGGATGTTGAACAGGGTGGGGAAGGCGTCCGGCCGCAGCGCGCTGAACAGCAGGCACAGCGCGACGAGCACGAGACCGGTCCACAGCGTGTTGGAGCCGGAGAGCCGGGCCGCGAGGCCCTTCGGCGCGTCGTCGGGGGCGGCCTGCACCGGAGTCTTCTGGGTGGCGCTCATCAGCTCTCGTCCTCCGTGGACAGGGCACCGGTCATGGCGCCGACGAGGTCTTCCAGGGTCGCGTCGGCGGCGCGCAACCGCGCCACCCGCCTGCCCAGCCGCAGCACCTCCACCCGGTCGGCGACCGAGAGCACCTCCGGCATGTTGTGGCTGATCAGCACCACCGCGATGCCCGAGTCGCGGACGCGGCGGATGACGTCGAGGACCCGCTCCCGCTGCACCACGCCGAGCGCCGCGGTCGGCTCGTCCATGAACACCAGCTTGTCCGCCCACGCCACCGAGCGCGCGACCGCGACGCTCTGGCGCTGGCCGCCGGAGAGCGAGCCGATCGGCACGTCGAGGTTCTGCAACGTCACGCCGAACTTCTCGAACTGCTCGGCGGCGCGGGTGCGCATCGCCGGCTTGTCGAGCATGCCGAGCTTGCCCAGCAGGCCACCGCGGCGGATCTCCCGCCCCAGGAACAGGTTCGCGGCCGGGTCGAGGTCCGGTGCCACCGCGAGGTCCTGGTAGGCGGTCTCGATGCCGTGGGAGCGGGCGGCGCCGGGGGAGTCGAGGGCAACCGGTTTCCCGGCCACCTCGATGGACCCCGAGTCCGGCTGCTCGACCCCGGAGAGGCACTTGACCAGTGTGGACTTGCCCGCCCCGTTGTCGCCGATGAGCGCGACGACCTCGCCGGGGTGGGCCGAGAAAGAGGCGCCGCGCAGCGCCTCCACGCTCCCGTAGTGCTTGACGAGCTCGCGCGCCTCCAGCAGCGGTTGGCTCATGGGTTCCTCCTCGAAGCGGCCGCGTGCTCCCCGGACGCGCACCGCCCGGGGAGCGCGCGGGTCAGCGCGTTCCGCGCGGAGCGGGTGGGCGGCAGTGCACGGCGGTGAGCTCGCCTTCGAGCACCGCGGTTCCTGCCGAGTGCGGCACGACGACGGTGTTGCCGCGCTGGAGCTCGGTCGCCGGACCGCTCTCCGCACGCAGTGTTCCCGCACCGTCGAGAACGATCAGCACTCCGAAGGACGGGTCGAGCTCGAGACCGCCGCGCGGGTGCAGCCGGTCGGCGAGGAAGAACTCGGCGGCGTCCTCGGCGAGCAGGGGCACGCGGGGGTCGTTCTGGCCCGCGGTGCGCTTGATGAGCGAGGCGAGGGTCGCGTCGCCGAATCCCGTCCGGTTCACCGTCCGCAGGGCCGTTTCGTGGTCCATGCCGAGGAACGCGCCCTCGGCGTCGGCGAGGAAGCCCTGCCACTCCAGCGTGATCGAGAAGTCGGTCGGCTGCTGGAGCTCGACGATGAAGACCCCCGCGCCGATCGCGTGCGGGGTGCCCGCGGGCACGTGCACGGTGTCGCCGGGCTTCACCGGGATCTCGTTGAGCGAGCCCAGCATCGCCGACGAGTCCTGGGTGGCGACCCAGCGCGCCACGGTCTCCGACGCGACGTCCTCCCGGAAACCCAGGTACACCACCGGGTTCGGGCCGGTGGTGCCGACCACGATCCACGCTTCGGTCTTGCCGAAGCGCGATCCCAGGTGCTGCTTGGCGAAGCCGTCGGAGGGGTGGCAGTGCACGGGCAGCCGCTGCCCGGCGTCGAGCAGCTTGACCAGCAGGGCGGTGCTGTCGCCGAAGTCGCCGACGTGGTCGGCGCCCAGCCACGACTCCGGCGCCGCGGCGACGGCGTCGCGCAGCAGCCTGCCGTCGGGCAGCCGTGACAACCCGGCCTCGGGCTGCCCGAACCGCGTGGTGGTCGAGGCCACCCAGTCCTCGGGGCCGAAGTCGCGGTCGTCGCCGGCACCGCGCAGGGCCGCGATGGACGCGCCGCCCCGGTAGAACTGCTCCGGCTGGTTGGCCGGGAGCACCACCGGGTGCTGGTCAGTGTGGGCAGAAGTCAAGGTGTTACCTCTCCGGAACCTCGGGGCAGCAGCCGCGTGGGCAGGACGTGGCGGCGCGGCGGCGCGGTGTCACCGCCGAGCCGCGCGAACAACAGCTCGGCCGCCGACCGCCCCAGCTCCCGGGTGTCGTGGGTGATCACCGTGATCGGCGGGTCGAGCAGGTCGGCGAGTTCGAAGTCGTCGAACCCGACCAGCGCAGGCCGGTCGGCCCGGCCCGCCAGCACGCGCAACGCCTCGACGGTGATCCGGTTGTTGCCGGTCACCAGGGCGGTCGCGCGCGGGAGCATGCGTTCGAGCGCGGCGCGGACCGTCTCGGTGGTGTGCGGCCCCATCCGCACCAGCGCGGGGTCGAAGGCCACACCAGCCTGCGCGCAGCCTTCGCGGAAGCCGCGCAGCCGCTCGGCGGCGGTGTGGATCTCGGGCGCGTCGCCGAGGAAGGCGATCGAGCGGTGTCCGTGCGCGGCCAGGTGCCGGGCCGCGAGCGCGGTGCCGCCGACGTTGTCGACCAGCACGGTGTCGGCCTCGACGTTTCCGGCCGGGCGGTCCAGGAACACCACCGGCGTGCCCGCGTTGATCTCGTGGGCGATGTAGCCCTGCTGGTGCCCGGCGGGAACGACCAGCAGCCCGTCCACCCGGCGCGCGCAGAACTCCAGCACCAGCTCGCGTTCGCGGGCCGGGTCCTCGTCGGACGAACCGGTGAGCACCTGCCTGCCGTGGGCGCGGGCGACTTCCTCCGCTGCCCGGGTGAGCACCGAGTAGAAGGGGTTGGCGACGTCCTCCAGAACCAGCCCGATGGTGCCGGTCTCGGTGCCGCGCCGCAGGTTCCGGGCGCTGAGGTTGCGGCGGAAGCCGAGCTGGTCGATGGCGGTCAGCACGCGCTCGGCCGTGGCCGGGTGCACGCCGCTCTCGTCGTTGACCACGCGGGAGACGGTCTTGATGCTCACGCCTGCCAGCCGCGCCACGTCGTTCATCGTGGCGCGCCGGACGTTCCCGGGCTCGGACAACGTTGTCATGGTGGCGGCATTCCACCTCACGCGGTCGCGCGCTGTCAATGCCGATGTCCGGTCAAGCCTCCTCGCGGAGCATGTTCGTGCTGATGAACGGCCTAATCGAGTGGACTCCGAACCGGGCGTAAGGGTCGTCCCGGGGCTCCTCTCCGGCTGGGCGGCAGCCCCCGGTTCGACATCTGCTGACAAGGTTGTCCACCGCGCGGTCGAGTCCGGTCAAGACCGCCTCCGGGCGCTCCTGCCGCCGCTGATCGGGGTATGCGCGGTGTCGAAACCGGACAGGAACGGCGATCTCCGTTGACCTGGCGGCACCGGCCCGCGACGGTGAGTCGGCTCGACGACGTTGTCGGACACGACGGGAGACGGCGATGGACCCGGTACTGCCCAGGAGTTCGGTACTGCCAAGGAGAAGCGTGCTTCGCCTGCTCGGCGGCGCCGCCGTCGCAGGAGGCGTCCTCGCCGCCGGAGCGCCGGTCGCCTCCGCCGCTCCGGCAGGGGAGCGCCGGAACTGGAAGCCGGTCGCCGACGACGTCCGCCGGGAGTTCCTGTGGGCTTGGCGGCAGTACGTGGAGCACGCGCTGGGCGCGGACCACATCAAGCCGATCTCCGGTGGCCGCGAGGACTTCTTCGTGCCGGGCCACTCCATCGGCCTCAGCGCCGTCGAGGCGGTGGACACGCTGTGGCTGATGGAGGCCGACGAGGAGGTCGGCCAGGCCGTGGACTGGATCACCGGCAACCTCGACTTCGACATCGACGCGCCCTTCCAGGTCTTCGAGACCAACATCCGGATGGTCGGCGGCCTGGCCGCGGCCTACCACTGCACCGGCGACCGGCGGCTGCTGGAGCTCGCCGTCGACGTCGCCGACCGGCTCATGCCCGCCTTCACCGAGTCGCCGACCGGGCTGCCGTACCGCTACGTCAACCTCGCGACCGGCGCGGTCAGCCGCCCGGACACCAACATCGTCGAGGTCGGCACCTACGTCGCGGAGTTCGGCGTGCTCTCCGAGTGGACCGGCGACCGCCGCTACTTCGACGTCGCGAAGGAGGCGATGCGGGTCGTCCACGACAAGCGGACCCCGCTCGGACTCCTGCCGCACGACATCGACGCCGAGACCGGTCGGTGGCGCAACCGGATCGCCACCGTCGGGCCGCCCGGCGACTCCTATTACGAGTACCTGTGGGACGGCTACGCGCTCTTCGGCGACGAGGAGATGCGCCGGTGGTACGAGACGCTGACCGGCGCGATCCTCGCCCACCAGGCCGAGGGCCACGGCGGGCACCTGTGGTTCCCGCAGGTCGACGCGTACACGGGCGCGGTCGCGGACCGCGGGCAGAGCGTGCTGGCGTCCTTCTACGCCGGGCTGCTCGGCGAGTCCGGGCGCGTCGAGCAGGGCCGCGCCTACCACGACGGGTGGAACGCGGCCCAGGACCGGTTCGGCGTGCTGCCCTCGACGCTGGACTACCGCACGATGTCGGCGCCGGACCCGAGCAACGCGCTCCGGCCGGAGTTCGCGGACTCGGCACTGGCGCTCTGGCTGGCCACCGGCGACGAGGTCTTCCGCGAACGCGCGCACACCCACTTCCGCAACATGGTGGCGAGCTCGAAGACGAAGCACGGCTTCGCCAGCCTGACCGACGTCACCGCGAATCCGCCCGCGCAGGAGGACACCTGCCCGGGCTACTGGTGGTCGGAGCAGATGAAGTACTACTGGCTGCTGTTCTCCGGCACCCCGCGCGTCGACTACCGCGAGCTTTACCTGTCCACCGAGGCGAATCTGCTCCGGGGCGCCCGGCGGTCCTGACTCCGCGTACCCGCTCGCGCATACGCTGGAGGCATGGCTGACCACGTGCAGGTCGTGACGACCGTCGATTCCGAGCAGGCCGCCGCCGAGCTGGCGCGCGGGGTGGTCGAGGCCCACCTCGGCGCGTGCGTCCAGGTGGTGCCGATCCGCAGCTTCTACGTGTGGGAGGGCACCGCCCAGGACGACCCCGAATGGCAGTTGCAGATCAAGACCTCGGCGACCCGGATGGAGGCGCTGGTCGAGCACATCAGGGCCCGCCACTCCTACGACGTGCCCGAGATCATCGCCACGCCGATCGTCACGGGCAACGCCGACTACCTGGCGTGGGTCGACCAGGAGACCCGCCCGGCGGTGTGAGCGGCGGCACCCGGCACACTCGGAAGGGGGAATCCTTCTCGAAAGCAGGTGCAGCGTGCCGAGTTCGCATGGCGGTTGGTTCCGGTTGGTCGCGGTCGCGGAGGCGGTGTCCTGGGCGGCGCTGTTGCTGGCGATGGCCGCGAAGTACGGCCTGGGGCAGCCGCTCGGCGTCACCGTCGCGGGCTGGGTGCACGGCGTGGTGTTCACCGCCTACGTGGTGACCTGCCTGGTCGTGTTCAGCCCGCTGCGCTGGCGGTTCCGCGTGCTGGTGCTCGCGCTGGTCGCGTCGGTGCCGCCGCTGGCGTCGGTGTGGTTCGAGCGCTGGGCCCGGCGGCGCGGTCTGCTGGAGCGGCACGAGTCGCAGGAGCCGACGTTCTGGGGCCGTGTCGGCTACGCCCTGCGCACCCTGAACTGACCGCGAGAAGGGCCCGTCCGCTAACGGACGGGCCCTTCGACGTCGGTGCGGCGCGTCAGCCGCCCGCGCCCGGGATCGGGAACACGGCGCGCTTGTTCGCGTGCTCGCTCAAAGTCCAGACCCGCTTCGACGCCGGGTCGTAGGTCATGTCCTCCGGCCCCTGGATGCCCAGGCCCTTCGTCGCCGGCTTCTCGCCGACCCGCATCCGGTGCCATGCGCCCGGACCGCCGTTCTCGCTGCTGGTGGTGTAGAAGGTGTCGCCGACCGACACGCCGCCCTGCATCCGGGCGTGCGGCACCTGGTAGGCCTCAGCGGCCCTGACCTTCCCGCCCTCGGCCTTCAGCGAGCCGTCGGCGGCCAGCGGCCAGCGGACCAGGCGCTTGCCGGCGTCGGTGTCGTGGAACTCGCCGGTCACCAGCTTGCCCGACTGGCGGTCGACCCCGATGAACGAGGTGCGCAGCACGTCCTTGCTCGGCGAGCCGCCGTCGCCGTTGCACTTCGAGGCATCGGTGGGCGACGGCGCGCAGTACCGGCCGACCTGCGGGATCACGTACCGGTAGTCGGCGGCCAGGACCTTGTCGCCGTCGATCTTGAACGCCTCGTGCGTCGGGTCGGCCGCGCCCTTCCAGATGTGGCGCAGGTCGAACACCCGCAGCCCGCCCCACGTGTCGGCCACGTAGAGGTTGTTGCCGACCCAGGCGATGCCCCCGGCGTGCGTCTTGACCGGCGCGATGCCGCCGTCGGCGGTCGGCGCGACCAGGATCGCGTGCCGGTACTTCGGCTTCTTCGGGTCGTCGTGGTTGACGAAGGTGACCCGCACGCCGCGATCGGCGCCGCCCTTCTCGTACCAGCTCGTGACCAGCGCCCGGTGCCCGTCGACCTTCCCGCTCGGGTCGGCGTCCCACGATGCGGTCAGGCCCTGCGGGATCCAGCCCTCGGTGGAGTCGTCGCCCTGGCCCCAGCAGAAGCCCTCGGCCTCGGACGAGCCCGGGTACGAGCAGCCCTGCCCGCCGGTGCGGTTGGCGTCGGCGAGGACGTCGCCGACCTTGGCGTTGGGCAGCTTCTCGTCTAGCGCGCGCACGCGGTCGGCGTAGGCGTCGTGCTGGTCGTTGAGCGCGAACGGTTCGGCGGAGATCGCCTCGAGCGAGTCCGGGGCGGCGGCCTGGCCGGCGGGCGTGCTCACCGCCGCCGTCGCGACCGCCACTCCGGCGGCGATCAGTGCGGTTCGTAGTCGCATGTGGCTCGTCGTCCCTCCAGTGGTGTCCGGACGCCGGGTACTACGGCGTGTTGTGCGGGCTGGGATGCACGCAAGATCAACCGGGTTCCACAGGCGGAGGAGGTGTTTGCGAAGGCGAACACGAATTCGGGCGCGGCGACAGCAAGGGGACGGAAGTCGCCCGCGCCAGGCTCAGGACACACGGGGCGAGTGGTGTGGTCACTTGCGCCGGGACCGTGGCTGTCCGTGCCGGGTCACCCGCGCCGGACCGCCGCGAGGCGCCGGGCTCAGAAGTCGCCCGCGGCGTGCCGGACCTTGCCGAGCAGGTCGGTGAGCTGCTGGGTCTGGCGCTCGGTGACCCCGCGCAGGCCGAAGTCGATCTCGGTCACCGACTCGGTGGCCCGCTTGACCAGGTCTCGTCCCTCGTCGGTGATCTCCACCAGCGTCGTGCGCCGGTCGGTCGGATGCGGCACCCGCCGGACCAGGTCGTCCTGCTCCAGCCGGTCGACGATGTTGGTGACGCTGGTCGGGTGCAGTTGGAGGCGGTCGCCCATCACCCGCATCGGCAGGCTGCCCCGCCGGGAGAAGCTCAGCAGCACCAGCGCCTCGTAGCGGGCGAAGGTCAGGTTGTGCGGGCGCAGCGCGGTGTCCACCGCGGACTGCAGGATCTGCTGGACTCGCATCACGCTGGTGACGGCGGCCATCGTCGTGGACGGGCCGACCCGCTCGGCCCAGAGCTCCGCCGCGCGGGCGATGGGGTCGAAGGGCAGCGGACTACGAGTGCTCATGTTGCTCGACGCTAGCAGCGCGCGGTGGCCCCGTCGGGAAGTGTGGTCTGGCAGCGGGAAGAAAATCGGCCACGATCGGCGCTGCACGGTGCGGATCGTGCGAAGACATCGAGGTGGAGGAGGAACGGACGTGCTGCTCGCATTCAGCGTGGCCCCGGCGAACTCAGGTGACGGCGTCAGCGAGGCGGTCGCGGCGGCGGTCCGGGTGGTGCGCGACTCGGGTCTGCCATATGAGACGACCGCGATGTTCACCACCATCGAGGGCGAGTGGGACGAGGTGATGGACGTCGTGAAGCGGGCCACCGAGGCGGTGTCCTCGCGCTCGCCGCGCACCAGCCTTGTGATCAAGGCCGACATCCGCCCCGGCTACACCGGCCAGCTGCGGCAGAAGGTCGAGCGGATCAACGAGCACCTTGAACAGGACTGAGCGCGGACGCCGAAGGGCGGCACCGGCCAGGCCGGTGCCGCCCTTCGGCGGTGCTGCCGTCAGGACGTCAGCGCTGCTGAGCGTGGTCGACGATCGGGGCGTTGACACAGTTGGTCGTCTGCTCCGACCCGAGCTTGACGATGACGCCGATGAGGGCGCCGATGTCGTTGCCGCAGGCCTGAACCGGCACGGCGCTGATGTTGTTGTCGTTCACGGCGTTGACGCCGTTGTTGTCGACGCTGTCGGCGAAGGCGGGGGCGCCGAGGGTCATCACGCCCACGGCGGCGGCGCCGGCGGCAGCGGCGACACGGGTTCCAATACGCACTGTCTTCGTACCTCTCGTTGAACTTCGGGCAGGGAGATCCCGCGCTGGAGTCCCCGCACGGCCCGCGTGTGATCACGCACGGCTCGCGGGCGAACACGCTCGTTCGCGAGCCCGGTGACTGCTTCGGCGATCAATCCGCCGAGACCTGAGGGCTTTCTTCCGATGTCACCTGGACGAGTGACATTTGTTCACTGCTTCGACTTGATCTCCGAGTCGCGTCGGCGTGTCGTCGCTGACCAGCGCGCAACCGCGGAGCCCTGACATCGGGCGCCCAGGCACCGCCCGCCCGGCGTGTCGTGTCAGGATGGGGGTGTGACGAGGCCCGATCCACGCCAGAACGCAGCAATGTCCGCCGCGATGGCGGGTGCAGTCGACCTGTCGGCCCTCAAGAGCAGGGCCGACGCCTCCGCGCGCGGAGGCAACCAGCAGCCCGCCGCCAACGGCGAGGCCGGTGCGGCGCCCCCCGCGGGCGGTTCGGTCATCGACGTGACCGAGGCGACCTTCCAGGCCGAGGTTGTCGAGCGCTCCATGCAGGTTCCCGTGGTGGTGGACCTGTGGGCCACCTGGTGCGGGCCGTGCAAGCAGCTCTCGCCGGTGCTGGAGCGGCTCGCCGAGGAGGCCGGCGGCAGCTGGGTGCTGGCCAAGATCGACGTCGACGCCAACCCCCGGATCGCGCAGCTGTTCCAGGTGCAGTCGGTGCCGACGGTGATCGCCATCGCGGGCGGCCAGCCGGTCGAGGCGTTCGCCGGGGCGCAGCCGGAGCCGCAGATCCGGCAGTGGATCAACTCGCTCCTGGACGCCCTGCGCGACCAGCTCCCGGGCATCGGGCAGGCCGAGGCCGCCGCGGGCGGTGCCGCACCGGCCGAGCAGGAGGAGGACCCGCGGTTCACCGCGGCCGAGGAGGCGCTGGAGCGCGGCGACTACGCGGCGGCCGAGGCGGCCTACCAGCAGATCCTCGAAGCCGAGCCGGCCAACGAGCTGGCCAAGGCCGCGCTGTCGCAGGTGCGCTTCAGCGCCCGCGCCGAGAGCGCCGACCCGTCGGCGGTCGAGCGCGCCGACGCCGCGCCGGACGACCTCGACGCCCAGTTGGCGGCCGCCGACGCCGAGGTCGCGGTCCAGCGGGTCGAGGAGGCCTTCGACCGGCTGGTGCGCACCGTCAAGCGCACCTCGGGCGACGACCGCAACCGCGTCCGCGAGCACCTGGTGGAGATGTTCGAGCTGTTCCCCGAGGGCGACGAGCGCGTGACCGCCGCGCGCCGTGCCCTGGCCAGCGCCCTGTTCTGACCCCGTGGGTCTTCCGGGCTGCCATGGCAACCCGGAAGACCCACGAGCATGAAAAAGGTCCCTCCCCGCGGGGAGGGACCTTTCGCGTTCGGAGGCGCTCAGCCGCCGTACTTGGCGCTGCAGGGGGCGAAGCCCTCCTGGAAGCCGACCCGGAACGCCTCGACCCGCGCGAAGCCCGCGGGCACCTGCTCGCCGTTGACGTTCGCCGCGATCAGGCTGTCCTCGCCGAGCAGCGCGGCCACGCCCTCGTCGATGTCACCGGGGGCGACCCGCAGCTTGCCGACGGGGTTGCGCTGGCCGATCGGGTCCTCGATCAGCAGCCCGCTCCACGACCCGACCAGGCAGGCCGTGCGCAGGCCCGCGGCCTCGTCGTCGAGCGAGAGCCCGGCGGCCTTCTGCACCGACAGCGCGTACCTGGACGCGACCTGGGCGTAGGCGGCGAAGTCGCCGTAGCCGGTGGCGGCCTCGTCCTGCGCCGGAGGCGTGCCGATCTTGCGCAGCTCCTCCATGTTCAGCGACACCGTGTTGGTGTCCGGGCAGTAGCCCGCGGGGTTCGTCGCCTCGACCCCGCTGCACGCGGTCCGGCTCGTGGTGATCGACGGCGGCTCGGCGCCGGTGTCCTTGAAGACCTCCTGCAGGCTCTTCTCGACCACGTCGATGTTCTCCTGCGAGATGGGCAGGTCGGACTCCTGGCCCTGCTTCCAGAACTCGAACTGGGTGGTCCGCTGCTTGACGTCGGCGGCGTCCATGTCGGCGCAGCGCTTCGCGCCGTCGGAGAAGCCGTACTGGAAGGCGGTGACCCGGTCGAACGAGCTGCCGTGCGCGCTGGTGTCCTTGAAGTCGCTGCCGATCGGGTCGCGGATCGAGCTGAGCACGCCCATCACCTGGTTGAGGCCCTCACCGGTGGAGACCTCGAAGTACTTCGACCTGTCCTCGGCGACGTGCCGGAAGTACGCGCCGGTGAAGCAGTCGGCCTGCTGCTCCAGCACGATGGTCGGGTCGTTGGCCGTGACGATGCCCGCCCGGTGCTGGATGGCGTGGCCCATCTCGTGCGCGATGACCGCGACCACCGACATCGACCCGAAGCTGCTCTCCAGCTGCGGCAGCAGCCCGCCGCGGTCCCACGCGATCAGGTCGTCGGTGGGGCAGTAGAAGGCGTTGACCAGACCGGCGGTGTTCTCACCGCAGACGGTGGCGCCGGGACCCGCCGAGTCGTAGGAGACCAGTCGCTTGACGGGGTCGAACTTCTTGCCCCCGAAGGCATCCGGGAACTCCTCGGCCCAGAACTCGTCGACGTCGGCGACGGCGTTGCGGGCCAGCTTGTCCATCTCGCCGTTGTCGGTGCCCTCGACCGGCATGCTCGCCTCCGGTGCGCCCGCCTTCGGGCCGCTGGGTCCGTTGGCGGCGGGCAGTCCGGCCACCGTGTCGGTGGCGAACCCGCCGGGAGTGGTCGGGGTGCCGCTGACCGCCTGCGAACAGCCTGCGACCAGCGCGGCGCACGTGATCACCGCGGTCGTCGTGCTGATGATGCGCCGGCGTCTCCGGTTGCGTGCCGATACCGCTTCCACTGACGTTTCCCATCCCTGCCGAAAAGTCCCGTACGACGTCGCCGGGGTCCGCGCCCGCCTGCGCCCGCAGCAGCCTATCTGGTGGTTCCGCGGCGCCAGGCGGGATCGACCGCATTGGGCGTACCGCCCGCGGCCGGGTGTCAGCGCAGCCCGCAGGCGCCGGGACCACCGAGCGCGCCTTCGCGGAAGGCGAGGAACCGGTCGAAGCCGGTGAGCGCGTTGACGCCGTCGATGTCGCGCGAGACGCCGTTGCCCGCGAGCAGCACCTCGACCGCCTCGTCGAGGTCGCCGGGGGAGAGCGCGGCCCGGCCCGTGAAGGCGCCCGCCAGGCAGGACGCGCGGCGCCCGCCTTCCACACCGTGCGCGGGCAGGCCCAGGGCGTCGAGCGCGGCGACGGCGTACCGGGACGCGACGAGAGTGGTGATCGCCTGGTCCCCGATGTCGTGGTCGACCGCGGCCAGCGCGGGCTCGTCGACGGCCACCCGCGCGGGGTCGGTGCAGTACTCCACGGCCACCTCCCCGCATCGCTCACCTGGGTCGGTGGTGACCGGGGGAGCCGGCCACCGCGCACCGCGGCGGTTCACCAGGCCGGTGAAGTAGTCACGGACGTCCGGCGCGGCCAGCGCCTCGGGCACCGGCCGGTTCGGTTCCTCCGGCGCCTTCGCGGGCAGCGCGGGGCTCGGCTGCGCGCAGCGCCCAGGACCTCCTCGGTAGCCGTCCTGGAACGCGGAGACCCGGTCGAAGGCGGTGCCGTGCGGGTCCGCGGCCTGGTCGGCGCCGATCGGGTCGCGGAAGACCGTGAGCGCGCGCATCGCGCCGTCGAGCTGGTCCGGCCGGACGCGCAGGTGCGGGGCGCGCCCGTCGGCCGCCCACCGGACGAACGAACCGGCGTAGCAGTCGGCCATCGCCTCGGTGCGCCGCGGGTCGTCGGTGCCCGCGCCGGAGCGCTGCTGCACGGCGTGGCCGAGCTCGTGGGCGAGCACGACCACGACGGCGGCCTCCCCGTAGTGCTCGCGCAGCACGGGCAGCAGCGCGGTGCGGTCCCAGGCGACGGCGTCGACGGTGGCGCAGTAGTAGGCGTTGCCCTCGACGTCGGCGGCATCGCCCGAGCACGGCGGCGCGTCGGCGGTCGTGTTCGCGGTGTCGACCGAGAAGAACCCGCCGTCGACCGGCCGCCACGGCCCGCCGAAGGTCGCCGGGTACTGCGCCTTCCAGTACTCCTGCACGTCGGTGACGACGGTGGCCGCGAGCCGGTCGGTCTCGCCGCCGTCGGTTCCGTGCACGAAGGACGGATCGACGGCCCGCACCGCCACGCTCGGGGGCTGCGCGGGAGGCGCCGAACACGCGCCCAGCGCAGCCACCGACGCGATCAGCGCCGCCACGAACCGCCGTGCACCCACGGCACCAGCTTCGCATCGCGGTGCGGTGTGACGGCGGCGGCATCACCGCACGGCCGTGCGGGCGTCGAGATATGGTCCGCTCCCATGCGAGCCGTCCACCGCTTCACCGTCCGCGCCCACCTGCCGGAGGCGCTGTCCGCGCTGGGCACCCTGGCCACCAACCTCCGCTGGACGTGGCATCCGCCGACGCAGGACCTGTTCGCGTCGGTAGACCCCGAGGTGTGGTCGGCGGTGGGCGGCGACCCGCTGCGGCTGCTTGCCGAGGTGCCTGCCGGACGGCTGAGCAGGCTCGCCCGCGACGAGGACTTCCTGGCTCGCACCCGCGCCGTCGACGACGACCTGCGCCGCTACCTCACCGTGCCGCGCTGGTACCAGCAGCGCCAGGACGAGGGCGGCTCGCTGCCGGACTCGGTCGCCTACTTCTCCATGGAGTTCGGGGTCGCCGAGGCGCTGCCGAACTACTCGGGCGGGCTGGGCGTGCTGGCGGGCGACCACCTCAAGTCCGCGTCGGACCTCGGGGTGCCGATGATCGGCGTCGGGCTGCTCTACCGCTCGGGCTACTTCCGCCAGGCGCTGTCCAGCGAGGGGTGGCAGGTGGAGCACTACCCGGTGCTGGACCCCCGCGCGCTGCCGCTGGAGACGGTGAACGACCGGGCGGGCTCGCCCGTGCTGGTGCGGGTCGCGATGCCCGAGGGCCGCACGCTGCGCGCGCGGATCTGGAAGGCGCAGGTCGGGCGGGTGCCGCTGCTGCTGCTCGACACCGACCTGCCGGAGAACGACGACGACCTGCGCGGCACCACCGACCGCCTCTACGGCGGCGACGCCGACCACCGCATCCGGCAGGAGATCCTGGCCGGGGTCGGCGGCATGCGCGCTGTCCGCGCCTACTGCGAGCTGACCGGCCACCCGCAGCCCGCGGTCTTTCACACCAACGAGGGACACGCCGGGTTCCTCGGCCTGGAACGCGTGCGCGAGCTCCAGGACCACCACGGCCTGCAGTTCGACGAGGCCGTGGTCGCCGTCCGGGCGGGCACGGTGTTCACCACGCACACCCCGGTCCCGGCCGGGATCGACCGCTTCCCGGTCGACCTCGTGCGCCACTACTTCAGCGACGGGTCGGCGCAGGCGCTGGTGCCGGGCGTGCCCACGGAACGCGTTCTGGCGCTGGGCGCCGAGGAGAACCCGGGCATGTTCAACATGGCCCACATGGGCCTGCGGCTCGCCCAGCGCGCCAACGGCGTCTCCCAGCTGCACGGCGGGGTCAGCCGCAAGATGTTCCGCGGCCTGTGGCCGGGGTTCGGGACCGAGGAGGTCCCGATCTCGTCGGTCACCAACGGCGTGCACGGACCCACCTGGTCGGCGCGCGAGCTGGGCAAGCTGCTCGGCGAGTCCGAAATGGACAGCGGAGCCGGGCTGCGCGGCATGGAACCGGTCAGCGACTCGCTGCTGTGGGAGCTGCGCTGCTCGCTGCGGCAGCGGCTGGTCGACGAGGTCCGCCGCAGGCTGCGCCACGCCTGGCGGCAGCGCGGTGCCTCGGATCTCGAGCTGGGCTGGTGCGACTCGGTCTTCGACCCCGACGTGCTGACGATCGGCTTCGCCCGCCGGGTGCCGACCTACAAGCGGCTGACGCTGATGCTGCGCGACACCGAGCTGCTCCGGGAGCTGCTGCTCGACTCCGAGCGCCCGGTGCAGGTGGTCGTCGCGGGCAAGTCGCACCCCGCCGACGAGGGCGGCAAGGTGATGATCCAGAAGATCGTCCAGTTCGCCGACCAGGCCGACGTCCGCCACCGCATCGTGTTCCTGCCCGATTACGACATGGCGCTCGCCAGGTACCTGGTGTCGGGCTGCGACGTCTGGCTGAACAACCCGGTGCGCCCGCTGGAGGCGTGCGGCACGTCGGGCATGAAGGCCGCGCTCAACGGCGGACTCAACCTGTCGGTGCGCGACGGCTGGTGGGACGAGATGTTCGACGGCCACAACGGGTGGGCGATCCCCAACGCCGACGGCGTCACCGACCCGAACCGCCGCGACGACCTGGAGGCCGCGGCGCTCTACGAGCTGATCTCCACCCAGGTCGCCCCGGCCTTCTACGAGCGCAACACCGACGGCGTGCCGGGCAAGTGGATGTCGATGGTGCGCCACACCCTCGCCACGCTCGGGCCGCGCGTGCAGTCGTCGCGGATGGTGCGGGAGTACGTCGACCACCACTACGTGCCCGCCGCGCGCTCGGCCGCCGCGGTGGCGGTGCAGGGCTACAGCGGTGCCAAGGAGATCGCCGACTACCGCAGCAGGCTCTCGGCGGCGTGGACCTGGGTGCGCATCCGCGACACCGAGATGGCCGTCGAGGACGGCGGCACGCCGCTGCTGGGCGGTCAGGTGGTCGTGCGGGCGCAGGTCGACCTCGCAGGCCTCGACCCGTCGGACGTCAACGTCGAGGTCGTGGTCGGCAGGGTCGACGACTCCGACGAGCTGCACGACTTCGTCACCGAGCCGATGGAGCTGGCGGAGGAGGGGCACTACTCGGCGACGGTGACCCTGCCGCACGCCGGGCCCGCGGGCTACACGGTGCGGGTGCTGCCGAAGCACCCGCTGCTGTCGGGCCCGGCGGAGCTCGGCAAGGTCGTCCTCGCGGGGTCGTGAGGGCGGTTCTCGGGCTTTTCCGGGGTTTCACAGCAGGCCGAGCAGGATCGGGGCGGAGTTCGTGAGGCCGTGGACGGTGAGGATCGGCCACATCAGGCGGTGCTTGCTGTAGAGGTAGCCGAGGAACAGGCCCTGGACGCCCTGGTTGACGAACACCGAGGCGAGGTCGTCCGCCAGCGTTCCGGTGCCCTGGATGCCGACGTGCCAGGAGGCCCACAGCAGTGCGGCCAGCACGATCGCGGGCCGGCGGCCGAGGACGGCCTCGCAGGTGGACTGCAACCAGCGACGGTAGAAGACCTCCTCGAGCAAGCTGTTCACCAGGAACACGACGGCGATGGTGACCAGCAGCGTGACGGGATCGACCGTGCGGCCGTAGTCGCTGGGCGGAATCGCGAACGGGCCGGTGAAGCTGAGCGCGAACCAGGCGGCGACGGGGATCAGCGGCCCGTAGCGACGCCAGGAGGCCGTTTCCGCGTCGCCCGGCGCGGAAGCGTCAGGCTGTGGCGCTGTGTTCCGGCGGTGGCCGGGCTGCGTCGCGTCGCCCCTGCGGCGCAGCAGCCAGAACGCCACGGCCGGGACGCAGAGCAGCAGCGCGAGCTTGAGGAGCGTGTGCGCCGGTTCCCCGCCGCCGGCCAGTCGCAGCGATGCGGCGAAAGCGACGGCCGCGGTGATCAGGACCACCGCCTGCGGATAGGGCGGTGTCCGCCCTGCCGCGGGCGGCTGCGGCGTGGCCGCGCGGCTTCCGCCGGGGATCAGCAGAGCCAGGAGGAGCCCGGCGAGGGCTGGCACCCACCGGGTCCACATCGGCACCGTGCCGGTGTGGTCCGCGGAGTACCTGATGCCGGTGTTTCCGGTCAGCACCAGGTATGTCGCCGATGCCACGATCAACGCCACTCCGGTGATCAGGACGGCTCGTCCCCATCTGGCGGGTAACAGGTCGTGGGTGAGGTCGTCGGGCTTATTTCGCACAGGCGTACTGTAATGGAAATCGCACGTGTGTGCGGTGAAGATGTGGGACCACCTGGCGCGGTGCTATAAACGGCCCGTGCCGAAGCTCGTCGATCACGACCAGCGGCGGGCGGAGCTCACCCGCGTCGTCTGGCAGCTCATCGCCCGCGACGGCATCGAGGGCGCCACGGTCCGCAAGGTCGCGGAGGAAGCAGGTGTCTCCGTCGGCGGCCTGCGGCACTACTTCGACAGCCAGCGCGGCTTGCTGCGGTTCGCCGCGCAGGAGATGGGCAAGCGCGTGGCCGCCCGGGTCGCGGACCACCTGCGAGCGGAGCTGCCGGGCCAGGAGCGGGCGCAACGGGTGCTCGAGGAACTGCTTCCGCTGGATGCGGACCGCCGTCGCGAGGTGGACGTGTGGCTGGCATTCCTCGTGCGCAGCCGTGTCGACGACTCGCTCGCCGAGATGTGCCGGGCGAGCTGGAACGGTGAGCGCCACCTCTGCCGCATCGCCGTCGCCTGCTGCTGTGGTGTGCGCCCGCCGGAGGCGGTCGGCGATCAGCTGCCGGACCCCGCCCTGGAGGAGCGGTCTGCGCGCCTGCACGTGTTCATGGACGGCCTGACGCTCCAGGCGGCGGTGTTCCCCGGAGAGCTGGCGGTGGAGCGGACCCGCGAACTCGTGCGGGACGAGCTGGCGGCGATCGCGGCCGGTGCGGAGGGTTCCGGCGGTTCGGCGGACTTCCGCGGTTCGGCGGGGACTTTCGGCGGTTCGGCGGAGACGTTCGGCGGTTCGGCGGGGACTTTCGGTGGTTCGGCGGGAAGCTTCAGCTGACCTGGAGGCGTGCGCGCGTCTCGCGGACGCGGGGCCACCAAGCGGCGAGTTCCTCGGCCCTGGCGAGCGCTTCACGTGCCGCGGCGTTGTCATGCTGGGCCATGTGGGCGCGGGCCAGCGTCGCGTAGCAGTCGGCGCGGGCCAGCGGCGAGGTGTTGTGGTCCGAGCCGACGGCCGCCAGCCGGGCGGCTTCGTCCACGTCGCCCTCCACGAGTGCCAGCAGTCCCCGCGTACCGCTGAGGTCGAACGACGGGAACCCGAGCTTCACGGCGTCGTCGAGCGCCTTCTTCGACAGGGGGAGCAGGTCGTCGCCGGGCAACTGCCCGGCCTCCACGGCGGCGAAGCCCAGTCCCGCCATCCCCGCCAGCGTGTAGGACATCTCGCGCGGCGGGATGTCGGCGGCGGAGATGTGCTGGAGCAGCATCATCACGGCCTGCGCGTACTCACCGCGCGCCTCGTGCATCGAGACCCGGCACGACACCGTCGTGTTCAGCTCGGGGTGCTCGGCGGCGAGTTCGTCGGTGAGCGACTGGGCCCGGTCGAGGTCGCCCTCGCGCAACGCCTCGTAGGCGCGGGCGGCCATCGGCCCGGCGCAGAACTCCGTCCGCTTGGGTTCCGGCATGCGGGGCAGCCCGAACAGCAGCCAGCCGGTGGAGGTGGCCAGCGGAACCCGCCGGGGCCACAGCTTGTAGAGCATCAGCGGAGTCGCGGCGAGCACGAACCCGCGCCAGAACGGCCCGTCGGCCAGCAGCCACGACGCCACGACGACGCCGATGCCGGTGAGAGCCGACACCACACCCGCAAGCCAGCACCGCAGGATCACCGGCTTGCGCCACGGGCCGATCTCGGAGCCGATGGTCACCGGCAGCGCGCGGAGCGTGAACGTGATCCTGCCGACCGTCCACGAACCCAGCGACCGCATCGCCCCGAACACGATGTGGCGGACTCGCAGCCCGAAGACGAACGAGCCGGCGAGCAACCCGAGCTGGGTGGCCATCGGCAGCAGGACCACTCCCACCAGCGCCCCCAGGACACCGAGGACGTACCCGGCCGGGCCGCCGCCCGCGATCACCTCGACGACACCGACCGCGAGCAGCCCCGCGACGGCGACGACCATCCACGGCCGGACGAACCGGCGCAGCCCTTGCAACCAGGGGAGCTCTCGCAGCCCGCGGAGCCGTTGCAGTCCGGGGAGCCCTTGCAGCCTTCGCACGAGGCCAGGACTTTAGGCGATCGGGTGAGGGGGTAGGGGCGGTTTGGCGCAGGTGTGATGAGGCCGGGGTGGGGCAGTCGCACCAGGGGTGGGTTGGGATGGCGGGTCGCATTGGGGTGGTGGTGCGGGGTTTTCGGGGCGTCGCCCTGGCTTTGCGGGTCACCTTTGAGGGTGGGGGCGCAGGGGTTTTCGACGTATCCAGCGGGGTTGGCGGGTCGCTTTGAGGGCGGGGTGCGGGGTTTTCGAGGCATCCAGCGGGGCTGGCGGCTTACTTTGAGGGCGGGGACGCGTGGGTTTTCGACGTACTCACCCTGGCTTTGCGGGTCGCTTTGGGTGGGTGGTTTCTGGGGCGCTCGCCGCCCCCAGGCCCCCGGCAGGTCTCCGGGATGAGTGGGTTTTCGGGGGATGCTGCGGTGGGGCGGTTGGTGGTTCTCATCCCGTCGGCCTCCACGAGGGCTAAGGGCTGGCGCCAGGTCGACGGGATGAGAACCACGGCACCGCCCGTGTGTGGCGAAGTTGCTTGGTGGTGTTGTCAGTCGAGGTTTCCGCGTTGGGCTGTGGTTAGGAAGTGCCGCCATTGCGTGGGGGTGAAGATCAGTTTCGGGCCGTCGGGTTCCTTGGAGTCGCGGACCGCCGTCACCGTGCCTGTGAATGCGACCTCGACGCAGTTGCCGCCGCTGCCGGTGTCGCTTCGGCTGCTCTTGCGCCAGCGGGCCTGGGAGAGATCCACGGCGAACATGACCACCCACCACGCTTCCGTTTCACAACGCGTTCATCACCTCGCCGACCATGGCCGTCGAATCCGCTGGGGAGAGTGCGATGGCGCGGAGGTGCTCGAATTTGACCCTACAGGCGTGGACTTCCGATGGCTTGTCCGTGTGAATCGCTCCTAGCGTGTTCGGCGTACACGACTACGCCGTCCTCGGGGTCTGCGAAGTGCAGCATCGTGAACGGGCCGTTCAGCCCGTCATGCATTCCGGCGGTCGATGGGAGTACCCGGAAGTCGACGCTGGGTAGCGATGCCAGCTCCAAGAGCCGTTGCATCTGCCTTCGGAGGGCGCATGCGTCGCCGATGAGCTGGTGCAACGCGGAGTCGGTGGTCACGGCGTTGAGCCGAAGCGGGTTCGCCGCGTCGTGCAGTCGTCGCTGACGGTGGGCGCGCACGGTTACCTGGCTGCTTATCCACTCCTCGGAACGTCGCACGTGCGATCCCTCGAACACCGCCCTCGCGTATTCGTCGCTCTGCAGCAGGCCCGGGATCAAGGTCGCGTAGAAGCACTGGACCAGTACGGCCTCGGTCTCCAGCCCGACATAGCCCTGGTCGTTGAACCCGTGCTTGTGCCACCAGCCCTTCTGCTTGGACCTCCGCGCCATCTCGACGAGTTCGTCGTCGCGCTGGTCGTAGACGTCCATCATCGAGCGCACCCAGTGGACGTCGATGCCCTGGCCACCGGCTTCGAGGCGGGCGAGTTTGCTGCTGGAGAAGTCGAGCGCGACCGCGGCCGCTTCCAACGTGAGACCGGCGCTTTCGCGCATCGCTCGCACGCGGCGTCCGAGTTTGCGGCGCCACCAGGTCGGGCTGTTCCCGCTGCTCATGATCATCCCTGCACATCGTCGACCGCCTCACTGTCCACATGGGATCGCGAATCCGGGATCCCACGGCCGGAACGGCCGGGATCTCCCTGCCGTTGGCTTGAACATCGGTGACGATGGGGGTGAACTGAACAGAGGTTCGAGGGAATTATTCGATCAGGTGATATTCGACGGTATTGGGAACCGTGGGGCCTCCTTGGTGTTGGCGGAGGCCCCACGGTTTACGTCAGGCCCCTGCGGGGGCGGTGGTGACGGGAAGGCCGGCGGCCTTCCAGGCGCGGAAGCCGCCGTCGAGGTCGGTCGCGCGGGTCAGGCCCAGCTCGCGGGCCTGGGCGGCGGCGAGGCTGGAGGCGTAGCCCTCGTTGCAGACCAGCACGACCGGTTGGTGCGGGCGGAGCCCGGACAGCCGGTGCGGGCTGGCCGGGTCGAGCCGCCACTCCAGGACGATCCGCTCGACGGTGAGCGCCCCCGGGATCTCGCCCTCCGCGAGGCGGTTGGCGTCCGGGCGGATGTCGATGATCAGCCCGCCCTGCCGTTGCAGCTCCGCCGCCTCCTGCGGGCTCACCCGCTCCAGTTCCGTGCGGGAATCCGCCAGCAGGTGCTCGACGCCGTAGGGGCCGGTGGTGGGTGCGCTCATCGGACGACCTCCGGTTGGAACGGGTGCCGCTGCGGCGGGACCGGCGGCACGTCGGCCAGGTCGGCGTAGTGCCGCACCGGCAGCAGGGGCGGCGAGTAGGCGTGCACGCTGGCCGCGTTGACGGAGCTGACGTTGCGCACCTGGTGCGCGCGCCCGCTGCCGAAGCCCATCGCCGAGCCGATGTCGTGCCGGGCGGTGCGCACGGGTCCGCCGGGGTAGACGTAGTCCTCGCGCAGTTCGCCGAACAGCACCGCGAACGAGCCGGAGGCACCGCCGTGGTCGTGCGGCTTGGTGCCCTGCCCCGGTGCCCACGACAGCAGCCACAGCTCGACGCCCGCGGTCAGGCCGAGTCGCGCCCACCAGCGCTCCTCGTCGTCGACGCGGACGACGTCCAGCAGCAGCCCGGTGAGCTCGGAGGTGACGGCGCTGGTCAGGTCTCGCAGCTCGCGAGGTGTCCACAGTGTGCGGTCGGCCGGGACGAGGTCGCGTAGCAGGCGCACGTCGAGGTCGGGGTGCAGCTGCACCCCGCCGACGGCGGGCAGTTCTCCGGTGGGGGTGTACTGGGAGACGTGCGGGTGCACGGAGGTCATGGAAGGCTCCAGATTTCGTGTCATACCGGTGGAATCGGCGCGACACGGCACACCCATCGCGATGTGGGTGGGCGAGGTCGTGCTTGGTTCGCTGTGCCGCGCGTTGGGACCCGGAAGAGGGGTCAGCAGGACGAACGCGTCAGCGACACGCAGAGGTGACGACCATCAGCAGGTCGACCACGCGATCACGTGTGAGCAACGAACCGGACACGTCGCCGATCCTGGCACGTGCGGCTGGGCCGCGGCCACCGCTGCGGCCGGCGTCCCGGATGCTGGGCGGGGTGTGCGACCTAGATCACCCGGCCAGGTGAAACCCCGCCGCAGGCGCCCGGCGCCGAGGCGGAAGAATGGGCGGCGGAGGGGCTCGCCGGTAGCCGCGGCGGTCGCATGCGCGACGACCGGGCCGCTAGCCGCGGGCAATCACGGCTGGGAGGTAGACGTGGACGACCTGGTCATCCGGATGGATGGCGTCGGCGTCCGGCGGGGCGAGACCACGCTGGTGGCCGACGTGAACTGGTCGGTCGAGCTCGACGAGCGATGGGTCGTGCTGGGCCCCAACGGCGCGGGCAAGACGACCCTGCTGAAGATGGCGGCCGCCGAGATGCACCCGAGCGAGGGCACCGTCGACGTGCTCTCCGAACGCATGGGCCGCACCAACGTGTTCGAGCTGCGCCCGCGCATCGGGCTGTGCTCGGCCGCGCTGGCGGCGCGCGTGCCCGGCGAGGAGCTGGTGCTCGACGTGGTGGTCAGCGCGGGCTGGTCGGTGGTCGGCCGCTGGCGGGAGCAGTACGACGAGATGGACACCGACCGGGCCGCGGAGCTGCTGGACCTGCTCGGCGTCGCCCACCTCGCCGACCGCGCCTTCGGGACGCTGTCGGAGGGCGAGCGCAAGCGCGCCGTGATCGCCCGCGCCCTGATGACCGATCCCGAGCTGCTGCTGCTGGACGAGCCGGCCGCCGGGCTCGACCTCGGCGGCCGGGAGGACCTGGTCGCCCGGCTCTCGGCGCTGGCCATGGACCCCGACGCCCCGGCATCGGTGCTGGTCACCCACCATGTCGAGGAGATCCCGCCGGGCTTCACCCACGCCCTGCTGCTGCGCGACGGCTCGGCCGTCGCCCAGGGCCTGCTCGGCGACGTGATCACCGAGGACAACCTGTCCAAGACCTTCGACCAGGACCTGGAGCTGACGCGCAGCGGCGACCGCTACTTCGCCCGCAGGCGTTAGGCGCACCTGGAACAGGGCGGCTCGGCGGGTCATCGCGCCGGCTGAGATACAGAACACTGACGTTTCGGTGTGACGCGCGATAACCTGCCGCGCAAGCGGCAGTTCGACGAGGAGGTTGCGGCGTGGGCGAGTTCGTCAGGCTTGAGGTTGACGGTGCGATCGGCACGATCCGGCTGGATCGGCCGCCGATGAACGCGCTGAACAGGCAGATCGAGCGGGAACTGCACGATGTCGCGATCGAGGCCGCCGAGCGCGACGACGTCCGCGCCGTGATCGTCTACGGCGGCGAGAAGGTCTTCGCGGCGGGCGCCGACATCAAGGAGATGGCCGAGATGTCCTACGGGGACATGGCGGCCAAGGAGCAGCGCGGCCTGTCGGCGGCGATGAGCGCGGTCGCGGCGATCCCGAAGCCGACGGTGGCCGCGCTGACCGGCTACGCCCTCGGCGGCGGGTTCGAGCTGGCCCTGACCTGCGACCGCCGCATCGCCGGCGACAACGTCAAGGTCGGCCAGCCCGAGATCCTGCTCGGCGTGATCCCCGGCGCAGGCGGCACCCAGCGGCTGGCCCGGCTCGTCGGTCCCAGCAAGGCCAAGGACATCGTCTACTCCGGACGGTTCGTCGAGGCCCGGGAGGCGCTGGAGCTGGGCATGGTCGACGAGGTCGTCGCGCCCGACGACGTCTACGCGGCGGCCCGGCGCTGGGCCGAGCAGTTCGCCAACGGCGCCGCGCGAGCCCTGGCCGCGGCCAAGGCCGCCATCGACGGCGGTCTCGACGTCGACCTCGACAGCGGGCTGAAGCTGGAGACGCACCTGTTCGCGGGCACGTTCGCCACCGAGGACCAGAAGATCGGGATGCGCTCGTTCGTCGAGAACGGTCCCGGCAAGGCGAAGTTCACCGGCAAGTAGCAGCCGATCCCACGGCAATCCGCCCACCACCGACAGGAACCACCGACGTGACGACCGACCGTGACCCGGCGCCGAACCCGCACGCCACCGCAGAGCAGGTGCAGGCGGCCTACGCGGACCCCAAGCTCGCCAACGTGCTCTACCACGACTGGGAAGCGGGCACCTACGACGAGAAGTGGTCCATCTCCTACGACGAGCGCTGCATCGACTACGCGGTGGACCGGTTCCGGGTCGCCACCGGCGGCACCGGCCGCTACGGGCGGGCTCTGGAGCTGGGTTGCGGCACCGGGTTCTTCCTGCTGAACCTGATGCAGGGCGGGCTCATCGAGCGCGGTTCGGTCACCGACCTGTCGCCGGGCATGGTCGAGGTCGCGTTGCGCAACGCGAAGTCGCTGGACCTCGAGGTGGACGGCCGGGTCACCGACGCCGAGACGATCCCCTACGACGACGACACCTTCGACCTTGTCGTCGGCCACGCCGTGCTGCACCACATCCCGGACGTGCCCGCCGCGATGCGGGAGGTGCTGCGGGTGCTCAAGCCCGGCGGCCGGTTCGTCTTCGCGGGCGACCCGACGAAGGTGGGCGACTACTACGCCCGCAGGCTCGGCCGCCTGACCTGGTGGCTGACCACCAACGTCACCAAGCTCGGGCCGCTGTCGCAGTGGCGCCGCCCGCAGGAGGAGCTCGACGAGTCCTCCCGGGCGGCTGCGCTGGAGGCCGTCGTCGACCTGCACACCTTCGAGCCGTCGAAGCTGGAGGGCATGGCGCTGGGCGCGGGCGCGGTCGACGTCCGCGCGGTGACCGAGGAGCTGTCGGCGGCGCTGTTCGGCTGGCCGGTGCGCACGTTCGAGGCGGCGGTGCCCAAGGAGCGGCTGGGCTTCGGCTGGGGCATGTTCGCCTACCGGACCTGGCAGAAGCTGGCGAAGTTCGACCAGGACGTGCTGTCGAAGGTCGTGCCGCGGGACCTGTTCTACAACGTGCTGGTCACCGGCCGGAAGCCGGACGGCACGGCGGGCAGGCCCGCGAGCTGAGCCGGGCGCGGCCTCCGGCATCCCGCGGGCGGCGGTCCAGTGCCGTGCGCGGATACTGGAGGCGACCGCGAACAGGGAGGAACGCCGCAGTTGGGGTACGACTTCGACCTCGATGACGTGGCGTTCCTGCGTTCCCAGGAGGGCGCGGGCGCGGTGGCCGAGCTGTCCCGGCTGCCGCTGACCGCCTCGTCGCGGCTGGCCGACGTGGCCGCCGCGCGCAAGCTGGTCGGGGCCCGCTTCGCCGCCGCCGCGCTGGAGACCGCGGTGCTGCGGCGCAAGGCAGGGTCCAAGCTGGACGACGCGGGCGGGTGGCTGTTCACCGCCGACGCCCTGCAGCAGGCGACGGCGAGCGAGGTGGCGCGGCACCGGGCGGCCCGCCTGGCCGGCCGGGACGTCCACGACGTGACCTGCTCGATCGGTGCCGACCTGCACGAGACCGCGAAGGTCGCCGCGCGCTGCGTCGGTTCCGACCTCGACCCGGTGCGGCTGGAGATGGCACGCCACAACCTCGGCGGGGCGGCGGCGATCGTGCGGGCCGACGCGCTGCGCCCGGTCACCACGGGGACCGCGGTCGTCGCGGACCCGGCTCGCCGGGACGACGCGGGCAGGCGGCGCTGGAACCCCGCCGACCTGGTCCCGCCGCTGGACGAGTTGCTGGCCGTCTACGCGGGACGCGACCTGGTGGTCAAGTGCGCGCCGGGGCTGGACTTCGAGCAGGTGCCGCAGGAGGCCGAGGCCGAGGTCGTGTCGCTGGCCGGCCAGGTCCGGGAGGCGGCGCTGTGGCTCGGCGGGCTCGCCGGTGGCGTCCGGCGCCGGGCGAGCGTGCTCAGCACGGGCGAGACCTTCACCGACGCCGAGTCCGACGACTGCCCCGTGCTGGAGGTCGGGCAGTGGATCGTCGATCCGGACGGTGCGGTCGTGCGGGCGGGGCTCGTGCGCCACTACGCCGCACGCCACGGGCTCGCGCAGCTCGACCGCCGCATCGCCTACCTGACCGGCGACACCCCGTCGCCCGGCATCCGGGCGTTCCGCGTGATCGACCACGGCCACTACAACGAGAAGGCCCTGCGCGCGCTGCTGCGCCGCCACGACGTCGGGCGTCTGGAGATCCTGGTGCGCGGGCTCGACGTCGACCCGGACGCCCTGCGCCGCAGGCTCAAGCTCAAGGGCGCGCAGGAGGCGACCGCGGTGCTGACCAGGATCGGCGACTCCCCGACGATGGTCCTCACCCGCGCGGAGCGGGTCTAGCGCGAGCGCTTACGTCGGCCGGTCTGGTCTGCGCGGACTGCGGCTACTTGCACCTGTCAGCCGGGGAGGTCAAGCCCAGGCTGTGGGCGGTCGCGGGCGGCTACCCCGAGGGAGCCGAGTAGTCGCTGCGCCCCCGCTCAGCCGTGGCAGGGGTCGCGCAGCGTGCGTGCGCACCGGTCTTTACGCTCGGTTTCCATGTGGTCATGGCTGCGCGCGCTGGTGCGTCGTGATCCGCGGCAGGCCAGGTTCCTGACCGCGGCATCGCTGCGCTGGGTGCTGCGCCACCGCGCGTTCACGCCCTGGTACCTGCTGCGCTACTGGCGGCTGCTGAAGCTGCGCGTCACCCAGCCGCACATCGTGCTGCGCGGCATGGTGTTCCTCGGCCGCGGCGTGGAGATCACCTGCAGCCCCGGGTTCGGCCGGATGGAGATCGGCCGCTGGGCGCACATCGGCGACGGCACCGCCCTGCGCTGCCACGAGGGTTCGATGCGCATCGGCGACAAGGTGGTCTTCGGCCGGGACAACACGGTCAACTGCTGGCTCGACGTGGAGATCGGCGCGTCGACGCTGGTCGCGGACTGGATATACGTGTGCGACTTCGACCACGTCACCGAGGACGTCGGCGTGCCGATCAAGGACCAGGGCATCGTCAAGACCCCCGTTCGCATCGGTCCCGACTGCTGGCTGGGGGCGAAGGTGACGGTGCTGCGCGGCACCCGCGTCGGCCGCGGATCGGTGCTTGGCGCCAACGCGGTGGTGCGCGGCGAGATCCCGGAGTACTCGATCGCCGTGGGGTCTCCGGCCCGCGTGGTGCGCAGGCGGGCGGGTGACGACGACCACGCCGGAGCGTGATCTCGGGAATGCCGCGACGCCCCGGCCGCGTTGGGCTGCCGGCGGCCGGGTCACGGCCCGGGCCGCCCGCTGACGCGGGGCGGTGTGAGGCGGGCGAAAAGCGGAGGCGGTCGCCGCGCCGGCGACTTTATCCTGGACGGAGTATGGGCACCTCATCTGTGGAATCACCGCTCGGCGCGCTGCGCGAGCGGCTGCCGGACCTGATGCTGCACGACCAGCGGCGGCTGCGCCGCCGCATCGAGGGCGCCCGCAAGATCCGCGACGCGCAGGCGCTGGAACCGGTCGTCGCCGAGATCTCCGCCGACCTCACCGCCGCCGAGCAGCGCGTCCAGCAGCGCCGCGGCGCGGTCCCGGAGATCCGCTACCCGCGGGAGCTGCCGGTCAGCCGGCGGCGGGACGACCTGCTGGAGGCGATCCGCGACAACCAGGTCGTGATCGTGGCCGGCGAGACCGGTTCGGGCAAGACGACGCAGATCCCCAAGATGTGCCTGGAACTCGGGCGGGGCGTGCAGGGCGTGATCGGCCACACCCAGCCGCGGCGGCTGGCCGCGCGCACGGTGGCGGAGCGGGTCGCCGAGGAGCTGGGCACCGAGCTGGGCGAGGCCATCGGCTACCAGGTCCGCTTCACCGACCGCGCCGGGTCGAACACGCTCGTCAAGCTGATGACCGACGGCATCCTGCTGGCCGAGATCCAGCAGGACCGGCTGCTGCGCCGCTACGACACGCTGATCATCGACGAGGCGCACGAGCGCAGCCTCAACATCGACTTCATCCTCGGCTACCTCAAGCAGCTCCTGCCGCGCCGCCCCGACCTGAAGGTGATCATCACCTCCGCGACGATCGACCCGGAGCGCTTCTCACGGCACTTCGAGGACGCCCCGGTGGTCGAGGTGTCCGGGCGCACCTACCCGGTGGAGGTGCGGTACCGGCCCCTGGTCGACGACTCCGGGGAGGAGGACGTCGAGCGCGACCAGGTCCAGGCGATCTGCGACGCGGTCGACGAGCTGGCCGTCGAAGGCCCCGGCGACGTCCTGGTCTTCCTCAGCGGTGAGCGGGAGATCCGCGACACCGCCGAGGCGTTGCAGCAGCAGAACCTGCGCAACACCGAGATCCTGCCGCTGTACGCGCGGTTGTCGGCCGCCGAGCAGCACCGGGTGTTCCAGCGGCACGCGGGCAGGCGGATCGTGCTGGCCACCAACGTCGCCGAGACCTCGCTGACGGTGCCGGGCATCAAGTACGTCATCGACCCGGGCACCGCGCGCATCTCCCGCTACAGCTTCCGCACCAAGGTGCAGCGGCTGCCGATCGAACCGGTTTCGCAGGCCTCGGCGAACCAGCGCAAGGGCCGCTGCGGCCGGGTGTCGGAGGGCATCTGCATCCGGCTGTACTCCGAGCAGGACTTCGAGTCGCGGCCGGAGTTCACCGACCCGGAGATCCTGCGCACCAACCTCGCCTCGGTCATCCTGCAGATGACCTCGCTGGGCCTCGGCGACATCGCGTCGTTCCCGTTCATCGAGCCGCCGGACCGCAGGCAGGTCACCGACGGCGTCAACCTGCTGCACGAGCTCGGCGCCATCGACCCGGCGCAGAAGGACGTGCACAAGCGGCTGACCTCCACCGGCCGCAAGCTCGCGCAGCTGCCTGTCGACCCCCGGCTGGCGCGCATGGTGCTGGAGGCCGAACGCAACGGCTGCGTGCGCGAGACGCTGGTCATCGCCGCCGCGCTGTCCATCCAGGACCCCCGCGAGCGGCCGGCCGACAAGCAGCAGGCGGCGGGGGAGAAGCACGCGCGCTTCGCCGACAAGGAGTCGGACTTCCTGTCCTACCTGAACCTGTGGCAGTACCTGCGGGAGCAGCAGCAGGAGCTGTCCGGCAACCAGTTCCGCAAGCTGTGCAAGGCGGAGTTCCTCAACTACCTGCGGGTGCGGGAGTGGCAGGACCTCTACGCGCAGCTGCGGCAGATGACCAAGTCCATGGGCATCACGCCGAACAGCCATCCCGCCGACCCCGCCCACATCCACCAGTCGCTGCTGGCGGGCCTGCTGTCGCACATCGGGCTCAAGGACACCGACAAGAAGCAGGGTCCGCAGAATCGGGGCGGTGGCAACGAGTACCTGGGCGCGCGCAACGCGAAGTTCGCAGTGTTCCCGGGTTCGGCGCTGTTCAAGAAGCCGCCGCGGTGGGTGATGGCCGCCGAGCTGGTGGAGACCTCGCGGCTGTGGGCGCGCATCGCCGCCCGCGTCGAGCCGGAGTGGATCGAGAAGCTCGCGCAGCACCTGGTCAAGCGCAGCTACAGCGAGCCGCACTGGGAGAAGGACCGGGCCGCGGTCGTGGCCTGCGAGACGGTCACGCTCTACGGCGTGCCGCTGGTGGCCGGCCGCAAGGTCCAGTACGGGCGCATCGAGCCGGAGCTGTCGCGGGAGCTGTTCATCCGGCACGCACTGGTCGAGGGCGACTGGAACACCAGGCACGAGTTCTTCCACGCCAACCGCGCGCTGCTGGAGGAGGTCGAGGACCTCGAGGAGCGGGCGCGGCGGCGCGACATCCTCGTCGACGACCAGACCCTGTTCGACTTCTACGACCAGCGGGTCGGCGCGGAGGTCGTCTCCGGGGCGCACTTCGACTCGTGGTGGAAGAAGACCCGCCGCGAGCAGCCCGACCTGCTCAACTTCGAGAAGTCGATGCTGATCAACCAGGAGTCGGCGGCGGTCAGCGACCGCGACTACCCCGACGCCTGGCAGCAGGGCGGCCACCACCTGCCGCTTTCCTACCAGTTCGAGCCCGGTGCCGACGCCGACGGCGTCACCGTGCACATCCCGCTGCAGGTGCTCAACCAGATCGACCCGGAGGGCTTCGACCGCCAGATCCCCGGCATGCGGGAGGAACTGGTCACCGCGCTGATCAAGTCGCTGCCGAAGCAGCTGCGCCGCAACTTCGTCCCCGTCCCCGACCACGCCCGCGCGGCGCTGGCCCGGATGGATCCCGGCGCCGATCTGCTGGAGTCCCTGGAGCAGGAGCTGCGGCGGATGACCGGCGTCACGGTACCGCGCGAGTCCTGGGACTTCGACCGGATTCCCGACCACCTGCGGATGACCTTCCGTGTCGTCGACGGCAAGGGCCGCAAGCTCGCCGAGTCCAAGGACCTCGGCGCGCTCAAGCAGCGCCTGAAGCCGAAGGTGCGGGCCGAGATCTCCAAGGCGGCCGACGAGGTCGAGAAGTCCGGTCTGCGCGAGTGGGACTTCGGCGAGCTGCCGCGGACCTTCCAGACGCAGCGATCCGGGCACGCGGTCAAGGCGTACCCGGCGCTGGTCGACGAGGGCGAGAGCGTCGCGGTGCGCATCTTCGACACCGAGGAGGAGCAGCGCGAGGCGCACTGGCGGGGAACCCGGCGGTTGCTGCTGCTCAACCTGCCCTCGCCGCTGAAGTCCATCCAGCGCGGCATGGGCGGCGCCACCCGGCTGGTGTTCGGCGCGAGCCCGCACGGCGACGTGGCCGGTGTCCTCGACGACTGCCTGAAGTGCGCGGTGGACAAGCTGGTCGCCGACCACGGCGGTCCGGTCTGGGACCAGGCGTCGTTCACGACGCTGCTGGGCAAGGTGCGCTCCCAGCTCGGCAGCGCCACCGCCGACACGGTGTCCAAGGTGGAGCGGGTGCTGACGGCCCGCCAGCAGGTCGACGCCCTGCTGGCCGACCGCACGCGCCACATCCCGGCGGAGTCGATGGCCGACATCGCCGACCAGCTTTCCGGCCTGCTGCAACCGGGTTTCGTGACCGGCACGGGGTGGACGCGGCTGCTCGACGTGGTGCGCTACCTCAAGGCCGTCGAGCAGCGGGTGGACAAGCTCCAGTTCCACCCGCAGCGCGACCAGGACTGGATGTATCAGGTGTTCGAGGTGCAGGACCGCTACCGGGACCTGCTCGACGAGGTGCCGGCGGGACGGCCGGTGCCCGAGGAGCTGCGGCAGGTCGGATGGATGATCGAGGAGCTGCGCGTGAGCCTGTTCGCCCAGACCCTCGGCACCCCGCACCCCGTTTCGGTCAAGCGCGTCCACCGCGCGATGGACAAGGCGCGGAAGAAGAGCTGACGCCCGGTCTGTTGCCGAGGGCGCGATCGGCTTCGCGTCAGTTGACGCGGTCGGCGTAGCCCTCGGGCAGGTCGGCGGGGCCGACGGCGATCACGGACTCGTCGTCGGGGCCGCGGTCCTCCAGGAACGTGATGTCGGCGAACTCCGGCACGACGTGGACCGGGTAGGTCGGGCCTGCCTCGCGGTAGGCGGCCATCCGCGCCAGGTGGTCGTTCTGGAAGCAGACCGTGCGCTCGGGGTGTTCGTGCACCCAGCGCGGGAAGAAGATCACGCCGTGCAGCCGGCGGCTGCCGGGCAGCACGGTGACGCTCACCGAGGTGCCGGTGGGCTCGTTCCAGGACACCTTGTAGACGTCGTCACCGAGGCGGACCAGATCGACCTGCTGGTCGCGGACCCAGCGCCCGCCGACCATGCCGCTGTGGATCCGGTAGTCGATCGTGCCGGCGTTCTTCACGTACATCTCGTACCGCCAGCCGTTGGCGTAGGTGTAGATGAAGTGCTTGCCGACGATGCCCCGCAGCTCGTCCTGGCCGGCCGGGGTCGCGATGGTGGTCACGTGCGCACCTCCTCGCACAATTAGTTTTGCAACAAAATAACTTTGGCACAAAACTACTTCGATTGGCAAGATGGCCTGGTGGACACCGCCGCCGACCTCGGCCGCCTGCTCGGCCCGCTGCGCAGGGCGCTGCTGCGCTCGACCCGCGCCGCGGAGGAACTGCCCGACCTGCCCGAAGCGCAGATCGAAGTGCTGCGGGTACTGGCCGCCGAAGGGCCGCTGGGCACCAGCGCCGTCGCCGAGCGGTTGCGGATCTCGCCGTCGACGGTCAGCAACCTCGTGCGTTCGATGATGTCGGCGGGCCTGGTGCAGCGCCGCCGCTCGGAGTCGGACCTGCGGGCGGTGGGCCTGTCGGCCACACCAGAGGCGCTGGACCTTCTGGAGCGCTACGACCAGGCGAGCCGGGAGATCCTGCGGACGGCGATGGACCGGCTCGGCGCCGATGACCGGGCCAGGCTCGCCGACGCCGTCCCGGCGCTGGAGAACCTGGTGTCCAACCTCAGCCGCTGAACGCGGCCCGAGCGCGCTACTCGTCGCGTCCCAGGACGTTGCCGGTGGCGATCTTCGGGCGGGGCAGCTCCCGGTGCTCGCCGCGGCGCGCGCCCGCGTAGACGGCGGCGGTGCCCTCCGCGATGCGTTCCCAGTCGAAGTCGCTGCTCAGCCGGGCCTTGGCCGCCTCGGCGCGGTGCTCGGCCGCCTCCGGGTCGCAAAGCACCCGGTCGACCGCGTCGGCGAGGCCGGCCACGTCCCCCGGTGCGAACGCCAGCCCGGTACTCCCGTCGAGCACGATCTCGCCGAGGCCGCCCGCGGTGGAGGCGACCAGCGGCGCGCTCGCCGCAGCGGCTTCCAGGGCGACGATGCCGAACGGCTCGTAGCGGCTGGGCAGCACCACCGCGTCCGCGGCCGCCAGCAGGGAGGCCAGCTCGGTGTCGGGCAGGTGCCCGGTGAAGCGCGCGGCATCGGAGACGCCGTGCTCGGCGGCCTGCTCGAGGAGCCAGTCCTGGTGCGTCCCGCAGCCCGCGATCGCCACGGTCGTGCCGGGGTGGCGCTCCCGGATCGAGGGCAGCGCGGCGAGCAGGTCCTGGACGCCCTTCTCCCACTCCAGTCTGCCGAAGTAGAGCAGCAGCGGTGCGCCGTCGCGCCCGTGCGAGCGCCGCGCCGCGGCGACGTCGTCGGCGCGGACCTGCCAGGTCCGCGTCTCGATGCCGTTGTGCAGCACCGTGATCGACGCCTGATCGACGTCGAACAGCTCGGCCGCCTCGGCCCGCATCGCCGCCGAGCAGGTGATCAGCTTGTCCGCCCGGTTCGCCAGCCACCACTCGACCGAGTGGATCTGCTGGCTGTGGATCTGCGACAGCCAGCCGCTGTGCCGTCCCGCCTCGGTGGCGTGGATGGTGGCGACCAGCGGCACCTCGGCGGCGTCGGCCAGCGCGATGGCCGGGTGGGTGACCAGCCAGTCGTGGGCGTGCACGACGTCCGGCCGCCAGCCGCGCAGCAGGCGGTGGCCCGCGCGGACCATCGCGTGGCCCATCGCCAGCGTCCAGGCGACGAGGTCGCGTTCGAAGGTCAGGTGCGGCGGGTCCTCGGCGACCCGCACCAGCCGGACGCCGTCGACGACGGTGTCGCAGGCGGGGTGCGTCTCGGGGTCGGTCCCGGCGGGCTGGCGGCACAGCACGACGACGTCGTGGCCCTGCCCGGCCAGGGTGCGGGCCAGCGCGTGGACATGGCGGCCGAGCCCGCCGACCACGACCGGCGGGTATTCCCAGGACAGCATCAGCACGCGCATACGAGGCGAATCCTTCCAAAGACCCCCAGCGAGGTTACCGCCCGGTACGGTACGGCGCGGCACTTGCGCGGAGCCAGCAGGTGCCAGTGGATCTCCGCGGGCCGCGCTGGCATGCCAACGGCCCAGGTGGGCATGGCTTCGGAGATCAACAGAGTCGGTGCCCGAGGATTTGGCCGGCAGGCCACGGTCGTGCCCGTGGCCGGGGCTCAGCGGGGCAGCAGCCGGGCGTCGAGGTGGCCGAACACGCCGTCGCGCCCGCGCAGCTCGCGGGCCAGCGCGTCGGCTTCGGCGTACCGGCCCGACTCCAGCAGGTCGAGCAGCCGATGGGCGCGCGAGCCGTGGTCGTGGGCGCGCTCGCGGGCGTAGCCCGCGCCCGCGTCGTGGGTGACCATGAACGCCCAGTCGCTGGCCAGCGCGAGCACGGTCTCGCGCAGGAGCTGGTCGAGGACGTGGTCGCGCGCGGCGCCCGCCCGTGGTGCCCGGCGCAGCACGCGTTCCTGGAGGCGCTGGTTCGCGGCGGCGATGTCGGCGACCGGCTCACCTGCCCACACCCGCCAGTCGCCGCCGACGCCCCACGAGGTCTCCGGCAGCTCGACCGGTTCGCCGAGGTGGCCGACGGCCAGCGCGCCGCGCAGCGTCGTCACCCGGACACCGGCATCGGGCAGCGTGCGCAGCACCCGTTCCAGCCAGCGGGGCCCCTCGAACCACCAGTGCCCGAACAGCTCGGTGTCGAAGGCCGCGACCACGAGTCCCGGGCGGCCGGCGCGTTCGCGGTGCTCCTCCAGCCGCTGCCGCACGGCGGCCACGAAGTCGTCGGCGTGCTCGTCGGCCACCGCCGCCGCCGGGCCGAGCGCATAGGGCTGCTTGTCCTCCGGCGCGACGTCCTTGCCGGTGATGCGCGACGGCTTGAGGCCCACGGCGTGGTCGAAGGTGTGGAAGTCGCGATAGGCCGGGTGCGAGGGGTAGCCGCCGTCGGACCACACCAGGTCGCTGATCGACACGTCCCGACCGAAGCACACGATGTCGGTGCAGCCGACGGTGTGCGCGGCGGAGACGTCGTCCAGCGCGCTGCCGTCGACCAGGAAGCGCCGCACTCCCGTCGTGGCGTACTCGCGCTCCACGCCCGGGCCGTAGGCGCACTCCGGAGCCCAGATGCCCTCCGGCGCGCTGCCCAGCCGCAGCCGGGTGTCGGCCAGCCCGAGCCGGAGCGCGAACTCGCGCATCCGCGGGTCGAGCAGCGGCTGGAACGGGTGCGTGGCGGGCCCGCCGATCAGCTCGACCACGCCCGTGTCGACCAGCGGCCGCAGCACCGGCGAAGCGCCGTGGCGCCACCGCAGCTCGAACTCCTCCAGCGCTCGCGAGGCGGCGCGGCACTCGGTGGCGGCCAGCTCGTCGCCCGAGCCGCGCCAGCGCGCCGCGGCCTCCTCGGCGCGCAGCCGCCAGTTGCCGAGCCAGTGGTGGAAGCCGCGCAGGCAGTGCGGGTCGTCGAGCTGCGCGGCCAGCACCGGGGTGAGACCGAAGGTCAGCACGTCGCGGTGGCCCTCGGCGGCCAGCCGCTCCAGCATCCCCGCCACGGGCAGGTAGGAGGCGGCCCACGCCTGGTAGAGCCACTCCTCGCCGACCGGCCACCTGCCGTGCCCGGCTAGCCATGGCAGGTGGCTGTGCAGGACCAGGGCGAAGTCGCCCACCGGTTCGTTCACGTCGCGGGCGAGACGGTCACGCCGAGCGCGCCGGGACCGGCGTGCGCGCCCAGCACCGCGCTGGTCTCCTCCAGCGTGATCCGCCGGGCCTGCGGCAGCGCGTCGCGCAGGCCGTGCAGCAGCTTCTCCGCCCGCTCGGCGAACTGGAAGTGCTCGACCCCGATGTCGACCGAACCGCCGCCGGCCTTCTGGATGGCGTGGCCGAGCGCCTTCCTGAGCGCGCGGTCGGGACCGAGCGCCTTGCCGAGCTGGTCTATCACGCCGTCCTTGAGCTGCAGGACGGGCTTGATCGACAGCGTCTGGCCGAGCCACGCCTGCGCCCGCCCGATCCGGCCGCCGCGCTGGAGGTACTCCAGGGTGTCGACGTAGAGCAGCTGCGTCGTGGTGCGAAGGCGCTGGTCGAGCACGCCCATCACGCCCTGCATGGTGGCCCCGGCCCTGGCCGCCTCGGCGGCGGCGATGACCGGGAAGCCCAGGCCGAGCCCGACCAGCCGCGAGTCGACGACGTAGACCGGGATGCCGATCTCGGCGGCGGCCTTGCGCGCGGAGGCGCAGGTCTGGGACAGGCCCTCGGAGATGTGGATGGAGATGATCGCCTCGGCGCCCGCCGCGGCGGCGTCCATGTAGTTCCAGAAGAACGCCGGAGCCGGCGGCTCGGAGGTGGCCACCGGCACGCCGGAGCGCATGGCCTCGGCCATCTCGGGATGTGGAACGCGGCGCTCGTCGTTGTACTCCTCGCCGACCTTCAGCTCGAGCTGGACGATCGAGATGCCGAGCTGCTCGGCGACTTTGAGCGGGATCGAGGCGGTGGAGTCCGTCACGATGGCGACGCGTTGGCTCATGCCGGTCAGGCTACTAACCGGTATTGCCATTTCATACCGGCCCTGCTGAAGGTCGTCCGGGGCGGTTCGCGGCCGGACCGGCGCTCCCGCGCGCCCGGAGGTGAGTACTGTCACGCACGTACCCCGGTTGCGCTGGGGCTACCGGCCGGTAACATCGGCCGTGGTTGGCGTCACTGTGCTATTGCCGTACTCACGTGGCAAGGTCAACCATCCCGGTGATAAGCCGGGAGGGAACAAGCTTTCCAACGTCAGAGCCGTCAGTCCGCAGGAGGTCGAAGAGGACCCATGAACATCGTCGTCCTGGTCAAGCAGGTGCCCGACACGTGGTCCGAGCGCAAGCTCACGGACTCGGACCACACTCTCGACCGCGAGTCGGCGGACGCTGTGCTGGATGAGATCAACGAGCGTGCCGTCGAGGAGGCCTTGCTGATCAAGGAGGCCCAGGGCGGTGAGGTGACGGTCGTGGCGATGGGCCCGGACCGCACCACCGACGCCATCCGCAAGGCGTTGTCGATGGGCGCGGACAAGGCGATCCACCTCTCCGACGAGGCGCTGCACGGCTCGGATGCGGTGCAGACCGCCCGGGCGCTGGCCAAGGTCGTGGGCACCGTGGAGTCGGTCGACCTGGTCATCGCGGGTAACGAGGCCACCGACGGCCGCACCGGCGCGGTGCCGGCGATGCTGGCCGAGGTGCTGGGCCTGCCGCAGCTGACCTACGCCCGCAAGGTCGAGACCGACGGCTCGACGATCAAGGTCGAGCGGGAGACCGACGCCGGCATCGTGCACGTCGAGGCGAGCCTGCCCGCGGTGGTCTCCGTGACCGAGAAGATCAACGAGCCGCGGTACCCCTCGTTCAAGGGCATCATGGCGGCCAAGAAGAAGCCGGTGACCGTGCTGTCGCTGGCCGACGCCGGGATTGAGGCGTCCGAGGTCGGTTTGGCCAACGCCGGTTCGAAGGTCGTGGAGTCCGCGCCGAAGCCGCCGAAGCAGGCCGGTCAGCGCGTGACCGACGAGGGCGAGGGCGGCGTGCAGATCGTCGAGTTCCTGGCCGGTCAGAAGCTGGTCTGAGAAGTCCCCACTGGTTTCGCGAGGAGAAGTCGTTATGTCTGAGGTCCTGGTCCTCGTCGACCACGTGGACGGCGAGGTCAAGAAGGTCACGCTGGAGCTGTTGACCGCGGCGCGCCGCATCGGCGAGCCGTCGGCGGTGGTCGTGGGCGAGCCGGGTACGACCGGCAAGCTCAAGGACGCGCTGGCTTCCTACGGCGCGGCGAAGGTGTATGCGGCGGAGTCGGCCGAGGCCGCCCAGTTCCTGGTGACCCCGCAGGTGGACGTGCTGGCCAAGCTGGTCGGCGAGGTGTCGCCGGCGGCGGTGCTGGTACCGGCGTCGGTGGACGGCAAGGAGGTCGCCGGCCGGCTGGCGGTGCGCCTGGGTTCGGGTCTGCTGTCGGAGGTCGTGGACCTGGACGGCGAGGGTGTGGGTTCGCACTCGCTGTTCGGTGGCACCTACGACGCCAAGGCCAAGGTCGTCACGGGCACCCCGGTGATCACGGTGCTGCCGGGTGCGGTCGAGGCCGAGCAGGCCGAGGGCGCGGCGGCCGAGCAGGCCGTGGAGGTCCCCGCGGTGGATGCCGGCAAGAACGCCAAGATCACCGGTACGCAGCCGGTGGAGGCCGGTGACCGTCCCGAGCTGACCGAGGCGAGCGTGGTGGTCTCCGGTGGTCGTGGTGTCGGCTCCGCCGAGTCGTTCGACGTGGTGGAGAAGCTGGCCGACTCGCTGGGTGCGGCCGTGGGTGCCTCGCGTGCGGCGGTGGACTCCGGCTACTACCCGCACCAGTTCCAGGTCGGCCAGACCGGCAAGACCGTCTCGCCGCAGCTCTACATCGCCCTCGGTATCTCCGGTGCCATCCAGCACCGCGCCGGCATGCAGACCTCGAAGACGATCGTCGCGGTGAACAAGGACGCCGAGGCGCCGATCTTCGAGATCGCCGACTTCGGTGTCGTGGGTGACCTGTTCAAGGTCGCCCCGCAGCTCACCGAGGAGATCAGCAAGCGCAAGGGCTGATCGCGCAGTCGCGGAAGAGGCCGTGGGTCCGCCGGGCCCACGGCCTCTTCCGCGACTCAGGCTTCCTGGCGGGCCTCGTAGTGGCCCACGGCCGCTCGACGCCTCAGGGCTTCTTCGCCTCGTCGCGGCCCTTGCAGGCGAGCTTGTCGGCGCGCTCGTTCTCCGGGTGCCCGGCGTGGCCCTTGACCCACTCCCACGTGATCTCGCCGTGCCTGCCGCACTCCTGGTCCAGCCTGCGCCACAGGTCGGCGTTCTTGACCGGTTGCTTGGCCGAGGTCAGCCAGCCGTTGCGCTTCCAGCCGCGCATCCACTCGGTGATCCCCTTGAGCACGTAGGTGCTGTCGGTGTGGATCCGCACCAGCGGCACCGGGCGCGTCAGCGCGGCCAGGCCCTCGATGACGGCGGTCAGCTCCATCTTGTTGTTGGTGGTGGCGGCCTCGCTGCCGTACATCTCGCGTTCGTGGTTCCCATAGCGCAGCACGACGCCCCAGCCGCCCGGGCCGGGGTTGCCGCTGCACGCGCCGTCGGTGTAGAGGTCAACGGCGTTCTGGGCGGAGCTGTGCTGCGTCATGCCGCAAAATCTACTGCGCCAGATCTGAGCCTTCTGCCAAGCTCCCCGCTGTGCGAATTCTCTTCACGTCCGCGCCTGGTTACGGGCTGATGCTGCCCGTCGTCCCGCTGATCTGGGCGGCCAGGGCGGCCGGTCACGAGGTGCTGCTCGCAACCGCGTCGGAGATGACCGACGTGGGCGCGCGGGCGGGCCTGCCGGTGGTCGACGTGTTCCCGGACCGCGACGTCTGGCAGGAGCTGATGCGCGGCGTCGTCGGCGACGACCGCGCCGGGCTCTCCGCGGAGTACGCCAGGGCCGCCGAGTCGGGCAACCCGTTCGGCCTGTTCACCCTCACCATGACCGAGGGGACGATCGAGGCGGGCCGGGCGTTCGGCGCGGACCTGGTCGTGTTCACCTCCGACCACGCCGCGGGACGGATCACCGCGCAGGCGCTCGGGGTTCCCGGTCTGGAGGTGGGCAACCGCGTCTCCTGGTCGCTGCGCGACACCGAATTCCGCGAGAACCACAACTCCTTCGACGGCGAGCTGGAGCGCAGCGTCATGCGCGAGCTGGGCGTCGCCGACGGCGATCCGCGACTGGTCGCCCGCATCGACCCCCGGCCGGCGAGCATGGGCGGTCTCAAGGCCGACGAGCCGGACTCGCGCGACGGTGTCCCGTGGTGGCCGATGCGGTTCGTGCCGTTCAACGGTGGCGCGGTGCTCCCGGCCTGGGCGATGCGGGCCCCGCAGCGGCCGAGGGTGTGCGTGACCCTTGGGAGGGTCGTGCCGGCGATCAGCGGGACGACCAACCTCGAGATGGTGGTCGAGGCGCTCGGCGGGATGGACCTCGACGTCGTGCTCGCGGCCGGCACCGCGGACCTGACGGCGTTGGGGACGCTGCCGGAGAACGTGCGCTCGGTGGGCTTCCTGCCGCTGTCGGCGTTCCTGCCGTCGTGCTCGCTGATCGTCCACCACGGGGGCTCGGGCACCACCGCCGCACCGCTGCACTACGGCGTGCCGCAACTGGTCCTGCCCGCCTTCGCCGACAACCCGCTGTCGGCGAAGCGGGTCGCCGATCGCGGCGTGGGGTTGTCGCTCGATCCGGCGACCGCGGACGTCGCGACGGTGCGGGAGATGGTGCGCCGCCTGCTCGATGAGCCCGGGTTCTCCTCGGCGGCGGCCGAGGTCGCCGAGGAGATGGCCGGGCAGCCGAGCCCGTCCGAGGTCGTGGAACGGGTGGCGGCCGCACTGAGTTGAGTGCGCGTGGCGAGCCGCCGCCGGGCCCGGCGCGTCAGCGGGCCGGGTCGTCGACCGCGAGGCGGACGGCCAGCCCCGCGTAGACGGCGGCCGAGATCCGGTCCAGCCACCGCCGCACGCCGCGGCGGCTGACCAGCACGTCCGAAAGGCGGCCGGACGCGAAGCCGGCCAGCCCGTCCACGGTGAGCCCGACCGCGATGAAAGTCGCGCCCAGCACCATGAACTGCACCGGCACCGGCCACCCGGAGCCGGGCGTGACGAACTGCGGGAAGAACGCCAGGAAGAACAGGATCACCTTGGGGTTGGCCAGGTTCGTCAGCACCGCCATCCCGAAGACCCGCCGCAGCGAGCGCGCGGGCACCGCGTCTCCGGTCGTCCCGTGGTCGGAGCCCGGCGACCGCAACGCGTCGAACGCGAGGTAGGCCAGGAACACCACGCCGAAGATCCGCACCAGCTCCAGCATCACCGGAGCCGCCTGGAGCAGGGCGCTGAGCCCGAGCGCGGCGGCGGTGGTGTGCACCGCCAGCCCCGTGGACATCCCGACCGCCGCGACGACTCCCGCCCGCGCCCCGGACGCGATGCCGTTGGCCATGATGAAGAACATGTCGGGGCCGGGCACGATGCTGATGATCGCCGCCGCCCCCATGAACGTGACCAGAACTGCCAGGTCCACCTGCGTCTCCCGTGGCTCGAAGATCATCCCGCTGAGCTGCGAAACACCGGTCATTAACCGAAAATTCCTGCTTCGTGTCATCCTCCGGCCTTCTGGACGTTCGCCGCGCGGGGATACACCTGGCAGCATGTCCGAGTCGCAAGTGCTTGTCAGCACCGCGCCCACGGGGACGGCCGCTTCGGCCGACGTCGCCCACTACTCGCTGCTCGTAGCCCGCGACACCGACGAGGTGCGGGCCGCGCAGCGCCTGCGCTACCAGGTGTTCGCCGAGGAGATGGGCGCCACCGTCACCGGGGACCGGCCCGGCGTCGACAGCGACGCCTTCGACGACTTCTGCGATCACCTGATCGTCCGTGACGACCGCACCGGCGAGATCGTCGGCACCTACCGGATGCTGCCGCCGGAACGCGCGCAGGCCGCCGGGAAGCTCTATTCGGAGACCGAGTTCGACCTTTCCGCGCTGCACGCGCTGCGCCCCGCCCTGGTCGAGACCGGCCGTTCCTGCGTGCACCGCGACCACCGCAGCGGAGCCGTGGTGAGCCTGGTCTGGGCGGGCATCGCCCGCTACATGCTGCTGTACGGGCACTCCTGGCTGGCCGGCTGCGCCTCGGTGCCGCTGGAGGACGGCGGGCCGTTGGCCGCGCGGGTGTGGGACGAGGTGTCGGCCAAGCACTTCGCGCCGGAGGAGTACCGGGTCCACCCGTACCAGCCGTGGAACCCGGAGCCGGTCAAGCGCACCGGCCGCGGTCCGCTGCCGCCGCTGCTGAAGGGCTACCTCCGGCTCGGCGCGTGGGTCTGCGGCAGGCCCGCGCACGACCCGGACTTCGGGGTCGCCGACTTCTTCGTGCTGCTCGACCTCAAGGCCGTCGACCAGCGCTACCTGCGGTTCTTCCTGGGCGCGGCGGCATGACGCACCCGTGGATGCCGACCTCGCCGTGCGGGCCGGGCTGCCTACCGCAGCGGCCTAGCAGGGTCGCGGCGCCGCGCGTCGCGCTGCGACTCGGCCGCGCGCTGTGCGTGCTGGTGGGCGGAATCGGCATCGCGGTGGTCATCGCCGTGCTCCCCGGCCCCGCCAGGCGGCGGCTGCTCCGGGAGTGGTTCCGCGCGCTGCTGCGGGCTTTCGGCGTCCGGCTCGTCGTGCGCGGCGAGCACGGCGCGGGCGGTGCGCTGGTGGTCAGCAACCACGTGTCGTGGCTCGACGTGGTGGCCATGCAGGCGGTGTGCCCGATGCGGCTGCTGGCCAAGACCGAGGTGCGGACGTGGCCGGTGATCGGCCCGCTTGCCGGCCGGGCGGGCACCCTCTACATCGACCGCGACCGGCTCGCGACGCTGCCCGACGCGGTGCGGACCATCGCGGGCGCGCTGCGCGGCGGCGCGGTCGTCGGTGCCTTCCCCGAAGGCACCACGTGGTGCGGGCGGTCCTCCGGCGCCTACCGGCCCGCGGTGTTCCAGGCGGCGGTCGACGCCGGGGCGCCGGTGCGGCCGATGGCGTTGCGCTTCCACACCGCCGACGGTGAGCCGACCACGGCGGCGGCCTTCGTCGGGGAGGCCACCCTGCTGGAGTCCGTGCTGGCGGTGGCGCGCTTCCGCGGTCTGGTGATCGAGCTGTCGCTGCTGCCGGAACTGGACGCCGCGCGGATCACCGACCGCCGGGAACTGGCGCGCCTGGCCGAAACCTCCGTCGCGGACGCGACGACAGCGTCGACTCCGCCTGCCCCGGTCGCCGAGCCGATCGCGGCCTGAGATCCACACCGGACACCCACTCCGGCCCGCGGTCGCGGTCAGCGACCGCGGGCCGAATACGTTGTGGCGCAACGTCGTCGTGCTCGTCCGCTACTCCCGCATCAGCGAGTTCCACCGTCTCAACCCCTGGTCGGCGAAGAGCGAGTGCGGCAGTTCCTGGAGCGCGCCGTGGGACGCCCGCTGGTTCCCTTTCCGTGCGATCGCTCGCAGCACTCGCCACCACGACTCGGCGGGGAGCAACGCCTAGAGTCCGCGCCACCGCCGGTCCGGCGCCATTGCGCCGCGTCCGCCGGATCGGGGCGGATCGAACCGTTGACATGCCGGTGACCGCCGCCTACGTTTGCCGCAATTCGCTCTCGTAACAAGTGTTCGCAGTGCGAACAATGGTGAAGGGAAGTGCGATGGCAACACCGGATTGCGGCGACGGCCGCGCGACGAGGCCGCACGCCCGCCGCGCCGCGCTGGCGGCCGGCATCGGCGCGCTGGTGGACTGGTACGACTTCTTCCTCTACGGGATGATGGGCGCGCTGGTGTTCAAACCGGCTCTTCTTCCCCGAGTTCTCCTCCGCGGCGGGCACGCTGGCCGCGTTCGCCACCTTCGCGATCGGGTTCCTGTTCCGCCCGCTCGGCAGCGTCGTGTTCGGCCACTTCGGTGACAAGCTGGGCCGCAAGGCGATGCTCGTACTGACGCTGCTGCTGATGGGCACGGCCAGCACCCTGATCGGAGTGCTGCCGACCTACGGGTCCGCGGGCATCGCGGCGCCCGTCCTGCTCGTCGTCCTGCGTGCGGTGCAGGGGTTCGCCGTGGGCGGCGAGTGGGGTGGTGCGGCGCTGATGGCCGTCGAGCACGCGCCCGACGGCAAGAAGGGCCTGTACGGCAGCTGGGTGCAGGTTGGTGCTTCGGGTGGGCTCCTGCTGGCGAGCGGTCTCTACTCGCTGTCGGCCGCGCTGACCACACCCGAGCAGTTCATGGCGTGGGGCTGGCGGATTCCGTTCCTGGCCAGCGCCGTCGTCGTGGCCATCGGGTTCGTGGTGCGCAGCAAGGTCGAGGAGACGCCGGTGTTCGAGGAGGCCAGGTGCCGCGGCGACGAGCCGAAGATGCCGCTTCTGGCCGCGATCCGGGACAACCCGCGCGGGTTCGTGCTGATCTTCCTGATGCGGCTGGCCGAACTGGTCAGCTTCTACGTCGTCACCACGTTCGCCCTGTCCTACGCCACGACACACCTCGGTGTCGCCGAATCGGTCATGCTCACCGGCAACACCCTGGTCGCCGCGCTCGGGATCGTGGTGATCCCGCTGGCGGCGGCGCTGTCGGACCGGATCGGCAGGCGCCGGGTCTTCCTCGGCGGCGCGGCGGCCGGCGTCGTGCTGTCGGTGCCGCTGTTCTGGGGCATGCAGTCCGCGGTTCCCGCGCTGATCTGGCTCGCCGCCATCGGCGTGATCAACCTGTGCCACGACCCGGTGGTCAGCGTGCAACAACCGCTGTTCACCGAGATGTTCGGCGCCCGCTTCCGCTACAGCGGCGCGGGCGTGGGGTACCAGGTCGCGGGTGCGCTCGGCGGCGGGTTCACGCCGCTGGTCGCGGGGGTGCTGGTGAACGCCAGCGGCGGCGGCTGGACGCTGGTGGCCCTCTTCCTCGCGCTGTCCTGCGGCGCCTCGCTGGTCGCGGGCCTGATGATGGCCAAGGACGCGCCGGCGCGCGAGCCGGTGGTGAGCGCGGCCTGAGATCCGCACCCCCCGCGACCGCCGACGGTGGTCGCGGGCCGGGTGCGTTGCGTCATGCGGATGACTCGCCACGAACCGCTGGACTTCCACCGGGGTGGAGGTTGCAGGCTCGCCGGGTGAGCACCGAGACGAGAGCGAAGACCAGCGCCCTGTGGGCACCCGAACGCCGCAACTTCACGATCGGCCTGATCCTGATCATCACGCTCGCCGCGTTCGAGGCGATGGGGCTGGGCACGGCTCTGCCGACGATCGTCACCGAGCTCGACGGGCACCGCTACTACTCCTGGCCCTTCACGGTGTTCATGGCCGCCAGCGCCATCGGGACGGTGCTCGGCGGCCGCCTCGCCGACCGCCGGGGCCCGGCCGTCCCGCTGCTGCTGGCGCTGCCCACCTTCGCGCTCGGGCTGGTCGTGGCCGGTGTCGCGCAGGACATGCCGACGCTGCTGGTCGCCCGCGTGCTGCAGGGTCTCGGAGGCGGGACGCAGATCGTCGCGCTGTACGTGATGATCGCCCGCGCCTATCCCGAGGAGCACCGGCCGAAGGCGTTCGGGGCGATCTCCTCGGCGTGGGTGGTCCCGGCGCTGGTCGGGCCCGCGATCGCCGGGTTCCTCACCGAGTACCTGAGCTGGCGCTGGGTCTTCCTGGGCCTGGCGCCGCTGGTGCTGCTCGGCGCGGTGCTCCTCGCGCCGACGGTCCGCCGCTTCGGGGCCGGCGCGGAGGAGGGCACCGCGCCCAGGCGGAAGGGGCTGCCGCTGGCCGCGTTCGGTGCGTCGGCGGGCGTGGTCGCGCTGACCTGGTCGGCGCAGAACCCGTCGCTGTTCTCGCTCGTCCTCGGCGTGGCGGCGGTCGTCGCGCTCGGAACGTCGATCCGCGTGCTGGTGCCCGCCGGGACACTGCTCGCGCGGCCGGGGCTGCCGGTGATGGTGCTCGCGCGGGGGCTGATGGCCGGGGTCTTCTTCACCGCGCAGGCGTTCGTGCCGCTGACGCTGTCGGCGGTGCACCACTACTCGCCGACGATGGCGGGCGTGCCGCTGACCGTCGGTTCGCTCGGCTGGTCGGTCGGCGCCCTGTGGCAGGGCGGGCAGCGCGCCCTGAGCCGGGAGGCGGTGGTGGCCACCGGGCTGGTGCTGGTGGGCGCCGGAGTGGCCGGACTCACGCTGATCGCCCCGGAGTGGGGACCGCACTGGCTGGTCTTCGGGCTGTGGTTCGTCGCGGGCTCGGGCATGGGGCTGGGCATGGCGAGCACCTCGGTGCGGGTGCTGGAGCTGTCGCCCGCCGACGAGCGCGGGTTCAACTCCTCGGCGCTGCAGCTCTCCGACATGCTCGGCCAGGCCGCGATGGTGGGGCTCGGCGGTGTTCTGGTGACCTCGCTCGCCGCCTCGGGGTCCCCGGCGGCCGGGGTCGTCCCGCTGGATCTGCTGCTCACGGCCGCCGCGTGCTGCGCCGCGCCGCTGGTCCTGCGCTCGCGGCGGGAACAAATGGCCTGACCAGCGCGTTCCGCTTGCGGACCACGGCAGGCACGGCCATCCGGCTGCATTACCCTGGAACGGCGATGACTTACCTTGACCACGCTGCCACCACTCCGATGCGGCCGGAGGCGGTCGCGGTGATGAGCGAGGCGTTGGCCCGGCTGGGCAACGCCTCCTCCCTGCACACTTCGGGCAGGCGGGCGCGGCGCGCGGTCGAGGAGTCCCGGGAGGCGCTGGCCGCCGCGCTGGGCGCGCGGCCGTCGGAGGTGCTGTTCACCGCGGGCGGCACCGAGAGCGACAACCTCGCGGTCAAGGGCATCTTCTGGGCCCGTAGGGCCGCCGACCCGGCCCGCCGCCGCATCCTGGCCTCCACCGTCGAGCACCACGCCGTGCTCGACGCCGTGGAGTGGCTGGCCGAGCACGAGGCGGCCGAGGTGACCTGGCTGGAGGTCGACTCCCTGGGGCGGGTGCGGCCCGAGACGCTGGAGGCGGCGCTGCGCGCGACGCCCGGCGAGGTCGCCCTGGTCACGGTGATGTGGGCCAACAACGAGGTGGGCACGGTCAACGACATGGCCGAGCTGGCCGCGGTGGCCGACCGCCACGGTGTGCCGCTGCACACCGACGCGGTGCAGGCGGTCGAGACGCTGCCGGTGGACTTCGCGGCCTCCGGCGTCTCGGCGCTGACGATGACCGGGCACAAGGTCGGTGGCCCCTACGGCGTCGGCGCGCTGCTGCTGTCCCGCGAGGTCGCCTGCACGCCGCTGCTGCACGGCGGCGGCCAGGAGCGCGAGGTGCGCTCCGGCACCCTCGACGTGCCCGCGGTGCTGGGGTTCGCGAGCGCGGTGCGGGAGGCCGTCGACGGCAGGACCTCGCACGTGCCGGAGCTGACCGCGCTGCGCGACGACCTGGTCCGCGGTGTCCGCGAGGTGGTGCCGGACGCCGTGCTCAACGGCGACCCCGGTGACGGTGCGATCGGCGGCGGGCCGTCGCGGCTGCCGGGCAACGCGCACTTCACCTTCCCCGGCTGCGAGGGCGACAGCCTGCTGATGCTGCTAGACGCCAAGGGCATCGAGTGCTCCACCGGCTCGGCCTGCACCGCGGGCGTCGCCGAACCCAGCCACGTGCTGCTGGCGATGGGTGCCGAGCCGAAGGCGGCGCGGGGTTCGCTGCGGTTCTCCCTCGGCCACGACTCCACGGTGGCCGACGTCAAGGCGCTGACCGAGGCGATCGGGCCGGTGGTGCAACGAGCGCGCGGCGCCGGTACGGCCGGGCTGCGCAGGACTTCGGTGCGGGCGTCCGCGCCGACGGAGGTGTGAGGCGTGCGAGTACTGGCTGCCATGAGCGGCGGGGTGGACTCCGCCGTGGCCGCCGCCCGGGCGGTGGAAGCCGGCCACGAGGTGGTCGGCGTGCACCTGGCGCTGTCGGCCAAACCCGGCACGCTGCGCACCGGCGCCCGCGGCTGCTGCACGATCGAGGACTCCCACGACGCTCGGCGGGCGGCAGACATCCTGGGCATCCCCTTCTACGTCTGGGACTTCGCCGAGCGGTTCACCGAGGAGGTCATCGAGACCTTCGTCGGCGAGTACGCCGCGGGGCGCACTCCCAACCCGTGCCTGACCTGCAACGAGAAGATCAAGTTCGAGGCGTTGCTGGAAAAGGCGATGACGCTGGGCTTCGACGCGGTCTGCACCGGCCACTACGCGAGGCTCACCGCCGAGGACGGCGTGCCGGTGCTGCGGCGCAGCCGGGACGAGGGCAAGGACCAGTCCTACGTGCTGGCCTCGCTGACCGCCGAGCAGCTGCGGCACTCGATGTTCCCGCTCGGCGACTCGCTCAAGTCGCAGGTGCGTGAGGAAGCCGCCGAGCGCGGGCTCGCGGTCGCCAAGAAGCCCGACAGCCACGACATCTGCTTCATCCCCGACGGCGACACGAAGAAGTTCCTGGAGTCGAAGCTGGGGCAGAAGCCCGGGCAGCTTGTCGACGCCGAGAGCGGCGCGGTGCTCGGTGAGCACACCGGCGTGCACGGCTTCACCGTCGGCCAGCGCAAGGGCCTCGGCATCGACGCGCCCGCGCCCGACGGCCGGCCGCGCTACGTGCTGTCGCTGGAGCCGGTGTCGGGCACGGTCACGGTCGGCTCGGCCGACCACCTCGGCGTCACCGAGATCGACGCCAAGCGCCCGATCTGGCCGTCGGAGCGGGAGCTCGACGGCCCCACCGAGTGCGTCGTGCAGGTCCGGGCCCACGGCGGCACCGCGGACGCCGTCGCCGAGGTCGCCGACGGCGGCATGTCGATCAGGCTCCGCCAGCCGCTGCGTGGCGTCGCGCCGGGGCAGGCCGTCGTGCTGTACCGGCCGGAAGACGAGGGCGACCTCGTCCTCGGCAGCGCCCTGATCGCCGCGACGCGCTAGGGGCGTCCTGCGCCGTAGTCGGGAAGCTCGATCGCGTTGGCGGCGCGCTGGATTCCGCCGGAGAGCCTGCCGAGCGCGGGGAACCTCGACATGAACCGCATGACCTGGTTGCGCAGCCAGATCCGGGTCCTGCTGGCCGGCATCAGCACCTCCGCGCCCGACTCGGCGATCTTCTGGTTCTGCCGCACGTACTCACGCATCCGGTCCTCGTAGCGCGCGAACGCGGTGCGGTGGTCGCCGCCTGCCGCCCGCAGTTCGCCCGCGAGCACGTACGCGCCCACCAGCGCGAGGCTGGTGCCCTGGCCGGACAACGGCGACGGGCAGTACCCCGCGTCGCCCACCAGCGCGACCCGGCCCCGGGACCAGCGGTCCAGGTGGATCTGGCTCACCGAGTCGAAGTAGAAGTCCGGCGCGTGCTCCATCTCCTCGAGCAGCCGCGGCACCTCCCACCCCACGCCGGTGAACGCCTCGCGCAGAATCCGCTTCTGCTGCCCGGTATCGCGGTGGTCGAAGGGGATTTCCCCCGACGCGAAGCCGAGGATCGCCGTGGCACCGAGCTCACCGTCGGAGGCGTGGACGCCCGCGAGCTTGCCGGGCACGTTGTGCAGCAGCGTCCAGCGGTCCGCAGCGAGGTGGCCGCCGACGCTGAAGATCGAGATGTGGTGCCCGAGGTGGCGCCGGAACCGCGACTCCGCGCCGAAGGCCAGCGCCCGCACCTGCGAGTGCAGGCCGTCGGCGCCGATCACCAGGTGGAACCGCCGGGGTGCGGTGTGCTCGAAGGTCACGAGCACGCCGTCGTCGTCGGGTTCGAGGCCGGTGACGGAGTCGCCGAAGACGTACTCGACGCCGTCCGCGGTGGCATCGTGGAGGATGCGGCTGAGCGCTCCGCGCATGATCTCCAGGTCGCGGCCGTTGCCGCGCCCGTCGAACTGCTCGGTGCTGATCTCGGCCAGCGGCCGGTTCGAGCCGTCGACGTAGGTGATGCCGCGCATGTCGATCCCGCTGCCGCGGACCTGCGCCAGCACGCCCATCCGCTCGACGACGTCGACCGCTGCGCCGCGGACGTCCACGCCGTAGCCGCCTTCGCGCGGCGCGGGCGCCCGCTCGACCACGGTCGGGTTGAAGCCGTGCGCGCGCAGCCAGTGGGCGAGCGCCGGTCCGGCGACGCTCGCGCCGGAGATGAGGACGTCGGTGTTGTCCATGTGCTCTTCCCGTGTTCGCAGGGATGTCGTTCGGCGCCGTGAGCACGAAGGTATGAACACTACTTACCGGTCGTCAAGTAAATTACCGGTCGGCAGGCAGGTGGGTACCATGTCGCGAGCGGACGGCGAGAGGAGCAGCGGCATGCCCAGGGCCAGGACCGACACCAGGAGCGAGATCCGCCGGGTCGCCGCGGAGCTGTTCGCCGCGCAGGGCTTCGAGAAGACCAGCCTGCGCGAGGTCGCCGAACGCCTCGGCATCACCAAGGCGGCGCTGTACTACCACTACCCGTCCAAGGCGGAGCTGGCGCGCGGCATCGTGCAGCCGCTGGCCGACGACGTCGTGGCGCTGCTGTCGTCGGCGGAGTCGACGGCCGAGGTGGACCGGCGCGCGCTGCTGGAGTCCTACTTCGACGTCATGGCAGGCCACCGCGAGGTGCTGTGGATGATCCTGCGAGACGTGAGCGTGCTGGCCGACCTGGAGCTGTTCCAGGACATGCTCGACTGGCGACGCAGGCTCAACCTGCTGCTCATCGGCGCCGACGCCACGCCCGAGCAGTGGGCGCGGGCCACCGTCGCAGTCGGCGGTCTGCAGGACTGCGTCACGAACGAGGGCGACGTGAGCGTGTTCCGCACTGCTGCGGTCGATGCGGCTCACGCCGCCCTCGTGTCGGGCCCGCGCTAGCGCGGTTGCAGCGGGCCGGTGGAATGGCCTTCGGGGTCCGCCGCCCCGGGATTCGCCGTCGTTCTGGTCCATTCGGCCGCCATGTGCGGTGGACCGACCGGGCGAATCCTTTCGCGAAACGGTCTTGCCTCGTTTCGCCGCGGCTGCGGGAATTGCGATCTGGATGGGTCGAAATCGCGTCCCCCGGATGGAGGCGGCAATTCCGGGTCAATTGCTCGGTTCCGCCAGGATTCAGGTCGTGGCGTCGTACCGCGTGGGCAGCAACGCCCGGAACTCGACCCACGCTGCGCTGAGCAGCAGCCGAGCCGGGCTCGTCCGGCGTGCGGACCCGGTCCGGTGGCCGGAGATCCGCACCCCCCTGGTTCGTTCGTGTTGCTCGATCTGTCGGTCCTGGATCACAGCGCCCCTTTCGCCTGTGCCCCCCGTCCGGCCCCAGTCCGGCTGTTGTTCCGGGCGGGCGGCCCCCGACAGCCGCCCGTCCCGATACCCGCCTGGCCCCGACTCCAGGAAGGTGCCCCCCGCTGTTCCCGTTTTCCCAATTGCAGCGGTGTGGGATAGAAACATTGGGGGTTACTCGCCAGTTGCACAAGGCCCGGATGAAAAAATTTCCCGAACCGCGATCGATCTTGTCCTGCCGTTGCGAAACTGCGGCGTTCCTTTGGTGCGCAGGGAGTTCGCCCGCGGAGCAATGGATGAGTTCCTTCGGCGGACAGCGGTCTGGTGCCGGGTGCGCGGAGCCGATAGTGTCTTGCGATCACAGCGCTGTGGGAGGGTTGCGATGCTCGATCCGCGTGCCAGCACGGTGGGCGACGTGTTGCGGCGCACCGCCGCGCGGGTGCCCGGCAGGGTCGCGCTGCGGTTCGCCGACGGGTCGGGCGAGGAACGGGAGTGGACCTACGCCGAGCTCGACGACGCGGTCTCCCGTGCCGCGGGCGTGCTGCTGGCCGCCGGGGCCTCGAAGGGCGACCGGGTCGCCGCCTACGGCAGGAACTCCGACGCCTACCTGATCGGCTTCCTCGCCTGCGCGCGGGCCGGCCTGGTGCACGTGCCGATCAACTACAACCTCACCGGTTCCGAGCTCGGCTACCTGGTCGAGCAGTCCGGCAGCACCATCGCGCTGGCCGATCCGGCGCTCGCGGGCGCGCTCTCCGGCGTCGACCGCGTGATCCCGTTGCGCGGCGCGGAGAAGTCGCTGCTGGAGCTGAGCACGTCGGGTGAAGTCCCGGCGCTGCCGGGAGATGTCGCCGATGACGACCTGGTGCAGCTGCTCTACACGTCCGGCACGACCTCCCGCCCCAAGGGTGCGATGATGACGCACCGCGCGCTGCTGCACGAGTACGTCTCCTGCGTCGTGGCCCTGGACTTCACCGACGGCGACGACCCACTGCACGCGATGCCGCTCTACCACTCCGCGCAGATGCACGTCTTCCTGTTGCCGCACCTGATGATCGGCTCCACCAACCGGCTGGTGGAGGCGCCCGATCCGCAGGACGTGCTGCGCCGCGTCGAGGAAGAGCGCATCGGCGCGTTCTTCGCCGCACCGACGGTGTGGGTGGCGCTGTCCAACCACGACGACTTCGGCAGGCGCGACCTCGGCTCGCTGCGCAAGGCCTACTACGGTGCGTCCATCATGCCCGGTCCGGTGCTCAGCAGGTTGCGGGAGTCGTTGCCGGGACTGGGTTTCTACAACTGCTTCGGCCAGTCGGAGATCGCTCCACTCGCGACGGTGCTGCGTCCCGAGGAACACGACGAGCGCCCGGACTCGGCGGGCCGCCCGGTGCTGTTCGTGGAATCCAAGGTCGTCGACGAGCAGGGGAACGAGGTCGCGCCGGGCGAGCTGGGCGAGATCGTCTACCGCTCGCCGCAGCTCTGCACGGGCTACTGGGACAAGCCCGAGGAGACCGCGGAGGCGTTCCGGGACGGCTGGTTCCACTCCGGTGACCTGGTGCGGCAGGACGAGCAGGGCTACGTCACCGTGGTCGACCGGATCAAGGACGTGATCAACACCGGTGGGGTGCTGGTGGCCTCCCGGGAAGTCGAGGACGCGCTCTACACGCATCCCGCCGTCGCCGAGGTCGCCGTCATCGCGGTGCCGGATCCGAAGTGGATCGAGAGCATCGCCGCGGTGGTCGTGCGCAAGTCCGACGTGGATGAAGACGATCTGCTGGAGCACGCGCGCAAGTCGTTGGCGGGATTCAAGGTTCCCAAGCAGGTCCGGTTCGTCGACGACCTCCCGCGCAACAGCTCGGGCAAGTTGCTGAAGCGGGTGCTGCGGGAGCAGTTCGTCGAGCGTTGACCGGTTTTCCGCCGCTTTCGGGCGGAGACGCGAGTCGCCGGGCCTGTCCCTGCGGCATCTGCACGGAGAACCGCGCAGCCGAGCGTCAGCGCCACGACGCGTGTGGGACGGACTCCGGTCCCCTTGGATGTGTCGGTCCGCGCCCGTGCGCGTCCTCACCCGTCACCGGTGGCGGCCCGGTGCTGGTCGCCCCCTCTCGGCCTCCATCGCTCCCGCACCGATAATGGCCGCGTGAGCGAAGCAGCGTGGGAACCAGGAACGGCCACCGCCATCGGGTCGATGCCCGGTGCCGATCCACTGGAGGCCGCACGCACCGTCGTCGGGGAACTGCCCGGGCTGATGCCGTTCCCCGAGCTGCCCGCGCGCGGTGTCGGCGCCGACCTCATCGGACGCACGGCGGGCATGCTCGTCGGCGATCTGGCCGTCGAGGTCGTGCCCTCCGGCTACCGCGTCGCGGGGCGGCCGGGACACGACCAGCAGCGTGCCGTCGACCTGCTCAGGTGGGACCTCGACGCCGTCGAGCAGGCCGCTGCCGAGGCCGGCGCGCCCCGCGTGGTCAAGGTGCAGGCGGCAGGTCCGTGGACGCTCGCGGCGGGCATCGAGCTGATGCGCGGACACCGCGTGCTGACAGACCACGGCGCGCTGCGCGACTTCACCGAGTCGCTGACCGAGGGGCTCACCGAGCACGCCGCGCAGGTCTCCGCGCGCACCGGCGCGCGGGTCGTCGTGCAGCTCGACGAACCGTCGCTGCCCGCCGTCCTCAACGGCCGGATCCCCACGCCGTCCGGCTACGGCACCGTGCCCGCCGTTCCTGCCCCGGACGCACAGCGCAGGCTCGCCGAAGTGATCGAGAGGCTCACCGCGACCACCGGCTCCCCGGTCGTGGTGCACTGCTGCGCCCGGCGCCCACCGGTGGCCCTGCTGCGCAGGGCAGGGGCCGGGGCGATCGCGCTGGATGCCACCGGCCTGGGCGAGGTTACGGGCGAGTTCGCCGACGAGCTCGGCGAAGCCTGGGAGGAGGGCACCACCCTGTTCCTCGGCCTGGTGCCCAGCCTCGAGCGCGAGACCACCCTGCGCCAGGTGGCCCAGCCCGCGTTCGACCTCGCCGCCCGCCTCGGCTTCTCCCGGCGCACCCTCGCAGAACGCAGCGTCCCCACCCCGACCTGCGGCTTCGCCGGGGCATCCCCGGCGTGGGCCCGGCGAGCCATCGGCCTCACCCGCGACCTGGCCAGCATGTTCGCCGACGAAGCCGAAGGCTGAGACCGCACGGCGAAAGCGGCCATCGCAGCGTGATCGATCGGCTCCGGACCCTCTTGCTCAGCCTGATGTGGACGCATTCGCCCAAGGATCTCAACATCGCACTGATCAGGACCGGTGACCACACAGCGTTCCTCGGACTCGAGGACGCACCGCACGTGGTCCTCGACGCAAGCACCCGGGCGTGGGATGCACGACGCCGAGGTGCGAGCTCAGCCGCCGAACAGCTGGCTCGCGAGCTCAGCCGCCGCCGCTTCCTGCTCGCCCACGCCGACCTCCCCGACGCGAGGGCATATCAGCGCGCGGTGCGGGAGGTGGCTGAGTTGCCGCCCATGCCGACGGCGGTCATCGCGATCCACCGCTTCGGTGACGCGCTGGGGGACGAGCCGGCGCTCGCCGAACCTCTCCTCGCAGCCATGGAAGAGGGAGAGCGTCTCGGCATCCACGTGCTCCTCCAGGCTCACGGGCTTGCCGGCGTTCGGCGTCCGGAGTTCGTCCAGCGATGCGCCTTGCGGATTGTGCAATGGACCGTGGAAGCCGAAAGCTCCCGCCTCGCCATGGGCACGGACGAGGCTGCGAGGCTCCCCGAAACAGTTCCGGGAGCCGGCTTCCTCGTAGCCGACGGAGCGGCGGAAGTCCGATTCACGGCTTGGGGGCCCGGCAAGGACGACTGGCAGCCCTTGATCGAAAAGATGGTGGAGGACGCCCCGGTTCAGACAGCGCAGTGGGTTCCACCGCTTTCCACGCCCATCACTCTCGGCGACGTGCTGGGGGAGCTGGCGGCATCAGAAGAGCGTGGCTTGTCGGCAACCGGATTCGCCGGGGCTGCGGAAGTGCCCATCGGCTTGGTCGATGTACCCGAGGAAGGCCGCACGAAGCTCTTGACGGTTCCGGTCGGCGGCCCGAAAGGGAACATCGTCGTATCCGGCAACGCCGGATCGGGGAGGGCTTACGCGATCTGTTCCGCGATGCTGGCGATGGCGCTGACGCGGACACCACGTGAACTCCAGTTCTACGGTCTTTCCGTGGCCGGTGGGCCTTCCAAAGTCCATTTCCTGCGGGAACTCCCGCATCTCGGCTGCACCGCCACGAGCGGGGACCTGGTGCTGGCGCGAGCGATCGTCGACGACATCGAGTACCTGATCCGGCAGCGCACCGGGCGACGGAGAAGTGGGGCCGACGACCCGGAAGACGAGTTCGGCGTCGTCTACCTCATCATCGAGGGGTGGCCGGGACTTGCGGCGATTACGGATTTGGTGCCCCGAATTCGCGTTGTAGCGGAGAGCGGGCCCGCTTGCGGGGTGCACCTGTTCATCTCGTGCGAAAAGCACGAGGAGTTGCCGGATTGGCTGCTGGCCGGGGCCACCGAGCTCGAACTCCGAAGCCGAGATCCAGGTGTGGGCGCTGACGGTGCACACAGCTACCGGGTGGCATTGCCGTGGCTCCAAGGTGTGGAGGAAACACACCAGCCACGTCTTGCCAAGGGCGCGGACCTGGCCCGGCGCATCGCAGCGGCGTGGCCGTGGCCACCGGCGCCGGAGCCGGAGGTTCTCCCCAAGGAGGTTCCCTACCGAGCGGGCCGCGGAACCAGCAAGAACATCGCCCTCGGACCGGTGCGTCGCCAGGACGAATGGGCTGAACTCGATCTCGCTCGCACCAGGCACGTGCTGTGTCTGGGGGAACCTGGCTCTGGAAAGACCGCGCTGCTGCGCGTCGTGCTGGAGGAGATCGTGCGTCTACACCCTTCCGGGGACGCCGTGGTGGTCTTGGTCGATCCCAAACGATCGATGATCGGCGAGGCGGGAGCGCAGAACATGCGCTACCTGGCCATGCCGCACGAGTTCGAGGCTGTCGCGGAGGAGGTCGTGGCAGAGCTCCAACGCAGGACGCGCCGCAGTGCCGCTGAGGACGAAGGCGGTCCGTTCGCAGGTCGGCGGATCTTCTTCCTGATCAACGACTACGAGATGGCGCACGGCAGTCGGCATCTGTTCGACGTGCTGGAACCCTTCGTGGCGGAGGACATCGGTTTCCACCTCGTCGTCACCCGGAACTCGATCAACTCCCGAAACGCGTTGGAGCAGGGGCTGTTGCAGCGGATGCTCGCTTCCGGCTGCGCCTCGCTGGTGCTCAGCGGTGAGGAGCGTGACGGCGAACTCCTGCCAGGCGTCTGGTCCGTGCCACGCCCACCCGGAAGGGCCGTGCTCCTGCGTCCCGGCGAGGACGAAGTCGTCGTGCAGATCGCATGGGCCTCCTGAGGTTGCCCTGGAGTAAGCAAGATCAATTTTTCCCGTTCCGGCCCGGGGCGGTGCGGCGCGGTGGTAAGAAAAGTGCGTGCGCAGCAACGCCGGGAGCCATGAGGCCGAGCGGTTCGGCTGGATCCACCACAGCACGATCCAGGAAGCGGCGTGCCTGACCTTCGTTCGCGGGACCGACATCGACCCGGTGGCCGAGGCGTTCGGCGCGGTGTCGGACTACGCCCGCGAACTCGACTTCGACGAGTTCTGCGAGGAGTCGTTCGCCCACCACGAGCAGTACTCCATGATCGGCATCCAGGTCCTCGGCGAGTGGTCGCTGGTCGTGGAGGACAACGGCTGGCAGGGCACCCGCGACGAGGTGCTGCGCCGGGTCAGCGCCGGAACCGAGGCCGTCTCGGCGTTCTGGAACGTCGACCGGCTTACCCGCTTCTCCTACGCCGTCGACGGTGAGCTGTGGACGGCGTTCGAGGCGCCGCTGCCCGAGTACCGCGTCGGCAGCAGGCCCGACGCGCTGGAGGGGGTGCGCGCGGGAATGTCGTGGTCGGACGCGGAGCGGGAGTCGGGCACGGTGCCGCTGATGCTGGCGCTCGCGGCACGCGTCACCGGCCAGACCCTGACCCCGAGCCGGTTCGAGGGCGACTTCGTCACGTTCCCGGTGGCGGCCTGGCCCGACGACCTGCGTGACGTGCCGGATGCGCTGGACCGCTTGGACGGCCGGTACCCGCGTGAGCTGATCGAGGCGCTGCGCGTGGCCGACGACGCGGCACGCCGGCGCGCGGCGGTCGCCGTCGCACGGCGCGCGGTCCAGTCCGCCGAATGCCTCGACCACCCGGTGATCAGCGCGGTTCTGGCTTCGGCCGCCGACGGCGGCAGGATGGATCGGGCGGCGATCAGCGAAGCCGTGCGGGAGTGGACGTGGCTGCTGCACCTGCACCGCGCCACCAGCAAGGTCCGCAACCAGGTGCGCGCCGCCGAGGTCCTGCGCCAGGCCACCCACGACGACCCGCTGGTCGCGGTGTTCACGACGCTGTCGGCGGCCGGCCACGTCCGCGGCCTGGAAACCGGTGAGCTGGCCGCGGTCGTGGCGCGGGCGCTGGCGGATCGGCTCGACTAGCCACGGCGCAGCGGGGTCGGCCTGCACAATGGGGGCCATGCTGAAGTTCCTGCACCGCCGCAACCGTGCCGAGGACGAATCCGGGCCCGTCGACGTCGAAGCCGACGCCGCGGCCCGCGCCGAGGAGTTCTGGCGGCGCTGGGACGACCTGCTTCCCGAGGTCAGCGCCGCGCTCGGCGACAGCGTCCCGCACCGCGTCGACCACCAGCTCGCCGAGCTGGCCGCGGCGGTGCACCCCAACCTGACGATCTCCATCGAACGCGGCGAGACGGCGGTGTACGCGCTGGTCATGACCAGCCAGGCCGACCCGGAGCTGCGGCCCTACACCGATGCGTGGATCGCGGCGGCCCCCGCCGCCGACTCGCTGTTCGAGTACCACGACTCCATCCCGCCGGTGCCGGACCCGACCGAGGTCACGGTCAACCTGCGGGGCGAGAAGTACGCGCTGGCCGACGTCCGGGTCGCACCGCAGGTCGACGAGGCGGAAGGGCTGGTCGACGTCGCCGTCTACCACCCGGGCTTCGCCGCGCTGGAGGGTGAGGCGCGGGCGGCGCTGACGTTCCTGCCGCTGGACGCCACGCTCGGCGAGCGGCTGGCGGCCGACCGCATCGGCCGCGTCGAGACCGCCGACAACGAGCCGCAGGGCGCGATCGGACTGCTGGAGTTCCGAGACCTGGTGCGGGCCCTCGACAACGGCGGAGCCGGGGAGGAGGAGCCCGGCGAGTCGGGCGAGCAGGCGTAGGGCGGCGAACAGGCGTAGGGCGGCGAACCGGGGACACTCGGACGGCAGGCCGCGGACACTCGAACGGTCGGCCGGGGACACTCGGACGGCGGGCCGGGGACACTCGGACGGTCGGCCGGGGACACTCGGACGGTCGGCCGGGGACACTCGGACGGTCGGCCGGGGACACTCGGACGGTCGGCCGGGGACACTCGGACGGTCGGCCGGGGAACACCGTGTGCCGCGGGTTCAGGCGACTCATCGTGCGGCGGAATGTGGCGGACCCTCGACCGGAGGTCCCTGAACCGGGGGTCGGCTGACTGACGGTCGGCTGACGGGTGGTCGGCCGTCCCGTGGACCGCCAGCTGCGCTGGTGGACCGCTGGTGCGCTCGCGGACAGGCGAGCAGCCAGTTTGTGGGCCTGTCGTTTGGCGGGCCGATCGGCCGGCGAGCGGGGGACGCTCAAACGGTGGGCCCGGGAGCGCCGGACCGTCGACTGGTTGACCGCCGACTGGTTGACCGCCGACTGGTTAACCGCCAATCGGAGACCATCGAACGGCGGACTAGAGGCGTGCGCCCGGTCCGCACTGCATGCGCCACGGGCCCGTCGTCCGAGGGTGGCGTGCCTGAGCGTGGGCGCAGCCCAATCACCTCGCGCCCGCATCGCGGCAACACCGCCCAGCCCCCCGCCACCGCGCCCACGCCGTCGCGACGCGGCCACCGCGGCCACGCCGCCGCGGACCCCGCCGTCGCGACCTCACGGCCGCGGCCCGGCCACCGCTGCCACGCCGCCCGGCCACCGCTGCCACGCCGCCGCGCCGCCGCCCCACCTCCGTCCCCGCCCCAGCCCTGCGCGCCCGCCACCGCGACCTCACGGCCGCGGCCCCGCCCGCCCCGCCGCCGCGCCGGAGCCAGACACCGGGCGCCTGTGTCGGCCCTGCTGGTTAGTCTCGTGGGGTGACCAGCAACGACCCAGCCGACCGCGCCGAGCTCGACGACGCGTCGGTCGCCGGAATGACCAGCGAGGCCGAGGCCGGTGCGACGGCCGAGGGCGTCGAGGACGTGCCCGCGCAGGTGCGGGAGCGCTACGCCGATCTCGTCGAGCAGGTGCGCGCGCACCAGTTCCGGTACTACGTGCTGGACTCGCCGACGATCTCCGACGGCGAGTTCGACGAGCTGTTCACCGAGCTCCAGACCCTGGAGTCCGACCACCCGGCGCTGCGCGACCCCGACTCGCCGACGCAGGTGGTGGGCGGCACCTTCTCCACCGACTTCACCGCGGTGGACCACCTGGAGCGGATGCTCAGCCTCGACAACGCCTTCGACCCCGACGAGCTGCGCGCCTGGGTGGAGCGGGTCGAGCGCGAGGTCGGCTCCTCCGCGCACTACCTGTGCGAGCTGAAGATCGACGGCCTGGCCATCAACCTGCTCTACCGAGACGGCAAGCTCGAACGCGCGCTGACCAGGGGCGACGGCCGCACCGGCGAGGACGTCACGCTCAACGTCCGAACCATGGACGACGTGCCCGACCAGCTGACCGGCACCGACGAGTACCCGGTGCCCGCGCTGGTGGAGATCCGCGGCGAGGTGTTCTTCCGGGTCGACGAGTTCGCCCAGCTCAACGCGTCGCTGGTGGAGGCGGGCAAACCGCCGTTCGCCAACCCGCGCAACTCCGCCGCCGGCTCGCTGCGGCAGAAGGACCCGCGGGTGACCAAGAGCCGCCCGCTGCGGATGATCTGCCACGGCCTCGGCAAGCGCGAGGGGTTCGAGCCGAGGCAGCAGTCGGAGTCCTACGAGGCGCTGCGGGCGTGGGGCCTGCGGGTCTCCCCGCACACCAAGGTGCTGTCGACGGTGGACGAGGTGCTGGAGCACATCGACTACTGGGGCAAGCACCGCAACTCCGCCGAGCACGAGATCGACGGCGTCGTGGTCAAGGTCGACGAGGTGTCGTTGCAGCGCAGGCTCGGCGCCACCTCGCGCGCCCCGCGCTGGTCGATCGCCTACAAGTACGCGCCGGAGCAGGCCACCACCCGGCTGCTGGACATCCAGGTCGCCGTCGGCCGCACCGGACGGGTCACCCCGTACGCGGTGATGGAGCCGGTCAAGGTCGCGGGCTCGACGGTGGCCAGGGCGACCCTGCACAACGCCGACCAGGTCCGCCACAAGGGCGTGCTGATCGGCGACCGGGTGGTCATCCGCAAGGCCGGTGACGTGATCCCCGAGGTCCTTGGGCCCGTCGTCGACGTCCGTGACGGTAGCGAGCGCGAGTTCGTCATGCCGACCGAGTGCCCCGACTGCGGCACCCCGCTGGCCCACCAGAAGGAGGGCGACGTCGACCTGCGCTGCCCGAACTCGCGCAACTGCATCGGGCAGCGCCGCGAGCGGCTTTTCCAGCTCGCCGGGCGCAAGGCGTTCGACATCGAGGTGCTGGGCTACGAGGGCGTGTCGGCGCTGCTGTCGGCGGGCGTGGTCTTCGACGAGGGCGACCTGTTCGACCTCAACGAGGAGGCGCTGCTCAAGACCACGCTGTTCCGCACCGACGACGGCAGCCTGTCGGTCAACGGCGGCAAGCTGCTGGCCAACCTGGAGTCGGCGAAGCAGCAGCCGCTGTGGCGGGTGCTGGTGGCGCTGTCCATCCGGCACGTGGGACCGATCGCGGCGCGCGTGCTGGCCCGCGAGTTCGGCTCGCTCGACCGCATCCAGGAGGCGTCGGAGGAGGAGCTGGCCGCAGGCGAGGGCGTCGGCCCGACGATCGCCACCGCCGTGCGCGAGTGGTTCGACGTCGACTGGCACCGCGAGATCGTGCGCAAGTGGAGCGAGGCCGGCGTCCGGATGGCCGACGAGCGCGACGAGTCGATCGAGCGCCACCTGACCGGCCTGTCGATCGTGGTCACCGGGTCGCTGGAGGGCTTCTCCCGCGACGAGGCCAAGGAGCTGATCATGGCGCGCGGTGGCCGGGCCGCCGGCTCGGTGTCGAAGAAGACCGCGTTCGTGGTCGTCGGTGAGGCGCCCGGCTCCAAGTACGACAAGGCGATGCAGCTGAAGGTGCCGGTCCTGGACGAGGACGGCTTCCGCGTCCTGCTGGAGCAAGGCCCGGAAGCGGCCGCCGAATCGGCGTTGCCCGCCGAGTGAGGCCGCCGATGACGACGCCGCCTTCCACGATCACGGTCCGGCCCGTCGGGCCGGACGACTTCGAAGCGGTCGCCGACCTGACCGCTCGCGCCTACGTCGACGGCGGGCACCTGTCCGCCGACGACGGATACGTGCGCAGGCTGCGCGACGTGGCCGACCGGGCGCGGCGCGCGGAGCTGCTGGTCGCCGTCGAGGGCGGCCGGGTGCTCGGCTCGGTCACCCTGGCCAGGGGCGAGGGCGACTACGCCAACATCGCCAGGCGGGGCGAGATGGAGTTCCGGATGCTGGCCGTCGCGCCCGAAGCCTCGGGGCGCGGCGTCGGCCGGGCGCTGGTGCGGGCGGTGGTCGATCGCGCGCGCGTCGAGGGGCACGAGCGGGTCGTGCTCACCAGCCAGGCGTCGATGACCGTCGCGCACGGACTCTACGAGCGGTTCGGTTTCCGGCGGGCGCCCGACCGCGACTGGGAGCCGGAACCCGGGCTGCACCTGATGGCCTACGTCCTCGAGCTGAGCTGAGCCGGACGCCCTGGAGCGCCTACGGCCCCAGCCGGGCGCCGCCGCTGCGGGGCGCCATCGGCCCATTTCGCAGGACTGGAGTGAAGGCGGTCTCTCCGGGACGGGAACGAAATCGTTCAGGCGACGCGCGGAAGCCCGGTTCCGGCTGGCCAACGCCTGGCCGCCAGAACGCATCGCCCACGGCCGGGTCCGGCGATCCGACGCCTGCCGTGGGGGCGCGAGAGCGGCCTGTGGCCGGTCCGGAATCAACGCTTGGTCACTTGGGCGAAGCAAGCTGCCCGGCCGGGTCCGGCGATCCGACGCCCGTCGCCAGGTCCCGAGAGCCGCCCGCGCCCGGGCGGCCCCGAGGTCAGCCGTCGAGGACCACCGAGACAATGCCGGCCAGGTGGGCGAGCCTGGCCACCTCGGCGGCGCGGAACATCGGCCCGCCCGGCCGCCCGGCCAGCAGCACCCGGTCGGGCTTGCCGATCGGGGTGGCGGCCAGCTCGGTGCCGAGCTCCTGCCAGGTCTCGGGCACCCACGGCTCGTCGCCGTCGAGGATCGTCGCCCTGGGCAGCGGCAGCCACGGCAGCTCCAGGTAGCCCTCCTGCGGGGCCGAGGTGCTGGCGGCGAGCTGCTCGGCGCCACCGGAGCGGTGCCCGAACACGACCGCCCAGCCGGAGCGGATGATGCGCGGCACGCCCTCGGCGAAGATCTGCAGGCCCCGCGCGGGCTCGGCGGCGATCTCCTCGACCAGCTCCAGCTCCCGGTGGGTGTCCAGGACCCCGGCGTAGGGGCGCACCGCGTCGACCTCCACGCCCGCGACCGACTCCGCGGCGGTGATCAGCACGTCCGGGAGACGTCCGGAGGGCAGCTCCACCACCATGTCGTCGATCGCCATGTCGTTGCCGCGCTCGACGACATCGACGCTGAGGATGTCGGCACCGATCTCGCCCAGCGCGCTCGCCACCGCACCGAGCGTTCCCGGGCGGTCCGGAATCTGCACCCGGATCAGGAAGGACACCGGACTCAACGCCTCCAGCTTCTTGCGCGGCACCTTGCCGTCCGCGCTCCTCGCGATACCCGTTCGGATCGCGTTCAAGTCGCACTCAAGCCGCCACCGCGCAAGGCGCAGGCGATGAAATTGTGTCAGACCCGCGGCGCGTGGCGTCGCCAGGCGCGCAGCCATGACCGCCGGCGCGTGCAGGCGATGGCCCGTCGCGCCCTCCCGGCGGGACGAGGTCCACCTGCCGCGCCGGGTGAGGGACTCACCGGGCCTTCCGCAAGGCGGGCGCGGGCACCCGGATGTGGTTCTCCGGGCTCCGGCGCGGTGGTCGTGGCCACCGTCCGCGCCGGATCGGGGTCCTCGCGGCCTCGCTTTCCACGGCCGGCCGATGACCCCCGCGCCACCGTGCGGAGCGGCGAGCCTATGCAGTCTCCGCGCGCTCCCGCAAGGTCGTTCTATCGCGTTGTTACCCCGAGTCGTTACACCGAAACCGATCGGAGACCCGCGCCGCCGGCGCTCGCGCGGCTCGGGTGCTCCGGTGGCGGGAGTGGCGCATGGGGCGCGGCCCGGAGGTCGACGGCACCGGCCCGCGACCGGCGCCGTCGAGCGCGGTGAGGCCCTCAGCCCCCTCGGGACCGCCACCGGTGGCCGCCATAGACTTGAGCGTTGATGACGGGGGACACCCGTGAACCGGACATGACCAGGGAGCCTTCGCAAGTGTCCAAGATCTCCCGCGACGAGGTCGCGCACCTCGCCGGCCTGGCCAGGCTGGCGGTCACCGAGAAGGAACTCGACACCTTCGCCGGGCAGCTCGACCAGATTCTGGACGCGGTGGCCAAGGTGGGGCAGGTCGCCGCGGAGGACATCCCGCCGACCTCGCACGCGGTGCCGGTGACCAATGTCTTCCGCGAGGACGTGGTGCGGCCCGGGCTGTCGCGCGAGCAGGCGCTCTCCGGCGCGCCCGCGGCGGAGGAGAACCGCTTCCGCGTCCCGCGGATTCTCAGCGAGGAGGCGTGATGACCACGACCGGTGGTCGCTCGGAACTGACCGGACTGACCGCGGCCGAGCTGGCAGGCAGGCTGAGCGCGGGTGAGGTGTCGTCGGTCGAGGTGACGCAGGCGCACCTGGACCGCATCGCCGCCGTGGAGCCCGTCGTGCACGCTTTCCTGCACGTGGACTCCGAGGGCGCGCTCGCCGCCGCCCGCAAGGCCGACGAGGACCGCGCGGCCGGACAGGTCGCCTCGCCGCTGGCGGGTGTGCCGCTGGCGCTCAAGGACGTGCTCGCCACCAGCGACATGCCCACCACGTGCGGCTCGAAGATGCTGGAGAACTGGAGGCCGCCCTACGACGCCACGGTGACCCGCAGGCTGCGCGAGGCCGGGATCGTCGTCCTCGGCAAGACCAACATGGACGAGTTCGCGATGGGCTCCTCCACCGAGAACTCCGCCTACGGCCCGACCCGCAACCCGTGGAACACCGACCGGATCCCCGGCGGCTCCGGCGGCGGGTCCTCGGCGTCACTGGCCGCCTTCGAGGCGCCGCTGGCCATCGGCACCGACACCGGCGGCTCGATCCGCCAGCCCGGGGCGGTCACCGGCACGGTCGGCGTCAAGCCCACCTACGGCGGGGTGTCGCGCTACGGGCTGGTCGCGTTCTCCTCGTCGCTGGACCAGCCGGGGCCGTGCGCGCGGACGGTGCTCGACGCCGCCCTGCTGCACGAGGCCATCGCCGGGCACGACCCGATGGACTCCACCTCGATCGACCAGCCGGTGCCGCAGGTCGTGGCCGCGGCCCGGGAGGGCGCGGGCGGCGACCTCAAGGGCGTGCGGGTCGGCGTGGTCCGCGAGTTCTCCGGCGACGGCTACCAGCCGGGCGTGCAGCGGTCCTTCCAGAAGGCCGTGGAGCAGCTCGCGGCGCTGGGCGCGGAGGTCGTCGAGGTCTCCTGCCCGCACTTCGACTACGCGCTGCCCGCCTACTACCTGATCGCGCCGAGCGAGGCGTCGTCGAACCTCGCCCGCTTCGACGCGATGCGCTACGGCCTGCGCGTGGGCGACGACAGCACCCGCAGCGCCGAGGAGGTCATGTCGCTGACCCGCGAGGCCGGTTTCGGCCCCGAGGTCAAGCGCCGCATCATGCTCGGCACCTACGCGCTGTCGTCGGGCTACTACGACGCCTACTACGGCCAGGCGCAGAAGGTCCGCACGCTGATCACCCGCGACTTCGACGCGGCCTTCGCCCAGGTCGACGTGCTGGTCTCGCCGACGACGCCGACCACGGCGTTCGAGATCGGCGCCCGGGTCGACGACCCGATGGCGATGTACCTGGCGGACCTGTGCACCATCCCGGCCAACCTGGCGGGCAACGCCGCCATGAGCGTCCCGAGTGGACTGTCCGATGAGGACGGGCTGCCGGTGGGCCTGCAGATCATGGCCCCGACGCTGGCCGACGACCGGCTCTACCGGGTCGGCGCGGCCTACGAGACCGCCCGCGACGCCGCGCAGGGCGGTCCGCTGATCGATCGTGTTCCGGAGTTGGAGGTAGCGTGAAGATGAATCCCAAGATGAAGGCGGTCTTCCAGCTCGTCTCCGTTCTTTCGGCGGTCTTCGGGCTGCGCGCCAGCTTCCGCGACGCGCGCGCGAACAAGGACAAGCTGGCGCTGGCCGACACCGTCATCACCACCCTCGGTCTGATCACCGGAACCGCGCTGGCCGTGCGCACGCTGCGCCGGGGAGAGGACGCCGAGAAGTGACCGCGGTAGCCGAGATCATGGATTACGACGAGGTGCTGGCCCGGTTCGACCCGGTGCTGGGCCTCGAGGTCCACGTGGAGCTGTCCACGGCGACCAAGATGTTCTGCGGCTGCGCCAACGCCTTCGGCGCCGAGCCCAACACCCAGGTGTGCCCGGTGTGCCTGGGTCTGCCGGGCGCGCTGCCGGTGGTCAACGGCAAGGCCGTCGAGGCGGCCATCCGCATCGGCCTGGCGCTGAACTGCCAGGTCGCGGAATGGTGCAGGTTCGCGCGGAAGAACTACTTCTACCCGGACATGCCGAAGAACTTCCAGACCTCGCAGTACGACGAGCCGATCGTCTTCGACGGCTACCTCGACGTCGTGCTCGACGACGGCGACACCTTCCGGGTGGAGATCGAGCGGGCGCACATGGAGGAGGACACCGGCAAGTCGCTGCACGTCGGCGGCGCCACCGGCCGCATCCACGGTGCCGAGCACTCGCTGCTGGACTACAACCGCGCGGGCGTGCCGCTGATCGAGATCGTCACCAAGCCGATCACCGGCGCCGGCGAGCGCGCGCCGGAGGTCGCCCGCGCCTACGTCACGGCGCTGCGCGACCTGCTGCGCTCGCTGGACGTCTCCGACGTCCGGATGGACCAGGGCTCGCTGCGCTGCGACGCCAACGTGTCGCTGATGCCCAAGGGCGCCGCGGAGTTCGGCACCCGCACCGAGACCAAGAACGTCAACTCGCTGCGCAGCGTGGAGCGGGCGGTGCGCTACGAGATGCGCCGCCACGCCGCCGTGCTGGCCTCCGGCGGGTCGATCGTGCAGGAGACGCGGCACTTCGACGAGTCCACCGCGAGCACTTCGGCCGGTCGTCCCAAGGAGACCTCCGAGGACTACCGGTACTTCCCGGAGCCCGACCTCGTGCCGATCGCGCCGTCGCGGGAGTGGGTCGAGGAGCTGTCCGGGACGCTGCCCGAGCTGCCGTGGGAGCGGCGCAAGCGCGTGCAGGAGGAGTGGAAGCTCTCCGACGAGGAGCTGCGCGACCTGGTCAACGCCGGTGCGCTGGAGCTGGTCACCGAGACCGTCGACGCGGGCGCCCCGCCCGCGGAGGCGCGTTCATGGTGGGTGGCCTACCTGACGCAGCAGGCCAACACGCGCGGCGTGGAGCTGCCGGAGCTGGCTATCACGCCGAAGCAGGTGGCCCGGGTGATCGAGCTGATCGCCGAGGGCAAGCTGACCAACAAGCTCGCCCGCCAGGTCGTCGACGGCGTGCTCGACGGCCAGGGCGAGCCGGACGAGGTCGTCGCGGCCAAGGGCCTGGAGGTCGTCTCCGACGACTCCGCGCTTCAGGCCGCGATCGACGAGGCGCTGGCCGCGCAGCCGGACGTGGCGGACAAGATCCGCGGCGGCAAGGTGCAGGCCGCGGGCGCCATCGTCGGCGCCGTCATGAAGGCGACCAAGGGCCAGGCCGACGCCAAGCGCGTCCGCGAGCTGGTTCTCGCCGCCTGCGGTCAGTGACCACGGGCCTTCCGGTCGCCGTGCGGGCGGCGGCCGGAAGGCCCTGACCCCCGCACGGCGTCAGGACGCGACCAGCTCGCGGAAGTCCGCCGGTAGCTGCGAACGCACGTCCTCCAGCTCGCCCTCGGACACGAACTTCGCGATGGTTCCCAGCACGGCGCGGGCGTGGGCCCGCCCGATTTCCGGCTCGCCACCGCGACCTTCGCGTTCGGCGATGCGCCGGAAGAACTCGTCCGCGCCGAACTTCTCGGCCTCACCGGTGTGCTTGATCAAGGGCTCCTTCAGCTCGGGCGGAAGCTGGCCGGCGAGATCGGCCGGTTCCTGGCCTTCCAGGCGGCTTCCCAGTTCCTCGAGCACGATGGTGCTGACCCGGTCCGGGGTCTCGATGCCGTCCTTTTCTTTCAGGTGCTTGAGAAATTCGTCGTAACGCATGCCGTCGTCCTACCCGGGGGCCGCGCGGCTTACACGTTCACGCGCCTGCCGCCGGGGCTCCTGCGCGGCTTGGGCCTTGCGCTCCATCAGGTGGTAGGTGGTGCGCAGCACGTCCGGCACGATCTGCCGGTGCTTCCTGGACGTCGGCTCCCACACGCGTCGCGCGAGCGGGCGGGCGTAGCGGATGAACGTCGTCAGGGACACGTGGTCGTCGCCGGCTTCCAGGACCAGGTTCGCGGTCATGAGCCAGGAACTCGCCTCGAGCCGAACCCAGCCGTCCCCTCGACCACCGATCCGCCATCCCGCCACCCGGTCCGGCGACGCCTTGAGCCGCAGGCCGAGGAGGCCGCGCCACAGCAGTTGAGCCTGGCGCCCCAGCACGTCTTCGGTCGCCGTGCGAGCCCACTGCTCCGGGGACGTGCCCGGTAGGCCGGCGGCCATCGTGAACTGGTCGACGTAGTCGGGATCGCTGATCGAGCTGAGGGAGCGGGTCGACTCGGCGACGGGGTGCTGCTGGTGGACGGCCGGCTCGAAGCTCGGCTGGTCCTGGTGGGGGCTGCTCTCTGCCATTTCCCTGACTCCTCCCGGCGAGGCGTGGCGCCATGGCCTACGGCCACATTACATACAGGCGTGTATGTACGTAAGCTGATGCGGTGGAATCGAGACCCTCCCGCCGGACCCAGGCGGACCGGCGCGCGCACACCAGGAACGCCCTGCTGGAAGCGGCGGCGCGCGGGCTGTCCCGGTACGGGTACAACAACCTCGGGCTGGAGCGCGTGGCCGCCGACGCCGGCTACACGCGCGGGGCCCTGTACCACCTGTTCGCCAACAAGGAAGAGCTGGCGCTGGCGGTGGTGGAGTGGGTCGTGCGGACCTGGGGCGAGGACGTGGGCAGCCTCGGCGACGGCGCGGACCCGCTGGACGCGCTGATCGCGGTCGCGCGGGGCCACGTCGCCTACTGCCGGCGCGACGTGGCCCGCGTGATGATGACCCTGCACATCGAGTTCGCCGGGCAGGACCACCCGGTCGGCCGGGCCGTGACCGCGGTCGCCGACCGCTTCGTCGCCACCACGGCCGAGCGCATCGAAGCCGCCCGGGCAGGCGGCGAGCTCCCGCCGGGACCGCCGCCCCGCGAGACGGCGCTGGCCTACCTCGGTGCGGTCCACGGGCTCGGCATCCACCTCGCCGGCGCCGCTCCGCATGACGTCGAGCTCGCCGAGCGAGCGGTTCGCGGCGTGCTCGGTCTGCCGCCCGTGGCAGGCGGGGAAACGGGACAGGCGGAGCCGTTGCCGCGCAAGGAGGTCCGGTGACCCGCGCGGGTGTCCTCGGGTCCTGGGACGTGTTTCAGGGGCTTGCGTAGCTGGGCGCTTGACGGGTGGTCGGGCTGAGTCCCGCACCGAAAGAGGCTCCGCCGCTCGTGAACACAGAACCTAGTCGGGCTCGCCGTGCTCGCCGAACCAGCGGGCGAGCTTGCCGCGGCGGCTGATCGCGCGCAGCCGCCGCTCGGTGTCCTCGCGGTGCGCGCTCGTGGTGACGATGATCAGGGTGTCGCCGCCGAGCAGCCGGGTTTCGGGCTGCGGCACGAAGGTGCGGCCCTCGCGGATGACCAGCGTGATCACGCTCGGTCCGGGGAGCCGGAGCTCGAGCACGCTGACGTAGTGCAGCCCGGACTGGTCCGGGATGGCCAGGGTGAGCATCTCGGCGTCGAGCACGTCCAGCGGCGCGGACTCCACGTGGACCTCGCGCGCGGTGTCGGCCCGCACCAGACCCAGTGACCGGGCCAGCGCGTGCAGGCTCGGGCCCTGCACGAGGGTGAAGACGACCACCAGCACGAAGACGATGTCCAGCAGCCGGGCGCTGCCCGGCACGCCCTGCACGATCGGGAAGGTCGCGAGCACGATCGGCACCGCGCCGCGCAGTCCGGCCCACGACAGGAACGCCTGTTCCCGCCAGGGGACCCGGAACGCCGCCACGCTGGCCGTCACCGACAGCGGCCGGGCGATCAGCAGCAGGACCAGGCCGATGACGAGGGCGGGCAGCACGGCGCCGGGCAGCTCGCTCGGCGTGACCAGCAGGCCGAGCAGGACGAACAGCCCGATCTGGGCCAGCCAGCCCACGCCTTCGGCGAACGAGCGGGTCGCCGACCGGTGCGGCAGGCCGGCGTTGGCCAGCACCACGCCGGCGAGGTACGCGGCGAGGAAGCCGCTCGCGTGCGCCGCGCCGCCGGCGGCGAAGGCGACCATGCCCAGGCCGAAAGTCGCCAGGGGATAGAGCCCGGAGGCGGGCAGCGCGATCCGGTGCAGGGTCATCGCGCCGAACTTTCCGATGACCAGGCCGACGGCGGCGCCCAACCCCAGCTCGTAGACGATGCCCGCGGCGGTGGCCAGCCCGTCGAACCGCAGCGGTACGGCGCTGAACAACAGCACCAGCAGGACGGTCGGGGCGTCGTTGAACCCCGACTCGGCTTCGAGCAGCCCGCGGATGCGCTGCGGCAACGGCAGGGTCCGCAGCACCGAGAACACGGCGGCCGCGTCGGTCGACGCCACGATCGCGCCGAGCAGCAGCGCGAGCTGCCAGTCGAAGCCGAGCAGCAGATGCGCGCCGAGCGCGGTGGCCACGACGCTGACGACCACGCCGACGGTGGCCAGCGCGGTGGCCGGGGCGACGAGCCTGCGCACGTCCGGCCACCTGGTCGTCAGGCCGCCCTCCACCAGGATCATCGCGAGCGCCGCGGTGCCGAGGTTCTGCGCGAGCAGCGCGTCGTCGAACTGCACGCCCAGCCCGTCCTCGCCGATGAGGACGCCCAGGGCGAGGAAGACCAGCAGGCTGGGCAGGCCCGCGCGGGAGGTGAAGCGGGTCGCGACGATGCTCGCCAGCAGCACCACGCCGCCGGCGAGCAGTGCGAGGTACAGCTCGTTGAGGCTCATGGTGCCCTTGGTCGTCGGTCCTGGTCGCGGTCCCTGCCTACCGGGTGCCTACGAGTTCACCACGCAGGGGAGCGCGGTGTCGGGTCACCGCGCCGGGGAGACCGCCGCCGGCCCGGCACACCGGGCCGTCTTCGGGCCTCCCGGAGCAGATCCTGGCACGGCTTCCGCCCGGTCCGTCAGAGCGGACATACGTCGGTCGGAGATTCCGGAGCGAGAAGGCGGCTGAGTTCCGCCAAGCGCCCACTTACGCACGCCACATCTGAAACTCGTCCTGGGGTTCCTGCCAGATCCGGCCGATGTAGCCGTCGGGGCGGACGAGCACCAGGGTGCCGTCGGTGACGTCGTAGGCGCGCCGTGCGTGGCCGTCGACGTCCACAATGGAGCCCGGCAGGCGGTCGTGGTCCACCCGGTGGGCGCGGACGGACGAATCGGCCTGCGGCGGTTCGGCACCGAACGCCAGCAGGGTCCAGTGGGTGCCGCGGAAGAGGTCGAACAGCCGTGCGGGGTGTCCGTCGGCGTCGAGCACGGGGGAGTCGGGTGCGCGGTCGCCGGCGCGGACGGCGCCGGGCTCGGTGCGCTCCTCGCGCGACAGCGGGCTTTCGCGGTAGCCGATCCCGAGCTGCCGGGTCTCGGCGCCGCGGCGGTACGCGTCCGCGTCGCCCTTGGTGTGGCGGCGCAGGATCTGAGCGCTCAGCCCCAGGACGGCGGCGGCCACAGGCCTGCGTTCGGCCTCGTAGCTGTCCAGCAGTCCGGGCTCGCCGTCGAGCTTCCAGCCCAGGTTGTAGGCGTCCTGCACGCCGGTGTTGAGGCCCTGGCCGCCGGTAGGCGGGTGCACGTGCGCGGCGTCCCCGGCGAGCACGACACGCCCCACCCGGAACCGTTGCGCCAGCCGGGCGTTCGGACGCCAGATCGCGGACCAGCCCATCTCGAGCAGCTGGCCCCCGGCGCCGCCCGACAGCTCGTCGAGCAACCGCTGGAGCGCGGGCAGCGTCGGCTCGAAGCCGTCCGCGGCCGGCACGCTGACCTGGAAGTACCCGGTCCCGGGCAGCGGCGCCAGCGCGATCCCCCTCGCTGGCTCGTCGGCGGTGGCGAACCAGTGCCCGCGCGCCGGGTCGAGCCCGTCGGCGCGGACGTCGGCGATGAGCATGCGCAGGGATTCGTCGGTGTGGCCGGGGAATCCGACGCCGAGCGCCTTGCGGACGGTGCTGCGCCCGCCGTCCGCGCCCACCAGGTGTGCCGCGCGCACGGTGCCGGAGCTCAGCTTCGCGGTCACACCGTCCCGGTCCTGTTCGAAACCGACCAGCCCGGTCGCCCACTCGACGTCGGCACCCAGCTCGGTCAGACGCGACCGCAGGATCCGCTCGGTGCGCCACTGCGGGACGACCCACGGGTTCGGGTAGGGCACGTCCGGGGTCTGTTCGGCCGGTTCGGCGATCCGCCGCTCGCCGGCGTACTGGCCGCCGATGGTGGCCCGCAGCGGCGCCGGTGGCGCCCCGGCCGCGAGCACCTCGTCGATGACACCCAGGTCGTCGAAGACCTCCAGCGTCCGTGGTTGCAGCCCGTCCCCGCGCGAGCCCCCGAACGGCTCCGCGGCCGCGTCGACGATGCGGAACGCCACGCCGCGCCGGGCCAGTTGGATGCCCAGCGCCAGTCCGGTGGGCCCGGCACCGGCGATCAGCACCTCGACGTCCATCCGCACTCCTCGATGAATCATAATTCAGTGAATTTGAATTCATCTTTGAGGGCGTGGCGCCGTGCTGTCAAGGCGAGTGCAAAGCAGAGCCGAGACCAGGCGTTCGTGGACGTTCCCGGGCACCACCGCGTCGCTAACATGCACCGGTGACGTCGACGCCCACACCCGGGAGCCCGGGAACGACCCCCGCGGCAGGCACCCGCAAGGCCAGGGCCGCCGAGACCGAGGCCGCGCTCAAGGCGGCGGCCAAGCGGGTGTTCGCCAGGGCCGGCTACCTCAACGCCAGGATCACCGACATCACCGCCGAGGCGGGCCGGTCAGCGGGCTCGTTCTACAACCACTTCGCGGACAAGGAAGCGCTGCTGGAATCCCTGCTCGCCGACGTGCTCGCCGAGACCGACCGGGCGGTGGCGGCAGACCCCGGCCACGACCAGGACTTCTCGCGGCGACAGTCGATCCGCTGGCACGTCGCCAGGTTCTGGGAGTTCGCCCGCGCGCATCGGGTCGAGCTGGTCGCGCTGCGGCAGGCGGCGCTGGTCGACGCGCGCTTCGCCGACCGGCTCACCGCGCTGCTGGAACCGGACCTGCGGCACCTCGCCCAGCACCTGCGAGGGATCGGCGGCCTCCCGGCCGAGCCCGAGGCCGTCGCGCTGGCGATCTCCGGGCTGTGGTGGCAGTTCGCCAGCGCGCGGCTGGTGGACGAGGCCCCGCTGGCCAGGTCCATCAGCGACGAAGCGGCCGTCGACCTGCTGACCGAGCTGACGCACCGGGGGATCAACGGCGGAGCCGCCTGACCGCATCCGGCAGGAGTGCTCAGTCCTTGCCCGCCGTGCCACCGGTCGGCGGCTCGATGCGCACCACCCGGTCGTCGCTGGGCACGGGCTGACCGCCCACCTTGTTCGCGGTGCCCGCCCAGAGCAGGCCGTCCGGACCGAGAGCGGTCGCCGAGAACCGGCCGTAGGTGTTCTCCAGGACCTTCGTCGGCTGACCGGTGAACGCGCCCTCCGGCGTCGGGTTGAGGCTGAACATCGCCTTGGCGTCGCTGAGCGCCACGACCACGATCGCAGGCGAGGCGACGCAACCCGCCACGCCAGGTCGGTCCGGCCACGTCCAGGCCGGTGAGCCGAGCGGCCTGCCCGGACTGACCTGGTAGAGCGCGTCCTGCGGGCCGCCGCGGTCGGTCACCCAGTACGTGCCGGTCTGGGCCGCGGCGCACAGCCCGCCCGGCGCGGAGAGCCCGGAGGCCAGCACCGGGGAGGCCGGGTCGGGGTTGCCCGGTGCCGGCTTGCCGAAGCCGTCGATGCGCAGGACCTTCCCGGCCAGCGACGCCGGATCGGCCGCGTTGGCCGGGTTGCCCGCGTTGCCGGTCGCCACCAGCAGCGCGCCCCTGCCGTCGTCGACCAGGGCGCCCCCGTTGCCGCTGCCACCGCGGGGGATGCCGGTGAGCACCGGCTTCGGCCGGTCTCCTGGCGCCACCCGCACGACCTGGTTGTCGCTGCCGGTGGTCACGTAGGCGTAGAAAAGCTCGTCCTCGTGGTAGGTGGGGGAAAGCGCCAGGCCGGTGAGTCCGCCGCCGCCGGCGGTGTTCACCGGGATCCGCGCCAGTTCGACCGGGGGCGCGCCGCGCTGCACGCGCAGCACGCGGCCGGTGGCGCGCTCACCGACCAGCGCGCTCTGGCCGTCCGGGAGCACGACGACCGCGCCGATCGGGTCGAGGCAGGTCGCCACGACGGCGGGATCGGGATCGTGGCAGCCGTTGGCCGGCGGTTGCTGCTGCGGAGGCACGTTCTCGGCGGGCGGTTCCTCGCCCTCGATGGACGGCTGCGGGCCGGTCTGCGGCTCCAGCGACGGCTGTTCCTTCCACGCGCCGGTGTGCTCGTCCGGGAACTGCGCGCAGCCGGTCAGCAGGGCGCCGACCGCCGCGAACGCGCCCACCAGAACCCGACTCCTGCGCATCGAACCTGCCACGACGCCCGAGCCTAATCCGAGCCCCGTGAACGCCCGGTGAGCCGGGTGCGGTGCGTCAGCCGGACCGCACGTCACCACGCAGAAGCTCCCGCAGGGACGGGTCGAGTTCGCACCGCTGGAAGTGCCGCCGTCCAGCGCGGGCGCGAACGCTCAGCGGGGGTAGGGGATGGGGTGGCGCGGGGTGCCGACTTCGGGGACCTTCCAGCGGACGCGCCTGCGGCGCGGGGCGGGTGGGTCGATGCCCAGCCGCGCGCACTCGACGGTCTGCACGCGGTGCAGCAGCAGACCGAGTTCGTCGCGCAGCGCGTCCGGTGCCTCGAACGGCACGAAGTGCGAGGTGTCCAGCACCCGCAGCCGGGCCTGCGGCAGCGGCGCTACCGCCCGGCCCAGCGCGCGCAGGTCCGACAGCACGTCGTAGCGCCCGGCGAGCACGGTCACCGGGCAGTCCAGGCCCTCCAGCGACCACTCCCGAGCCGGGTCCGCCAGCAGTGGCAGGTACCAGCGCCACTCCTGGGCCAGGAACCCGCGAACCGCCTCCGACACCGCGGCGGTCTCGCCGCCGGGCAGCATGAAACCGCTGTGCTGCAACAGGATCGTGGACAGCTCCGGTGTCGGGATGCGGGGTAGCACGGACTCCAGCAGTGGGGCCGACATCCGCAGCGAGCTGGTGCCGGCGAGCTTCGCGAGCCGCCGCAGGACCTCCGGAACACCGAGCGCCGCGGCGAGGGAATCGACGCTGCTGCCGGGAATTCCGCCGACGAGCAGCAGACCGCGCACGCGGTCGGGGTGGCGCCGTGCGAACTCCGCGGCGACGCCCGTCTCGGCGGAGAAGGCCGCGAGCGTGCAGGTCTTGACGCCCAGGGCGTCCAGCACGGCGAGCCCGTCGTCGACGTGGCGTTCGATCGGCGTGCCGAAACCGCCGCGGTGGTGCCAGCTCATGGCGTGGGCGAGGGGACCGGGGCGCAGCAGGTCCTCGCGGATTCCCGGAATCGCGCCGAGTCCGGGGCACAGCAGCAGCGCCGGTTGGTCGTCGGCGGCTTCGGTGTGCCACGCGCGCAGCGGGTCGTCAGCCGCACCGATGCCGAATTCCACGTGGTCGGCCATCGCAGCATTCTGCCGCAACCGCTGATCCGGTGGGAACCCGTTGCACTCCGGGGAATCCGGGGCGGAATCCGAGTGTTGATCACGCTGCGCGTTCGTCCGTCCACTCCAGGGCGCGATCTCCTCCAGTGCCCGGACATCGGGCCAGTTCAGCGACCTGCGGCGGGATCGGCGGTATAAACCCGCGGTCACAATGTTGGACAGGATTGCCTGTCGAGGGTCGCCCAGCGGGGTGACATGCCCTAGCCTTTGCCCGCGTGAGGATCCACGACGATCGCCCCGGTAGCGAGGGCGGCTACCCCGACGATCGCACGCAAGGCACGAACGCCCCGGCCGGGGCCGCGTCCCAGGGTCCCGCGGGAACCCAGGGCCTCGGCGTCCAGAGCTACAACTACTACGACGACGATTACGGCTACAGCGAGGCCGATGCGACGTCGGTCGTCGGCGGCTCCGACGACTACTACGACGACCTCGGCAACGAGCGCAAGCCGTTGCGCTGGCACGCCGGCGCCGACCTCGGCCTGCTCGTCATGCGGCTGGTGCTGGGCGGCATCTTCGCAGCCCACGGTGCCCAGAAGCTCTTCGGCGCGTTCGGGGGCCCCGGTCCCGAAGGGTTCGCGCAGGCGCTGACCGGTATGGGCTTCCAGCAGGCGGCCACGCTGTCGCTCGTCACCGGCGGCACCGAGCTCGGTGCGGGCGCACTGCTGGTTCTCGGGCTGTTCACCCCGCTTGCCGCGGCCGGAATCGTCGGCGTCATGGCCAACGCCGTGGCGCTGAACTTCGGCTCCGGTTTCTTCGCCAGCGGGGGCGGCGTCGAGTTCGAGGTCACCCTCGGCGCGATGGCGCTGGGCCTGATGTTCACCGGCCCGGGACGGGTGGCGCTGGACTACGGGCGCGTGTGGTTCCGCCGCCCGGTCATCTTCGGCTTCATCAGCCTGGTCATCGCGGCGGGCGCGTCGGCGGCGGTCCTGTTGCTGCTGCGCTGACGACCGCGTCGCCGCGGTCCGGCGCCCGCGAGGCGCCGTGACGAGCAAGGCGGACACCAAGCGAAGGGGCCCCGCACTCGCCGAGTGCGGGGCCCCAGTCGTTCCAAGGACCAGCGGTCGTCACGACCTCACTTGCTGACGTCGCGGACGGCGCCGTAGGAGGCGGAGGTCGCCAGCCGCGCGTACGCGCGCAGCGCGGCGGTCACCGGACGCTCGCGTCCGACCGGCTGCCAGGGGTGCTCGCAGGCATCCATCTTCGCCCGCCGTTCGGCCAGGACCTGCTCGTCGACCAGCAGCTCCAGCCTGCGCTCGCGGACGTCGATGCGGATCTGGTCGCCGTTCTCCACCAGCCCGATCGTGCCGCCGTTGGCCGCCTCCGGCGAGATGTGCCCGATCGACAGGCCCGACGACCCGCCCGAGAACCGGCCGTCGGTGATCAGCGCGCACTTCTTGCCCAGCCCGGAACCCTTGAGGAACGCGGTCGGGTGCAGCATCTCCTGCATTCCCGGGCCGCCCGCCGGCCCCTCGTAGCGGATCACCAGCACCTCACCGGGCTGGATCTCGCGGTTGAGGATCGCCGAGACCGCCTGCTCCTGGCTCTCCAGCACGCGGGCGGGACCCTGGAAGGCCCACAGCTCCTCCTCGACCCCGGCGGTCTTGACGACCGCGCCGTCCTCGGCCAGGTTCCCGCGCAGCACCGCCAGACCGCCGTCGGCGGTGTAGGCGTGCGCGACGTCGCGGATGCAGCCGCCCGCGGCGTCGGTGTCCAAAGAGGACCAGCGGTTGTCGGTCGAGAACGCCTTCGTGGTGCGCACCCCGCCCGGCGCGGCGTGGAACAGCTCGATCGCCTCCTGCGACGGCGATGCGCCGCGGATGTCCCACCGGTCCAGCCACTCGGTCAGGTTCGCGCTGTGCACCGAGGGGACGTCGCGGTGCAGCATGCCCGCGCGGTCCAGCTCGCCGAGGATGGCGGTGATCCCGCCCGCGCGGTGCACGTCCTCCATGTGGTAGTCGGAGTTCGGGCTGACCTTCGACAGGCAGGGCACCCGGCGGCTGATGTCCTCGATGTCCTGCAGCGTGAAGTCGATCTCGCCCTCGCGCGCGGCGGCGAGCGTGTGCAGCACCGTGTTCGTCGAGCCGCCCATGGCCATGTCCAGCGCCATGGCGTTCTCGAACGCCTCCTTGCTCGCGACCGACCGCGGCAGCACCGACTCGTCGTCGTCGGCGTACCAGCGCTTGGCGATGCGCACGACGGTGCGGCCGGCCTCCTGGAACAGGGCGCGGCGCGCGGCGTGGGTCGCCAGCGTCGAGCCGTTGCCCGGCAGTGCCAGCCCCAGCGCCTCGGTGAGGCAGTTCATCGAGTTGGCGGTGAACATGCCCGAGCACGACCCGCAGGTCGGGCACGCCGAACGCTCGACCTCGCTGAGCCCGTCGTCGTCGACCGCGGCGTTGGCCGAGGCCGCGATGGTGGTGATCAGGTCGGTCGGGGCCTGGGCGACGCCTTCGACCACGACCGCCTTGCCCGCCTCCATCGGACCACCGGAGACGAACACGGCCGGGACGTTGAGCCGCATCGCGGCGTTGAGCATCCCCGGGGTGATCTTGTCGCAGTTGGAGATGCAGACCAGGGCGTCCGCCTGGTGGGCGTTGACCATGTACTCGACGGAGTCGGCGATCAGCTCGCGCGACGGCAGCGAGTAGAGCATGCCGCCGTGGCCCATGGCGATGCCGTCGTCCACGGCGATGGTGTGGAACTCGCGCGGCACACCGCCCGCCTCGCGGATCGTCTCCGCCACGACGTCGCCGAGGTCCCTGAGGTGGACGTGCCCGGGGACGAACTGGGTGTAGGAGTTGGCGATCGCCACGATCGGCTTGCCGAAGTCGTCGTCGGTCATACCGGTGGCCCGCCACAGCGACCGGGCGCCTGCGGCATTCCGGCCGTGGGTGGTGGTGCGAGAACGCAGCTGGGGCATGGTGAGTCTCTGTTCCTGTCGACAGGCGGCCGCCCGCGGGCGGCGGGGTGGTGCGGCGGATTGCCGACTCGTCGGCGATGGGCCGGGCGGTGCCGGCCCGTGAGTCCTCGCTCCTCGGCCGAGCTGTTCACTCGTGGCGCCGGGCGCAGGGCGAGCCCTGGTCGGCGAGGGAAGTCGCGGTGGACGCGAGATTACTCCGTCTTCTCGCGGGAGGTCGTCCCGGATTCCGATGACGGCCGCTGCTGGCCCGGCTCCGCCGGGGCCTCGCCGCCCTCCGCCTTCGGCTCCGCCGCGGACGCCGGCGCCGCCTGCGGCGACGCCGCGGCCTCCGCGCCCGACGGCGTTCCCGCCTCCCGGCTCGCCTCCGGCTCCCCGGTCGCCTCGGCGGTCTCCGCCTCCGGCGACGCTGCCGCGTCGGCCTGCGGCTCCGCCGCCTCCGGCGACGCCTCGGCGTCGGCGTCCCCGGCCGTCCGCTCCGTGAGATCCGGGATCCGGCCGCCGCTGACCGCGGCGAGCCTGGGCAGGTCGCGCACCCGCACGGCGGGCAGCACGACCTCCTTGCCCGAGTTCAGCACCGCGCGCAGCCACCGGCGCTCGTCGAGCCGGAAGGACGCGATCTCGTCCCAGCCGATCCGGGTGCTGCCCAGCACACGGCGGGCGGTGATGTGCGTCGCGTCGATCGTGGTGCGGGTGCGCAGCACCCAGACGACCAGCGCAAGCGGGATGAGGTAGAGCGACAGCGCCCACGGGCCGGCCGTCCACGCCACCGGAGTCACGCCGATCAGGACGGTCAGCGCGGCCAGCAGGGAGACCGGTGTGATGCGGTAGGTCAACGACGAAGGACCGTCCTGTGACCGAGCTCTCTCGTCTTCGTTCGTGGGGTTCCCGGGCTCCTGCCCGGCTGCGGAATCGCTCACGATCGGATCGTCTCACCTGCGGTTTCGGCCCCGGCCCCGGGACCCGTCAGGAGGAACGCGCGTCCAGGATCTGGGAGAAGTGTCCCGCATGGTTTGACGCGGCTACGTCGTTGCCGTTAACGTCCAGGACATGCAGCGACTGATCGACCTTCTCGTAATTTCCTGGCGCGTCGACGCCTAGGAAGTTCACACCGTCGACGCGCCGACCCTCGTAAGACCAACGTCTGGTCTGCGGGGGTTTTTTCGTGCCCGGCCCCATCTCCGACCCGTCCTGTCGACCAAGAGGCAGATCCGATGACCAGCGCCAACACCAGGCAGAGCCCGGTCCCGGCTCCCCCGCCCGGACAACGTCCCAAACCCGCCCCGCCCAGCGGTGCTCCGGTGAAGCTCACCGGCGCGCAGGCGCTGGTCCGCTCGCTCGAGGCCGTGGGCTGCGAGGTGGTCTTCGGAATTCCCGGCGGCACGATCCTCCCGTCCTACGACCCGCTGCTCGACTCGACCAAGGTCCGCCACGTGCTGGTCCGCCACGAGCAGGGCGCGGGCCACGCCGCCACCGGGTACGCCCAGGCCACCGGCAAGGTCGGCGTCTGCATGGCGACCTCCGGCCCCGGCGCGACCAACCTGGTCACCCCGCTCGCCGACGCGCACATGGACTCGGTCCCGGTCGTGGCGATCACCGGCCAGCAGAGCACCTCGCTGATCGGTACCGACGCCTTCCAGGAAGCCGACATCTGCGGCATCACGCTGCCGATCACCAAGCACAACTTCCTGGTCACCTCGCCCGAGGACATCCCGCGCACCATCGCCGAGGCGTTCTACATCGCCAACAGCGGCCGCCCCGGCCCGGTTCTGGTGGACATCCCCAAGGACGTCCAGCAGAGCACGACGTCGTTCACCTGGCCGCCGGAGATGAAGCTGCCCGGCTACCGCCCGACCAGCAAGCCGCACGGCAAGCAGGTCCGCGAGGCGGCCAAGCTGATCACCGCGGCCCGCAGGCCGGTGCTCTACGTCGGTGGCGGCGTGCTCAAGGCCGAGGCCACCGCCGAGCTGCGCAGCCTCGCCGAGCGCACCGGCATCCCGGTCGTGACCACGCTGATGGCCCGCGGCGCGTTCCCCGACTCGCACCCGCAGCACCTGGGCATGCCGGGCATGCACGGCACGGTCGCCGCCGTGGCCGCGATGCAGCGCGCCGACCTGCTGATCGCGCTCGGCACCCGGTTCGACGACCGGGTCACCGGCCAGCTCTCGTCCTTCGCCCCCGAGGCCAAGGTCGTGCACGCCGACATCGACCCGGCCGAGATCTCCAAGAACCGCAACGCCGACGTGCCGATCGTCGGCGACTGCAAGGACGTCATCACCGAGCTGATCGACGCCGTGGGGGCAGCGACCGAGGAGCACGGCACCGCCGACCTCGACCCGTGGTGGGAGCAGCTGCGGCACTGGCGCGACACCTTCGCGCTGGGTTACGAGGAGCCCGCCGACGGCAGCCTCTCGCCGGAGTACGTCATCGAGCGGCTGGGCAAGATCGCCGGCCCGGAGGCGGTCTACACCGCGGGCGTCGGCCAGCACCAGATGTGGGCGGCGCAGTTCATCGGCTACGAGAACCCGCGCACCTGGCTCAACTCGGGCGGCCTGGGCACCATGGGCTACGCGGTGCCCGCCGCGATGGGCGCCAAGGCGGGCATGCCCGACCGGACGGTCTGGGCCATCGACGGCGACGGCTGCTTCCAGATGACCAACCAGGAGCTGGCGACCTGCGCCATCGAGGACCTGCCCATCAAGGTGGCGGTCATCAACAACGGCAACCTGGGTATGGTCCGTCAGTGGCAGAACCTGTTCTACGCCGAGCGCTACTCACACAGTGACCTCGGCACCCACAAGCACCGCATCCCGGACTTTAAGCTGCTGGCCGAGGCGCTCGGCGGCGCCGGGCTGCGATGCGAGTCCAAAGAGGACGTCGACAGCGTCATCCAGCGGGCGATGGAGATCAACGACCGACCCGTCGTGATCGACTTCGTGGTGGGCAAGGACGCGCAGGTGTGGCCGATGGTGGCGGCCGGAACCGGCAACGACGAGATCATGGCGGCGCGCGGCATCCGCCCGCTGTTCGACGAGGACGAGGGGTGAGGCGCCGATGAGCCGACACACGCTCAGCGTCTTGGTGGAGAACGTCCCCGGCGTGCTGGCCAGGGTCTCCGGGCTGTTCTCCCGGCGCAGCTTCAACATCGAGTCCCTGGCCGTGGGACCGACCGAGCACCCCGACATCTCCCGGATGACGATCGTGGTCTCGGTCGAGGACCAGCCGCTGGAGCAGGTCACCAAGCAGCTCAACAAGCTGATCAACGTGATCAAGATCGTGGAGCTGGAGCCGGGGGCCTCGGTGCAGCGGGAGCTCCTGCTGGTCAAGGTGCGCGCCGACGCGTCGGTGCGCAGCCAGGTCCTGGAGACGGTGCAGCTGTTCCGGGCCAAGGTGGTCGACGTCTCACCGGAGGCGCTGACCATCGAGGCCACCGGGGACGCCGACAAGCTCGACGCGCTGCTGCGCATGCTGGAGCCCTACGGGATCCGGGAGATGGTGCAGTCCGGGTCGATCGCCATCGGCCGCGGTCCGCGCTCCATCACCGCCACCGCCGCGCGCTGAGGCGCGCGCAACTACCTCCTATCCGTACTGTCCGCGTCCGCGCTGCCAGCGCGGACACCCGTGAACGGGCGTTCTTGGCGCCCGAAAGGAACACTGAACCAACATGGCAACTGAGATCTTCTACGACGCCGACGCGGACCTGGGGATCGTCCAGGGCCGCAAGGTCGCGGTCATCGGCTACGGCAGCCAGGGCCACGCCCACGCGCTGAGCCTGCGGGACTCCGGGGTGGACGTGCGGATCGGCCTGCCGGAGGGCTCCAAGTCGCGCGCCAAGGCCGAGGAGGAGGGCCTGCGGGTGCTCACCCCGGCCGAGGCGTCGGCCGAGGCCGACCTGATCATGATCCTGGCGCCCGACACCAAGCAGCGCCAGATCTACGCCGACGACATCGCGCCGAACCTGAAGAGCGGTGACGCGCTGTTCTTCGGCCACGGGTTCAACATCCGCTACGGCCTGATCAAGCCCCCGTCCGATGTGGATGTCGCGATGGTCGCCCCGAAGGGGCCGGGCCACCTGGTGCGCCGCCAGTTCGTCGACGGCAAGGGCGTGCCGTGCCTGATCGCGGTCGAGCAGGACGCCTCGGGCGGCGCCCAGGCGCTGGCGCTCTCCTACGCCGCGGGCATCGGCGGTGCGCGGGCGGGCGTCATCAGGACGACCTTCACCGAGGAGACCGAGACCGACCTGTTCGGTGAGCAGGCGGTGCTCTGCGGCGGTGCCAGCGCCCTGGTGCAGACCGGCTTCGAGGTGCTGGTCGAGGCCGGCTACCAGCCGGAGATCGCCTACTTCGAGGTGCTGCACGAGCTCAAGCTGATCGTGGACCTGATGTGGGAGGGCGGCATCGCGGGCCAGCGCTACTCCATCAGCGACACCGCAGAGTACGGCGACCTCACCCGCGGTCCGCGCGTGATCGACGCCCACGTCAAGGAGTCGATGCGCAAGATCCTCGCCGAGGTCCAGGACGGCACCTTCGCCAAGGAGTGGGTGGCCGAGGACGAGGCGGGCCGCCCGAACTTCAACAAGCTCCAGGACCAGGGCAACGCCCACCAGATCGAAGAGGTCGGCAAGAAGCTGCGGTCCCTGATGTCCTGGACTCAGCAGGGAGCCTGATCCGAGGCGCCAGACGGCGCTTCAGACGGTGCGAAGCACCATCCGGCCTCCGGCCGGATGACGGCTCCGGCACTGCCACATCGGTGCCGACCGAGGTTTCGTGCCGTCCGTCGACGCCGCGCACAGCCCCGCACGAGTCCGCCCGTGCGGGGCTGTTGCCTTCTCCGCGCTCCATACCGTTGAAAGCGCAACCTGTCGCGTCGAATCACGCAAAACTTTCATAAAAATTGCCCCGCAAACGCCCGATCGCGATGCGTTGGGTCAGCGATAGAGTGCGCGCTGTGAACGAACAGAACGAGATCGTCGACGACAAGGCGCACATCAGGCACAAGCTGGACTTCGGCAATGCCGAGTGGATCACCAGCACCGAAGAGGACGACGAGCCCGGCGTCGAGGTTGCCTTCGTGGACGGCTACGTCGGAATGCGCAACGGCGCGGATCCGGAAGGGCCGGTGCTGGTGTTCACTCCCGAGGAGTGGGACGCCTTCGTCGAGGGTGCCAAGGACGGCGAATTCGACGAGCCGTGAGCGATTCACCCGGCGGTGGCGGACAATTCGTGGCAATCTCGGCGAGCGGGCCCGGGCCGGGACGCTTCCGGTCCGGTGATCCGGGCTACACCCTTGTGAACGGATTCTCAAACTCCCGTTAAACTTCCCGACCGTCCGGGCACAACGTCGTGCCCTGCTTCGACCGTGATCTTTTTTTGGAGCGCGCCCGTGACCAACGCAAGCCGTCCTGTCGTCCTGATCGCCGAGAAGCTGGCCCCGTCCGTGCTCGACGCACTGGGAGACGAGGTCGAGATCCGCCACGTCGACGGCACCGACCGTCCGGCGCTGCTCGATGCCGTCCGCGACGCCGACGCGCTCCTGGTCCGCTCGGCCACCAAGGTCGACGCGGAGGTGTTCGCCGCGACCACCCAGCTCAAGGTCGTGGCCCGCGCCGGTGTCGGGCTGGACAACGTCGAGGTGCCCGCCGCGACCGAGCGCGGCGTGATGGTGGTCAACGCCCCCACCTCCAACATCGTCTCCGCCGCCGAGCACGCCGTCGCCCTGCTGCTCGCCGTCGCGCGCAACGTGGCCGCCGCCGACGCGAGCCTGCGCGCCGGCGAGTGGAAGCGCAGCTCCTTCAGCGGCGTCGAGCTCAACGGCAAGACCGTCGGTGTGGTCGGGCTCGGCAAGATCGGCCAGCTCTTCGCCCAGCGGGTCGCCGCCTTCGGCACCGAGCTGATCGCCTACGACCCCTACGTGTCGCCCGCCAGGGCCGCCCAGCTCGGCATCGAGCTGGTCAGCCTGGAGGAGCTGCTGGAGCGCGCCGACGCGATCTCCATCCACCTGCCCAAGACGGCCGAGACGCTCGGCCTGATCGGCGCCGAGGAGCTCAAGCGCGCCAAGAAGGGCATGCTCGTCGTCAACGCCGCGCGCGGCGGCCTGATCGACGAGGAGGCGCTCGCCGACGCCATCCGCAGCGGCCACATCGGCGGCGCGGGCATCGACGTGTACAAGACCGAGCCGACGACCTCCAGCCCGCTGTTCGAGCTGAGCAAGGTCGTGGCCACCCCGCACCTGGGCGCCTCCACGGCCGAGGCGCAGGACCGCGCGGGCACCGACGTCGCCCGCTCGGTGCTGCTGGCGCTGCGCGGCGACTTCGTGCCGGACGCGGTCAACGTCCAGGGCGGTGCCGTCGGCGAGGAGGTGCGCCCGTACCTGCCGCTGACCCAGAAGCTGGGACAGGTGCTGTCGGCGGTGCTGGGCGCCACGCCCAGCTCGGTGACCGTGGAGGCCCGCGGCGAGCTCGCCGACGAGGACGTCTCGGTGCTCCAGCTCGCCGCGCTGCGCGGGGTGTTCTCCGGTGCGGTCGAGAACCAGGTCACCTTCGTCAACGCGCCGCAGCTCGCCGAGGAGCTCGGGGTCAACGTCGAGCTCCAGACCTCGCCGGAGAGCCCGAACCACCGCAGCGTCGTCTCGGTGCGCGCGGGCCTGCCCGACGGCCGCTTCGCGGTCGTCTCCGGCGCGCTGACCGGCCGCAACCTGGTCGAGAAGATCGTCGAGGTCAACGGCAGGCACTTCGACCTGCGCGCCGAGGGCAACCTGCTGCTGCTGGAGTACCCGGACCGCCCGGGCGTGATGGGCAAGGTCGGCACCCTGCTCGGCGAGGTCGGGGTGAACATCGAGGCCGCGACCGTCAGCCAGACCACCGAGCGCTCCGACGCCGTCATGCTGCTGCGCGTGGACCGGCCGGTCGACGCGGGGGTGCTGGAGCCGATCGGCGCCGCCGTCGGCGCTCGCGTGGTCCGCGCCGTCACCTTCGAGTGACCGCCGCACCGGCCGGAGCCGCCGCACCCGCGGCGGCCGGCCGGGCGCCCCGGCGGGGCGGTCGTCCCGGCATCCGGACCCGCCGTCGCGTCCCTTCGGCCGGTGGAAAACGACCCGAAGGGGCCAACGAGGGCTGCGGGGGCCGTCGCATTCGGTGCGGCGGCCCCCCGCTTTTCGCTGGACACGGGCTCGCGCCTGGACGTTGCACCCTTCCGGGTGTCCCGCCAATCGGGAGAGATCAACCACTTGGTGGGTCCGGCGTGCCTGGGGTCGCGATGATGCCGGTAGCCTTCGGCGCAATGGTTAAAGCCCCGCGGGTCGGGGTGGTACTCGGGAGGTGTGTACATGCGGCTCGCTGTGATCCCAGGTGACGGGATCGGGCCGGAGGTGGTGGCCGAGGCGCTCAAGGTCCTCGGTGAGGTCGTCCCCGACACCGAGATCACTCGATACGACCTCGGAGCCGCTCGCTGGCACGCCACCGGGGAACTCCTGCCGGAGTCGGTGCTGGGTGAGCTCCGCCAGCACGACGCGATCCTGCTCGGCGCGGTAGGCGACCCGTCGGTGCCCAGCGGCATCCTGGAGCGCGGCCTGCTGCTGCGCCTGCGCTTCGAGCTGGACCACCACGTCAACCTCCGCCCCGCGCGGCTGTACCCGGGCGTGAAGAGCCCGGTTTCGGACCCGGGTGAGATCGACATGGTCGTGGTCCGCGAGGGCACCGAGGGCCCGTACGCGGGCAACGGCGGCCTGCTGCGCAAGGACACCACGCACGAGATCGCCACCGAGGTCAGCATCAACACCGCCTTCGGCGTGGAGCGCGTCGTGCGGGACGCGTTCGCGCGGGCGGCGTCCCGGCCGCGCAAGCACCTCACGCTGGTGCACAAGACCAACGTGCTGACCCACGCCGGGTCGCTGTGGTCGCGCGTGGTCGAGGAGGTGTCGCTGCAGCACCCGGACGTCACCGTCGCCTACCAGCACGTGGACGCCACCACGATCCACATGGTCACCGACCCGTCGCGGTTCGACGTCATCGTCACCGACAACCTCTTCGGCGACATCATCACCGACCTCGCCGGGGCGGTCACCGGCGGCATCGGGCTGGCGGCCAGCGGCAACATCGACGCCACCCGCCGCAACCCGAGCATGTTCGAGCCGGTGCACGGCAGCGCGCCCGACATCGCGGGCCAGGGCACGGCCGACCCGACCGCCGCGGTGCTGTCGGTCGCGCTGCTGCTGGACCACGTCGGCCAGTCCGAGGCGGCCCGCAGGGTCGAGGCCGCGGTCGCGTTCGACCTCGCGACCCGCGACCACTCGGCTCCGGGCGCGACGTTCGCCATCGGCGACCGGCTCGCGGCGCTGGTCTCCTCCCGCGAGGTCGCTCAGCAGGCGTGAGGCCCGGCGTCCGGCACGCCGAAACGACAGGAGAGCGCCTTCCCCGGCATGGGGGAGGCGCTTTTCTCCGCAACGAGGTGCAACCGGTGGGTTGCGCCACCTCCGGGCACGTGCAACCCTGGGGTTGCGTCTGGAGTCGAGGAGTAAGGAGCCGGCCATGGTCGCCGACAGGATCGAACGCGAGGTCGTGATCGCCGCACCGGTCGAGCGGGTGTGGCAGGAGCTGGTCGAGCCCTCGTTCTGGCTGGGGGAGGCGGACCCGGCGGGCGCCCGGGTGGAGGAGGGCGCGCTGCTGGTGTCCGAGCACCACGAGTACGGCAGCTTCCCGCAGCGCGTCGAGAAGGTCGACCCGCGCCGACGCCTCTCCTACCGGTGGGCCAGCGCCTTCCCGGGTGAGGAGCCGGTGGAGGGCAACTCGACGCTGGTCGAGTTCACCCTGACCGAGGAAGCGCACGGCACCCGGCTGCGGGTGGTGGAGAGCGGCTTCGCCGCGCTCGAGCTGGACGAGCAGAAGCGGCGCGGCGCCTGGGACGACAACACCGGTGGGTGGGCGCAGGTCATCGACGAGGTCAAGCAGAACGCGGAGAAGCGGCGAGGGTGAGCGAGCGCGGCGGCGGGGTCGACGAGGTCCTGGTGGCGCTGTCGGACCGCACCCGGCGGCGGCTGCTGGACCTCCTCGGCGAGCGGGGCGAGGCGAGCGCGACGGAGCTGGCGGCCGAGTTGCCGGTGTCGCGGCAGGCGGTCGTCAAGCACCTCGGCGTGCTGGAGGCGGCCGGGCTGGTGGTCTCCCGCAGGCACGGCAGGGAGGTCCGCTACGCGGTGCGGCCGGAGCCGCTGGACCTCACCGCGCGCTGGATGGCCGCGCTGGCCGCCAGCTGGGACCGGAAGCTGGACGCCGTCAAACGCCGCGCGGAGTCCGATTAGCACGGTTCCGCACGTTCGCCGGGACTATCCGGGAATTCACTGGAGAATCGAAACGGCGAATTCGATCGATTCGTGAACCGAAGTCCATCGCGGCCGTGTGAGCCGTACTCAGAGCCGCGTGCGAGTACCGCAGTCGTTCCACGAAGTGGGATTCCTGGCCCAGGGCTTGGTTCGAATTCCGGATGTGGCAGCATACGGGCGTGGCTTTCCACAGCACGATCATTATCGGCCAGCGCGCCGGGTGACGACTCCGCACCCCCGGCGCGCAGACCTCTCGCATTCGCGGGGGGTCTTTTTTGTGCCTCGAAACGCCTCCACCCCAAGCCGACGGGAGACCCCAGTGACTCGCACGACTCCGGCAGGAACCCCCCTGGGCGACGAGTTCCACGTCTACGACACCAGCCTGCGCGACGGCGCCCAGCGGGAAGGCATCTCCTACTCGGTCACCGACAAGATCGCCGTGGCCAGGCTGCTGGACTCGCTGGGGGTCGGCTTCATCGAAGGCGGGTGGCCCGGTGCCCTGCCGAAGGACACCGAGTTCTTCCAGCGCGCCGCCGCGGGCGAGCTCGAGCTGCGCCACGCCGCGCTCGTGGCCTTCGGCTCGACCCGCCGCGCGGGCGCCCAGGCGCACGAGGACCCGCAGGTGCGCGCGCTGCTCGACTCCCAGGCACCGGTCGTGACGCTGGTCGCCAAGTCCGACCGCAGGCACATCGAGCGGGCGTTGCGCACCGACGTGGCCGAGAACTGCGCGATGGTCGCCGACACCGTCCGCTTCCTGGTCGGCGAGGGGCGCCGGGTCTTCCTCGACGCCGAGCACTTCTTCGACGGCTACGCCTTCGACCCGGACACGTCGCTGCGGGTCCTGGAAGCCGCGGCCGGTGCGGGCGCCGACGTCGTGGTCCTGTGCGACACCAACGGCGGGCAGCTCCCGACGCAGCTCGCGGAGACGGTCACCGAGGTCGTGGCGCGCACCGGTTTCCGGGCCGGCATCCACTGCCAGGACGACACCGGCTGCGCCGTCGCCAACACCGTCGCCGCCGCGCAGGCCGGCGCCACCCACGTGCAATGCACCGCCAACGGCTATGGAGAGCGGGCGGGCAACGCCGACCTGTTCCCGGTGATCGGCAACCTCGCGACCAAGCTCGACATGCCGGTGCTGCCGGAGGGCAGGCTCGCCGAGCTCAGCAGGGTCTCGCACGCGATCGCCGAGATCGCCAACCTCGCGCCGGACACCCATCAGGCCTACGTGGGCACGTCCACGTTCGCGCACAAGGCCGGTCTGCACGCCAGCGCGATCAAGGTGGACCCGGAGCTCTACAACCACATCGACCCCGCCCGGGTGGGCAACGGGATGCGGGTGCTGGTCACCGAGATGGCCGGCCGGGCCAGCCTGGAGCTCAAGGGCGCCGAGTTCGGCATGGACCTCAGCGACTCGCCGGAGGCGGTCACCGGCGCGGTGCGGCGGGTGAAGGAGCTGGAGGCGCGCGGGTGGTCGTTCGAGGCCGCCGACGCCTCACTGGAACTGCTGCTGCGCCGCGAGGTCGCGGCCGCCGAGGGCGAGCAGGCCCCGCCCGACGCGCCGTTCGAGCTGGAGTCCTACCGGGTCCTGCTCGACCACGCCCAGGACGGTTCGGTGGTGTCGGAGGCGACGGTCAAGGTCCACGTCGGGGAGGAACGCGTCATCGCCACCGCTGAGGGCAACGGCCCGGTGAACGCGCTCGACGCCGCTCTGCGCAAGGCGCTGGTGCCGCACCTGCCGTGGGTGGAGTCGGTCGAGCTGGCCGACTACAAGGTCCGCATCCTCACCGACACCCACGGCACCGAGGCCGTGACCCGGGTGCTCATCGAGTCCCGCGACGGCGACCAGGAGTGGACCACGGTCGGCGTGCACGGCAGCATCGTCGAGGCGAGCTGGCTGGCGCTGTGCGACGCGCTGGCGTTCAAGGCCATGCGGCGCGACGCGGTCGCCTCGCACAACTCCTGACCGGGGCAGCGGCTTCCGCCACGGCCCGCCGTCGCGTGGCACGGCTACCGCTCCGCCCCGCGTCAGCGGTGCCAGGACGGGCGGCCGCGTGCGGGGCCGGGAGGTCCACATCGGTCGCATGGGACCCTTGAGGGGTCCGTGCGCCGCGGTTCTACTGACTGACTACGGAGGTCCTGCCTTGCGCCTGGCACGTGTCGCCCACTCCGACGGGGTGTCGTTCGTCGCGCTCGAACCGGATCCGGCCGCCCCGAAGGAGAAGGTGCTCGCCGTCGAGATCGACCAGCACCCGTTCGGCGACCCGACCTTCACCGGGCGCAGGTGGCCGATGGCCGACGTCCGGCTGCTGGCCCCGATCCTGCCGTCGAAGGTGATCTGCGTGGGCAAGAACTACGCCGACCACGCCAAGGAGATGGGCGGTGAGGCGCCGGAGACGCCGGTGATCTTCATGAAGCCCTCCACCTCGGTGATCGGGCCCAACGTCCCGATCAAGCTGCCCGCCAACTCCGAGCGGGTGGACTTCGAGGGCGAGCTGGCGGCCGTGATCGGCCAGCCGTGCAAGGACGTCCCAGAGGCGCGCGGCACCGACGTCGTGCTCGGCTACACGATCGCCAACGACGTGACCGCGCGCGACCAGCAGAAGGCCGACGGGCAGTGGACGCGGGCCAAGGGCTACGACACGTTCTGCCCGCTGGGACCGTGGATCGACACCACCGTCGACCCCGCCGACCTCGCGCTGCGCACCGAGCTCGACGGCGAGGTCAGGCAGGACGCCCGCACCTCGCTGCTGCTGCACGACGTCGGCGCGCTGGTCTCGTGGATCTCCCGGATCATGACGCTGCTGCCCGGTGACGTCATCCTCACCGGCACCCCGGCCGGTGTCGGCCCGATGCAGCCGGGCCAGAAGGTCTCGGTCTCCATCGACGGCCTCGGCACCCTGACCAACCCCGTGCAGCAGGGCTGAACCAGGCGGGCCGCGGCTCCGCATCGGAGCCGCGGCCCGGACTCCGCGTTCTCAGCGCAGCGACGCCCGCGGCGGCCGCTCCCGCATCGCCCCGTACGCGAGCAGGTAGGCGGGCACCCTGCGCAGCCAGGGCAGCCTGTTCGCCACGCGCAGCGGCAGCGGCGGGTGGATGCTGTCGGTGAAGTCGATCTCCCCGCGCAGGGCCGGTTCCACGACGTTGTCGTGGATCGCGCGCTGGAGGCGCTGGACCAGCGCGGTGGTGAGCCAGCGCCTGCGCTGGACGGCCACCACGTGCCCGCGCCGCAGGCGCCGCTCGCGCAGCGGTACGGCGAGGTGGCGGGCCGCCGCGACGGCGTCCTGCACGGCCAGGTTGATGCCGATGCCGCCCACCGGTGACATCGCGTGTGCGGCGTCGCCGATGGCGAGCAGGCCCGGCAGGTGCCACTTGCGCAACCGGTCCAGCGTGACGTGCAGCAGTTTCACGTCGTCCCAGTCGCGCACCAGATCCCGGTCCCCGAGCCACGGGATGTTCGCGCGCAGCCGCTCGTTGAACGCCTCGACCGGCCCGGCCCGGTCCTCGGGGTCGGTGTCCTTGGCGATGATGTTGGCGACCTGGAAGTAGTCGCCGCGGTCGATCATCGCGGTGAACGAGCCCCGGCGGATCATGCCGATCGCCCCCGCGGGGTCGTCGGTGTGGCGCGGGACCCGGAACCACCGCACGTCCATCGGGGTGGGGAAGTCGTGCAGCCCCAGCTCCGGCAGGTCGCGCACGAGCGACCTGCGGCCGTCGCAGGCGACGGTGATGGTGGCGCGCAGCTCCCCGGTCGAGCCGTCGCTGGTGCGGTAGCGCACGCCGTTGACCCGGCCGCCCTCCCGGACCAGGTCGGTGACCTCGGTGTTCATCCGGAGCTGGAAGGTGGGTTCCTGCTTGGCCGCGTCGGCCAGCATGTCCAGGAAGTCCCACTGCGGCACCAGGGCGATGTAGTTGTACTTGATCGGCAGCGTCCGGAAGTCGCCGAGCGTCAGGAACCGTCCCTGGGGGCCGGTGGGCACGCGCACGGTCTGGAGCCTGCGCTGGGGCAGCTCGGCGAACCGCTCGGCGAGCCCGAGGTCGTCCATGAGCTGCAGGGTGGTCGGGTGCACCGTGTCACCGCGGAAGTCGCGCAGGAAGTCGTTGTGCTTCTCCAGGACGGTGACCTCGACGCCCGCCCTGGCCAGCAGCAGTCCGAGGACCATGCCGGCGGGTCCGCCGCCGATGATGCAACACGTCGTTCGCTCCATCGCGATCCTCCAAGATTTCAACGGTTGTTGAATAACCTCAGGGTGCCCTGCCGGGACTCGCCGGTCAAGGGCGGAAGCCGACTGGATACGCTGAACGCGTTATGAGCACGCCAGAAGCCACCGCAGAAGCAGTCTCGGGCCGCGAGCCGAACCGTGCCGTGCGGGCGAGGTTCTGCCCCTCGCCGACGGGTACCCCGCACGTCGGCCTCATCCGCACCGCCCTCTACAACTGGGCCTTCGCCCGGCACAACCAGGGCAAGCTGGTGTTCCGCATCGAGGACACCGACGCGAGCCGGGACAGCGAGGAGTCCTACCAGGCGCTGCTCGACGCGCTGCGCTGGCTCGGGCTCGACTGGGACGAAGGCCCCGAGGTCGGCGGCGAGCACGGCCCCTACCGGCAGAGCGAACGGCGCGACATCTACGCCGACGTCGCGCGGCGGCTGCTGGAGGCGGGCGAGCTCTACGAGTCCTTCTCCACCCCGGACGAGGTCGAGGCCCGGCACAAGGCGGCCGGCCGCGACCCCAAGCTCGGCTACGACAACGCCGATCGCGACCTCACCGGCGAGCAGAAGGACGCCTTCCGCGCCGAGGGCCGCAACGCGGTGCTGCGGCTGCGGATGCCCGAGCACGACATCACCTTCGACGACCTGGTCCGCGGGGAGATCACCTTCCCGGCGGGTTCGGTGCCGGACCCGGTGCTGGTGCGGGGCAACGGCGACGCCCTCTACACCCTGACCAACCCGGTCGACGACGCGCTCATGCGCATCACGCACGTGCTGCGCGGCGAGGACCTGCTCTCCTCCACCCCGCGCCAGATCGCGCTCTACGACGCGCTGCGCCGCATCGGCGTCACCGACTTCACCCCCGAGTTCGGCCACCTGCCGTTCGTCATGGGGGAGGGCAACAAGAAGCTCTCCAAGCGCGACCCGCAGTCCAACCTGTTCCACCACCGGGACCGGGGTTTCCTGCCGGAGGGGCTGCTGAACTACCTCGCGCTGCTCGGCTGGTCGATCTCCGAGGACCGCGACGTCTTCACCCTGGACGAGATGGTCGAGGCCTTCGAGATCGGCCGCGTCAGCTCCAACCCCGCCCGCTTCGACCAGAAGAAGGCCGACGCCATCAACTCCGCGCACCTGCGCGCGCTGGCGCCGGACGACTTCCTCGAGCGCGTGGTGCCCTACCTCGTCTCCGGCGGCGTGCTCCCGGCCGAGCCGACCGAGGAGCAGCTCGCCACGGTCCGCGCCGCGGCACCGCTGGTGCAGGAGCGGCTGATCGTGCTCTCCGACGCGGTGGGCATGATGCGCTTCCTCTTCGACGGCGACGACTTCGCCCCGGACCCGGCCTCGGCCGAGAAGGCCCTGGGCGAGGACGCCAGGCCGGTGCTGGAAGCCGCCGTCTCGGCGCTGGACGCGCTGCCGGAGTGGACCACGGAGGCGATCGAGGCCGCCCTCAAGGAGTCGGTCGTCGACGGCCTCGGCATCAAGCCGCGCAAGGCCTTCGCGCCGGTGCGGGTGGCCGTCACCGGACGCACCGTCTCGCCGCCGCTGTACGAGTCGATGGAGCTGCTGGGGCGCGAGGTGTCGCTACGACGTCTGCGCGCGCCGCTGAGCTGATCAGCCTCGCGGGGGCCTACTTTCGCACTCAACCGAATCAGCGCCTCCACTATCACCGTCTTGGGCGAGTCGAATACGGCATGTGAACGCCTAGCCTCTCGGAGTGACATCCGCGCTTGAGATATCGGCAGCTCGCCCACCCGTACAGACCAAGGTCGGCCGCGTTCGGGCGGTGTGCCTGGACATCGACGACACACTGCTGGACAACGAGTCCTCCTCCCGGCAAGGACTGCACGCTCTGGTCGGCAACGACGGTGCGTGGCCGGTGTGGCGGCGGACGACGGAGGAGCACTACGCGCGGTTCGTCGCCGGCGAGATCGGCTTCGACTCGATGTGCACCGAACGCACCCGCGCGTTCTTCGCCGCATTCGGGGAGGAGCTCAGCAACGCCGAGGCGGCGCGCCGCGAATCGGTGCGCATGGCGGCGATGCAGCGCGCCTGGGCGCTCTTCGACGACGCCGCACCATGCCTGGAGTGGCTGCGCGCCGCCGGTCTGAAGCTGGCGGTCATCACCAACGCGCCCAGCGCGTACCAGCGCAAGAAGATCGCCTCGGTCGGGCTCGCCGACACCTTCGACGCGCTGCTGATCTCCGGCGAGGTCGGCATCGCCAAACCCGAGGCCGGGATCTTCCAGGCCGCGTGCGCGGCGCTGGACATGCGCCCCGAGGAGGTCGTGCACGTCGGCGACCGGCTCGACACCGACGCGCAGGGCGCGTCGGCGGCCGGCATGCACGGCGTCTGGCTCAACCGCGGCCCGCAGCGGGTGGACCCGCCCGCAGGGGTGCGCGTGATCAACAGCCTGAGCGAGCTCCCCGAACTGCTCGTGTGCGACTTGCACCCGGACCTCGTCCAGACGCAGGGCTGGATGCCCGCCCAGGACCACCGCATGCCCTCCCCGGACTGCCGCGAGGTCTTCGGGCCGGCCCGCTGACCGCGCCCGGCTCCCGGGCCGCCACTGCCTTGCTCACCTGCGAAAATCCCTCCAGGAGGGGGGTGTTTTCCGGGGCCTTCCGGCGATGGTCTAATATTCTCTGCAGCAAGGCGGACAGCGGCCCGGGAGCCGGACTTCCCTCCAAGAAGCCCGGAAACGAGTGGCTGGACGCCGAAGCCGATGGGGTATGGTGTAATCGGCAGCACGACTGATTCTGGTTCAGTTAGTCTAGGTTCGAGTCCTGGTACCCCAGCGAGAAGATCCGAAGTCGGCATCGCCAGCCGATATCGACTCGGTGATCTCACGCGGTCCCGTCGTCTAGCGGCCTAGGACGCCGCCCTCTCAAGGCGGTAGCGCGGGTTCAAATCCCGTCGGGACTACACGGATGGGCGGACCCTACTCGCGTAGAGCGCGAGTGGGGTCCGTTTCGTTTTGTTGTCGGGGGGCCGAGCCCCCCGGGACCCCCCACGGTGCGGTGGTTGCTTTTCGTTGGCTCCTTGCTTTATTGGGCGTTCCCGGCCTGGGTTGGGACCAGCGGAACCGAACTTCGCCCCTGGCTTTACTTCGCCCCTGGCTTTGGGGGCGGGGCCCGACTTCACCCTGGCTTTCCGGGCGGCCCCGGCATCACCCTGGCGTTGGAACGGTCCTTGCTTCATCCCTGGCTTTTCCGACGGTCCCGGCATCGCTCTGGCTTTCCGGCGGTTCCGGCTTCGCCGCGGCTTTCCGGCGGTCGCAGCATCACCGCGGCTTTCCGGCGGTCCCGGGTTCGTCGCGGCTTTCCGGGGTCTTTAGTTCGCTCTGGGCTTTGGAGGCGTCGTTACTTCGGCACCGGGCTTTTGGGCGGGTCTTTGCTTCGCTGGTGGGTATTGGGGCCGTCTATTGCTCTGCTTGAGTGCGGTTCGGCTCGGATATAAGGGCGCGAGTCGTCCGATCGTGGTCGTGCAATGGGGGCAGCGGTGGCATCCGTCCAGCGGCGATCCAATGGCTGAGTGCGGTGAGCGTGCTTGGGGTTGTGGGCGCGCTTTCGGTTGGAATGCCGATGCCGCCGTGTGGGTGTGGGCGTTGCTACACCGGGCGTCCAGGGCGTGGCTTCGGCGGGTTTGGGGTGGTGCTTGGGGCGTGTATGGCCTTCTGCCTGCGGTGATGGCTTGGGGGAGGGGGGTGTGCGAGGGACGTGAAAGGGTGTTGTAGTCTTTTACCCGTAGCGCGGTCCCGTCGTCTAGCGGCCTAGGACGCCGCCCTCTCAAGGCGGTAGCGCGGGTTCAAATCCCGTCGGGACTACGGAAGAAGCGGCGGGGCCGGTGTGTCGAGGACATACCGGCCCCGCCGCTTTTGCTTGCCTGGACGTCGGTCCTGGCGTCGGAGGGTGTGCGCTGTGGGTGGGGCGGCAGGAACTGGCGTCACCGTGCTGGCACTGCTTCGGCCGGCTGGCAGAGCGGGCCGCTCTCGGCGGCTGAGACGTTCTCCGCCGCGTCGGGTCGTGGGGCGAGGGCAAGAAGCCGCCACGACCCGTTCGCGGCGCCTCAGAGGCGGTTCTGCAGGCCGTCCGCGGCCGCCAGCAGGTCCGCCGCCCAGCGGGCGCCCGGGCGACGCCCCATCCGGTCGATCGGCCCGGACACCGATATGGCCGCCACCACGCTGCCGCCGGAGTCCCGGACCGGCGCCGACACGCTCGCCACCCCGGACTCGCGCTCGGCGACGCTCTGGGCCCAGCCGCGGCGCTTGACCTCCATCAGGGTCCGCTCGCCGAAGACCGCCTCGGCCAGCACGGCCCGCTGCGTCGCCGGGTCGGCCCACGCGGCGAGCACCTTGGCACCGGAACCCGCGGCCATCGGCAGCGCGCTGCCGACCGGCACCGTGTCGCGCAGGCCGCTCGGCGGCTCCGCCGCCGCGATGCACAGCCGCTGCATCCCGTCCCGGCGGTAGAGCTGCACGCTCTCCCCGGTGACGTCCCGCAGTTTGGGCAGCACCTGGGCGGCCGCCTCCAGCAGCGGGTCGACCGCCCCGCCGGCCAGCTCGGCCAGCGCGGCGCCCGGCCGCCAGCGGCCGTCGGAGCCGCGCCGCAGCAGGCGGTGCACCTCCAGGCCCACGGCCAGCCGGTGCGCGGTCGCTCTGGGCAGCCCGGTCCGGCTGCACAGCTCGGCGAGGCCGCACGGTTCGCTGGCGACGGCCTGCATGACGGCCACCGCCTTGTCCAGTACTCCGATACCGCTATGCTGTCCCACGTACCGATACTAACTTCTCGTCATCTGGGAAGTCCACTTCATGGGATGTGACCCCGGCGGGGTCACCACTGCTCGACGCGGAGGAGCGATGGGCAAGACGCTCGCGGAGAAGGTCTGGGAAGCGCACATCGTGCGCCGCGGCGAGGGCTACGAGCCCGACCTGCTCTACATCGACCTCCACCTCGTGCACGAGGTCACCAGCCCGCAGGCATTCGAGGGGCTGCGCCTGGCGGGGCGGCCGGTGCGCCGTCCCGACCTGACGCTGGCCACCGAGGACCACAACGTGCCCACCACGGGCATCGACCTGCCGATCGCGGACCCGGTTTCGCGGACCCAGGTCGACACCCTGCGGCGCAACTGCGAGGAGTTCGGCATCCGCCTGCACCCGATGGGCGACGCCGAGCAGGGCATCGTGCACGTGGTGGGGCCCCAGCTCGGCCTCACCCAGCCCGGCACGACTGTCGTCTGCGGCGACAGCCACACCTCGACCCACGGCGCGTTCGGCGCGCTGGCCTTCGGCATCGGCACCTCCGAGGTCGAGCACGTGCTGGCGACCCAGACGCTTCCGTTGCGTCCCTTCAAGACCATGGCCATCAACATCGAGGGCACGCTGCGCCCGGGGGTCACGAGCAAGGACGTGATCCTGGCCGTCATCGCCAAGATCGGCACCGGCGGCGGGCAGGGCTACGTGCTGGAGTACCGGGGCAGCGCCGTCGAGAAGATGTCGATGGAAGCCCGCATGACGATGTGCAACATGTCGATCGAGGCGGGCGCGCGGGCCGGCATGATCGCCCCCGACGAGACCACTTTCGCCTACCTGCAGGGCCGTCCGCACGCCCCGGAGGGCGCGGAGTGGGACGCCGCGGTCGAGTACTGGAAGACGCTGCGCACCGACGAGGGCGCCGAGTTCGACGCCGAGGTCACCCTCGACGCGGACGAGCTGACCCCGTTCGTCACGTGGGGCACCAATCCCGGTCAGGGCCTGCCGCTGGGCGAGCGGGTCCCGGATCCCGCCGCCATCGCCGACGAGAGCGAGCGCTTCGCGACCGAGAAGGCGTTGGACTACATGGGCCTGGAAGCGGGCACTCCGCTGCGCGAGGTGGCCGTGGACACGGTGTTCCTCGGGTCCTGCACCAACGGCCGGATCGAAGATCTTCGGGCCGCAGCGGACGTTCTGAAGGGCCGCAAGGTGGCTTCGGACGTGCGCATGCTGGTCGTGCCGGGCTCGATGAAGGTCCGCAAGCAGGCCGAGGCCGAGGGGCTCAACGAGGTTTTCACCGCCGCCGGGGCGGAATGGCGTTCGGCCGGTTGTTCGATGTGCCTGGGCATGAACCCCGACCAGCTCACCCCGGGGGAGCGCAGCGCCTCGACCTCCAACCGCAACTTCGAGGGCAGGCAAGGAAAGGGCGGCCGCACCCACCTGGTCTCGCCGCTGGTGGCCGCCGCGACCGCGGTGCGCGGCACCCTCTCCTCGCCCGAAGACCTCGACTGACCACCCCTACCCACCAGGAGCAGCGACGATGGAACCGTTCAAGACGCACACCGGGGTCGGCGTGCCCCTGCGCCGGTCCAACGTGGACACCGACCAGATCATCCCGGCGGTCTACCTCAAGCGGGTCTCCCGGACCGGGTTCGAGGACGCCCTGTTCGCCGCCTGGCGGGCGGACGAGGACTTCGTGCTCAACAACCCGGACTTCCGCAACGGCAGCGTTCTGGTCGCCGGGCCCGACTTCGGCACCGGCTCCTCCCGGGAGCACGCCGTCTGGGCGCTGAAGGACTACGGCTTCCGGGTGGTCATCTCCTCCCGCTTCGCCGACATCTTCCACGGCAACTCCGGCAAGCAGGGGCTGCTGGCGGCCCGCTGCGAGCAGTCCGATGTGGAACTGCTCTGGAAGCTGCTGGAGACCGAGCCGGGCACCGCGGTGACCGTCGACCTGGAGGCCCGGACGGTGCACGCCAAGGACCTCACGGTGCCCTTCGAGATCGACGACTACACCCGCTGGCGGTTGCTGGAAGGTCTCGACGACATCGGTCTGACCCTCCGGCAGGCCGAGACGATCGACACTTTTGAGAAGACCCGGCCGAGCTTCAAACCGGCCACCCTGCCCGCCCGCGCGGGCTGACCAGAGGGCCTCTCCGGGGCGCGTTTTTCCCCTCGTGAAAGGAAAAACGCGCCACCGGGAACTCAACAGAACAGTCCTCCGGCCAGGCACGGGGACCGCTCCGGACAGACACGATTGCCCATGCGCCAACGAAAAAATGGGGCGTGGCGAATGGCATTTGTTTGTTCGGGGCTTTACCGTGGGCATGAGTCGGCCCGACGGGGCCGTTGTTGTCCTGGGAGGGACTGAAGTGAACAAGGCCCAACTCATTGAGGCTCTGGCGGAACGCCTCGGAGACAAGAAGACCGCGAGCAAGGCGGTGGAGGACGTGGTGGACATCATCGTCCGCCAGGTCAACAAGGGCGAAAAGGTCAACATCACCGGCTTCGGTGTTTTCGAGAAGCGCGCCCGCGCCGCTCGCACCGCTCGCAACCCGCGCACCGGCGAGGCCGTCAAGGTGAAGAAGACCAACGTCCCCGCCTTCCGCGCAGGCACCCAGTTCAAGGAAGTCATCGGCGGCACCCGGAAACTGCCGCGCGCCACCGCGGCCAAGTCGGGCACCCGTGCCTCGACCACCAAGGCCGCTGGCACGCGGGCCGCCGCCGCCAAGACCTCCACGACCCGTGCCGCCGCGCCGAAGTCCGCCGCCACCAAGACGGCGGGCACCCGCGCCACCAAGTCGACCACCGCCAAGGCCGGCACGACCAAGGCGCGGACCACCACCAAGGCCGCCACCACCAGCAGGTCGACCGCCTCCAAGGCGGCGCCGAAGAAGGCGACCACCGCCAAGGCGGCCCCGAAGACCGCGGCCAAGAGCACGGCCAAGTCGACGACCGCCAAGACGACGCGTCCGGCGACCCGCAAGGCGACCACGACGCGCAAGACCACCAAGAAGTGAGAACTCGCTTCCCAGGCGAGTCGATTCTCGGGCCTGAACGGGTGGCGTCCTGACCCCACGCGGGTAGGACGCCGCCCGTTTACGGCGTTCGGGGCGGTGCGGGCGGGCCGCAAGGCCCGCCTCGCGCGTCAGGTGACCGGGTCGTCCAGGTAGTCGGCCGCCGCCAGGCGCAGGTTCGGTCCCGTGCCGTCCGACCCGTCGTGGATGCTCCGGAACGCCAGCGTCCACACGCTGCCCTTGCGGCTGTGCACCTCGCCGAGGGAGAGCCCGCCCCGGTCGGCCAGCCGGCTCACCAGGTCCGGAATCACCCCGCCCTGGCTGCACACCACCGTCATGCCCGGCCGGGCGGCGATCCGCAGCAGGCGCCGCAGACCGGCCTCGGGATCGGCCACGTAGCCCTCTTCGGACAGGAGGGGCTCCGATTCCACCACCACGTCCAGCTCCGCCGCGAGCGGCTCCAGAGTCTGCTCGCAGCGGGTTCGAGGCGCCGAATGAACGCGTTCCGGGCCGAACAACCGCAACAGCGAATGCAATGCGTCGCGCTGGCGGATACCGGGTTCGGTGAGCGGGCGGAGCACGTCGTCACCGGTCCACTCCGAGCGCTTTCCCGCTTTGGCGTGGCGCACCAGAAGCACGGTCGGCGCATCCGGCGGCAGAGCGTCGAATGCGTCGAGCACGCGCGCGTCGTGTGGATAAGTGACCAGTCGCCGCGCGCATTCGGTGCTCGTCCACCGCAGTTCGTCGACTTCACTGTTGGGCGTGAATCGGCCCTTTCCCGCGCGGGCGGCGAAGTAGTCGACGACCTTCTCGTCCTTCCCGCCATCGCGGGCGGGCACCGGATAGCTCACGCGCGTCAGCAACCGCGAGAGCACGCACGGAAAGCCGGTTTCCTCCTCGACCTCCCGCACCGCCGCGTGCGCGGCGAGCTCGCCCGGATCCAGCTTGCCCTTCGGCAGCGACCAGTCGTCGTAGCGGGGCCGGTGCACGACGGCGACCTCGATCCCGCCGTCCGGGCCGGGACGCCACAGCACCGCGCCCGCCGCGCGGACGACCGCTGCCACGGCCGGTCCGGGTTCGACTTCCTCGAATACCGGCTGGTTCTGGATGGCCCCCATCGTCAGGACACCTTCGCGCCGTGCTGGCGCAGCATCTCGTCCTGGTGGTCCTTGACCCGCTCGCCGCTGCGCGGCGACGCCTCCCAGTCGCCCTTGGCGTTGAGGACCCAGCAGCGGGTGTCGGGGTTCAGCGCGGAGTCCATCATGCCGTCGAGCTGGGCGGTGAGCTTGGGATCGGTGACCCGCACCTGGGTCTCGATCCGGCGGTCGAGGTTGCGGTGCATCATGTCGGCGCTGCCGATCCAGTGCTCGTCGATGCCGACGAAGTGGAAGACCCTCGAGTGCTCCAGGAAGCGCCCGAGGATCGAGCGCACCTCGATGTTCTCGCTCAGCCCCGGCACGCCCGCCTTGAGCGCGCAGATCCCGCGCACCACGATGCTGACGGGCACGCCGGCCAGCGACGCGCGGTAGATGGCGTCGATGATCTGCTCGTCGACCAGCGAGTTGACCTTCATCCGGATCCCGCACGGCAGGCCCTGGGCGGCCAGCGCCGCCTCGGCCTCGATGCGCTTCTTGATGCCGTTGCGGATGCCCTGCGGCGACACCAGGATCCGCCGGTACTCGCCGTGGCGGGCGTAGCCGGTGAGGACGTTGAACAGGTCGGTGAGGTCGGCGCCGATCTCGGCGGACGCGGTCAGCAGCCCCAGGTCCTCGTAGATGCGGGCCGTCTTGGGGTTGTAGTTGCCGGTGCCGAGGTGGCAGTAGCGGCGGATGGTGGAACCCTCCTGCCGCACCACGAGCGCGGTCTTGCAGTGCGTCTTGAGCCCCACGAGCCCGTAGACCACGTGCACGCCCGAGCGCTCCAGGGTCCGCGCCCACTGGATGTTGGCCTGCTCGTCGAAGCGGGCCTTGAGCTCCACCAGCGCCACGACCTGTTTGCCGGCCTCCGCGGCGTCGATGAGCGCGTTGACGATCGGCGAGTCACCGGAGGTGCGGTACAGGGTCTGCTTGATGGCCAGCACGTGCGGATCGGCGGCGGCCTGCTCGATGAAGCGCTGGACCGACGTGGAGAACGCGTCGTAGGGGTGGTGCACCAGCACGTCGCCCTCGCGCAGCGTCGAGAAGATGCTCTTGGGCGTCTGCCCCTCGGCGAAGGCCGGGTGGGTCGCCGGGACGAAGGGTGGCTCCTTCAGGTCCGGCCGCTGCAGCTTGTCGAGCTGGAACAGGCACGACAGGTCGAGCAGCCCGGGCACCTCCACCACGTCGTGCTGGTCGACCTCCAGCTCCCGCAGCAGCAGCTCGAGCATGTTCTCGCTCATGGTCTCGGTGACTTCCAGCCGCACCGGCGGCCCGAAGCGCCGCCGCGCGAGCTCCCGCTCCATCGCCTGCAGCAGGTCCTCGTCGCGGTCCTCCTCGACCTCCAGGTCGGCGTTGCGGGTGACCCGGAAGATGTGGTGCTCGGTGACGACCATGCCGGGGAAGAGCTTGTCCAGGTGCGCCGCGATGAGCTCTTCCAGCGGCAGGAAGGTCGCGCGCTCACTCTCCCGGTCGGACTCCACCCGGATCAGCCGCGGGACGTTGTCGGGAACTTTGACCCTGGCGAAGCGCCGGATGCCCGCGTCGGGGTCGGCCACGGTGACCGCGAGGTTGAGCGAGAGCCCCGAGATGTAGGGGAACGGGTGGGCGGGGTCGACCGCCAGCGGAGTCAGCACCGGGAAGATGTGGTCCTCGAAGTAGGTGCTCAGCTTCTGCTGGTCGGGCTCGTCGAGCTTGTCCCACGCGAGGATCCGGATGCCGTTGGCGGCCAGCTCGGGCAGCAGCTCGTCGAGGAAGATGCGGCCCTGCTTCTCGGTGAGGTCCTGGTTGCGGGCCGCGATCCGGGCGAGCTGCTCGTGCGGTGTCAGGCCGTCGGCGCTGCGCACCGAGAGCCCCGTCTCCTCGCGGCGCTTCAGCCCGGCCACCCGGACCATGTAGAACTCGTCCAGGTTGGACGCGAAGATCGCAAGGAACTTGGCCCGCTCCAGCACCGGCTGCGACGAGTCCTCGGCTACCGCCAGCACCCGGGCGTTGAAGTCCAGCCAGGACAGCTCGCGGTTGAGGTAGCGCTCCTCGGGCAGGTCGGTGATGATCGCCGCGCGGGTCGCCGCGGGTGGGGCTGCCGGTACGCGGGAGTCGCGGGGTTCGGCCGTCGCGGGGCCCGTCAGGACGTCCGGCGCGGTGGTGCCGCGCTGGGCCGAACGGGGGGCGCGGCGGCTGGTGGGCGTCCTGCCTTCGGTCGCCGCCCGGGTCCTGCGCGGCGGCTTCGCTTCCCGATCGCTGCTGTCCGTACTCACAGCGCCCATTGTCACTCATCAGGGCGGCTTCGCTCGACCTTTGAGGGCTGCACCACCTCGGGCGGCTCACGGCGATCGCCGTCGGTCACCCAGTGCCGCCCGGACGGTTACCACCGGGCTCGGACGAGGCGGGCGGTGCGGGGGCCGAGGCCGAGCCGGTTCGCGGCGCGGAGGTCGTCGGAGGTGTCGACGTCGCAGCGCAGCGAGTCCCACGGGCCGTGCAGCGTCTTGGCGCCGGAACGCTCGTGGGCGGCCGACGATCCGACGCCGAAGCGGGGCTCCAGCGGGCGGCAGGGTTCGGCGAGCAGCAGCGTCGTGCCGGTGCCCTGGCGGTCCGGGCAGTACGAGCGGTCGTCACCGGCCGCGCCCAGCGCGTCGGCGAGATCTTCCGGCCGCAGCGCGGGCAGGTCGGCCTGCAGCGCGCCGACGCGGCGCACGGCGGCCCTCGCGCGCAGCAGCGCGTCGGCGTGGCGCAGTGCCTCGTTCAGGCCCGCCGAGGGGGTGTCGGGCAGGACCTCCACGCCCATCGCGGCGAACTCGCCGGTCAGCCGCGCGTCGGAGGTCACCACCACGACCTCGGCGACACCACGCGCGGCGCGTGCCGCCTCGACGGTGTCCAACGCCACCGAAGTGACCAGCGCCGCATGCGCGGCTGGTGCGGACCCCGCGGCGCGCAGCCGCGTCTTTGCCAGGTGCAACGGCTTGATCGGGACGATGAGGTGCGAACCGGTGGTCACGACCGACATCTTCCGCCCGGCGGCGCGCGGGCGGCAGGGCCGCCCGCTGTGCGAGCTTCACCCGGCCGGGAAGGTACGTTGACAGCCGCTCGTGACGCGGAAGGAGTCGGGCGTGACCGAACCGAGGAGTCTCCGGCGCAGGCGGAGGGCCACCAACGAGAAAGCACGCGGGCTCGGCAAGTTCTGGCTGGGGCTGGCCCGGTCGGTCTGCTACCCCCTGACCGGCCTGCTGGCCCGGACCAGGGTCACGGGCCTGGAGAACATCCCCGCCGAAGGCCCGGTCCTGCTGGTCTACAACCACGTCTCGCACCTGGACCCGGTCTTCGACGCGGTCACCGTGCACCGGGCGGGGCGCATCCCGCGGTTCCTCGCCAAGAGCTCGCTGTGGAAAGTGCCCGTGCTGCGCAACGTCCTGAACGGGGTCGAGCAGATCCCCGTCTACCGGGGCACCGCCGACGCGCAGAAGAGCCTGCGGGCGGCGCACGAGGCGATGGAGAAGTCCAAGGTCCTCATCATCTACCCCGACGGCACCATCACCAAGGACCCCGAGGGCTGGCCGATGACGCCCAAGTTCGGCGTCGCGCGGCTGGCGCTGGGCCACGAGGTGCCGGTGGTGCCCGTGGCGCGGTGGGGCACCCGCGACGTCTACGACCACTACCGGAAGAAGTTCCGCCCGTTCCCGCGCAAGACCGTCCACGTCCGGCTCGGCGAGCCGCTGGACCTGTCGGCGTACCGCGGGCGGGAACTGGACAACCAGCTGCTGCGCGAGGTCACCGACGTCGCGATGCACCGGGTCCGCGACCTGCTCGGCGAGATCCGCGGCGAGGAGCCGCCCGCGGAGTACTACTCCGCGGCCCGCAAGCGCGGCCGGAGCGAAGATGGCGATGCCTGAGCAGGCGGATCGGGCCGGGCGCGTCCCGGCGAAGATCGCCGTGCTCGGCGCGGGATCGTGGGGCACCACCTTCGCGAAGGTGCTCGCCGACGCGGGGACCGACGTGACGCTGTGGGCGCGGCGGGCCGAGGTCGCGGAGGAGATCAACTCCACCCGGGTCAACACCGGTTACCTGCCGGAGATCGTGCTGCCGCAGCGGCTTCGGGCCACCGACGACGCGGCCGAGGCGATGCACGGCACCGACGCCGTGGTGCTGGCCGTACCGAGCCAGACGCTGCGGGAGAACCTCGCGGGCTGGCAACCGCTGCTGCCTGAGCGCGCGACCCTGGTCAGCCTCGCCAAGGGCGTGGAGCTGAGCACGCTCAAGCGGATGAGCGAGGTCGTCAGCGAGGTGGCCGACGTCGCGATGGACCAGGTCGCCGTGGTGTCCGGGCCGAACCTGGCCCGCGAGATCGCCGCCGAGCAGCCGACCGCGACCGTGGTCGCGTGCAACGACCACGACCGGGCCGTCGCGTTGCAGCAGGCGTGCTCGACGCCGTACTTCCGGCCCTACACCAACACCGACCTGGTCGGCATCGAGCTCGCCGGGGCGTGCAAGAACGTGATCGCGCTGGCCTGCGGGATGGCCGTCGGGCTCGGCTACGGCCACAACACGATGTCGTCGCTGATCACCCGCGGACTCGCCGAGACCACCCGGCTCGGGGTGGCGCTCGGCGCGGAGGCGATGACCTTCGCCGGGCTGGCCGGTCTCGGCGACCTGGTCGCCACCTGCATGTCGCCGTTGTCGCGCAACCGGACCTTCGGCGAGCGCCTCGGCCGTGGTGAGACGCTGGCGCAGGCCCAGGACGCCGCGCACGGTCAGGTCGCCGAGGGCGTGAAGTCGTGCTCGTCGATCCGCCAGCTCGCCGCGCGCACCGGCGTCGAGATGCCGATCACCGATGTGGTGCACCGGGTTTGCCACGAGGGGCTCGAGCCCGGGCCCGCGGCGGCCGAGCTGCTGGGCCGCGAACGCAAGGCGGAATAGGAGGAACGGCTGTGGGAACGCCGATGGCGGACTTCGGGGACGGCACGCGCTGCGTCCATGGTGGCCAGGCCGCGCCGGAACCGGGGGCACCGCTGTCGCACGGGCCGGTGTTCGCCGCGCCGTACCACCTCGGCGGCGGCGACTTCTACGGCCGCGCGGGCAATCCGGGGTGGCGGGCGCTGGAAGAGGCGATCGGGGAGCTCGACGGGGGCCGCTGCGTGCTGCTGCCGTCGGGGATGGCCGCGATCAGCACGCTGCTGCGTTCGGTGCTTCGCGCCGGCGACTCGCTCATCCTGCCGTCGGACGGCTACTACGCAACCAGGCAGCTGGTGCGCGACGAGTTCGCCGAGCTGTCGCTCGACGTGCGCGAGATCCCCACCGCCGGACCGTGGGACGACGGCGTCTTCGACGGAGTGCGGCTGGTGCTGCTGGAAACGCCGTCGAACCCCGGCCTCGACGTCTGCGACATCGCCGCGCTCGCCGAGCGCGCGCACGCGGCGGGCGCGCTGGTGGCGGTCGACAACACCACCGCCACACCGCTCGGGCAGCGTCCGCTGGAGCTCGGCGCCGACATCGTCGTCGCCAGCGACACCAAGGCGCTGGCCGGGCACAGCGACCTGCTGATGGGCCACGTCTCGGTGCGCGACGAGGACCTCGCCGAGCGGCTGGTCCGGGCGCGCACGCTGTCCGGGGCGATCCCGGGGCCGTTCGAGACGTGGCTGGTGCACCGCAGCATGGCGACGCTGGACCTGCGGCTGGCGCGGCAGGCCGAGAACGCGGCGGCGCTGTCGGAGGCCCTGCGCGAGCACCCGGCGGTTTCCGGCCTGCGCTGGCCCGGGATGGCCGCCGACCCCGCGCACGAGCTCGCGCGGCGGCAGATGCGCCGCTGGGGCGGAGTGCTGCGCTTCGAGCTGGCCGGCGCCGGTGCGGTCGAGGAGTTCGTCCGGCGCAGCCGGCTGGTCGTGGCGGCGACGAGCTTCGGCGGCCTGCACACCACGGCGGACCGGCGGTCGCAGTGGGGCGACCCGGTGCCGGAGGGCTTCGTGCGGCTCTCGGCGGGTTGCGAGGACACCGCCGACCTCGTCGCCGACGTCGTGCAGGCCCTCGGCTGAGTCTTCGCTGCGGCGCCCCGAAACACTCACGGGCCTCTGGTCTTCGGTCATGGCCAACGTGGTCGAACCGCCGCCCGAGCCCTCGGTGACGCTGAGCAACCCCGCCGAGCTGCTCGCCGGATACCTGGATTTCTACCGGTACGCCGTGCTGTGCAAGCTCGACGGCCTCTCCGATGACGAGGCCCGCCGCAGCCGCGTGCCCTCCGGCTGGGTGCCGCTGGGGCTGCTCAAACACCTCGCCCACGTCGAGCGCCGGTGGTTGCAGTGGGGGTTCGCGGCCGAGGGTCGACCGGCCGTGGGCCGACCACGAACCCGGCGGCGACGACCGGTGGCTGCTCGAACCGGACGACACCCTGGAGAGCGTCCGCGAGTTCTTCCTCGCCCAGTGCGAACGTTCCCGCGCGATCGTTGCGGGCGCGCGCCTGGAGGACCGCTCGGCCGTCGGCGGCCGCTTCGGGCCCGGCGACGAACCGCCCACCCTGGCGTGGATTCTGTTCCACCTGCTCCAGGAGTACGCCCGCCACGTGGGCCACCTCGACATCGCGCGGGAGCTCGGCGACGGCGTCACCGGCGAGTAGCCGCGCGGCGGGAGCGCTCCACAGTGTGAGATGTGCCTGGTCGGTTTGACGCCGGGACGCCGCTGCTGGTTCAGTGAGCGGCGTGTACATGCGTGCCTTTGGTGAGCGGAGAGGTCACATCGACCTTCGCCGGGTAGCCAGCGCGCTCTGTCCTTCGCGGTGATCCATCCCACCGACCCTGCGGGTTGATGGCACGGCCGCGCGCCGTTCGCGCCGTCCCCGCCTCGCCAAGACGCCGAAGGACACCTCGAACCGTGTTTGCCGTTCCGCCGAACACCGTCGCCGTTCCCGCCAACCGCGCCATCGCGCACCCCGTGCGCATCGCCCGCGAGCTGGCCTCCGCCCGCAGCAGCTGGGCCCACCTCGTGCGCTACGACCCCGAGCAGCGCTGGTTCGGGCTGCTCGAACGCACCGAGGAGCACGAGGCTTGGCTGCTGACGTGGCTGCCGGGCCAGCACACCGAGCTGCACGACCACGGCGGCGCCACCGGCGCCTTCACCCTCGTCTCCGGGGAGCTCTCCGAGCGCGTGATCCAGGACCGCGCCACGGGCCCGGTCGAGACGCTGCACCCGCTGGTCGAGGGCCAGTCGCGGGTCTTCGGGCCCAACTACATCCACCAGGTCAGCAACGAAGGCCAGGACCCGGCGATCAGCATCCACGTCTACCGCCCGGTCCGGGCGCCGATGCGGGTCTACCGGAGCAATCCCTACGAGGGCGTGCGGCGCGTCTCCGAGTAGGTCCGCGGCCCGGCCGGGGTGTCCTCGCGCCGGAACCGGCGGCCGGGCCCGCGCCTGGTCGTCAGGGCATCTTCCGGTTCGCCACGTGGTCGGGCACGGCGAAGTCGCCGGGCAGGTCGTGGTTCGGTTCCGGCTCTCCCCACTGCGCGCGCAGCGGCAGCACGCCGGCCCACGCGGAGTTGGCCTCGATGTCCTCGGCGTCGTCGTTGGCGCCACCGGAGCGGATCTTCACGGCGGCTTCGTCGAGGCTCAGCGCGACCACCGCGGTCTTGGCCAGCTCCTTCTTGTCGGGTTCCCGGCTGTGCTCCCACGACCCGGGCGCCAGGTGCTCGGTGATCGCGCGAAGACCCGCCAGCCGTTCGTCCGGGTCGGTGACCAGCCGGGCGCGTCCGTGGATCACGGCGCTGCGGTAGTTGACCGAGAAGTGGAACACCGAGCGGGAGTAGACCACGCCGTCGACGTGCGTCACCGCCACGCAGACCTCGGCATCCTCGGCCGCCTCCCGCAGGCTGCGCGCGCCCGTCGAACCGTGGAGGTAGAGCGTGTCGCCGATGCGCCCGTAGCCGGTCGGCAGCACCCGCGGTGCGCCGTCGACCACGACACCGAGATGGCACACGAGCCCGGCGTCGAGCACGGCATGCAGTTCGGCGCGGTCGGTCCTGGCGCGGTCGCGGCCGCGCTGGATGCGGCTCCGGTCGGTGGGGGAGAGAGTCGTGGGAGTCACGCTGAACAGGATCTTCCCAGAAGTGGCATTATCGAAGTGCCAATCAGGGAGAACTTTCAAATGCCACATTCGGTGCCCGCGGCGAGTTCGCCGCTCCTGGAACTGGCCATCGACCTGCGCCGCGACGACCAGCGCCCGCTCGCCGTGCAGCTCGCCGACGCGCTGCGGCAGGCGGCCGGCGCCGGCCAGCTCCGCGGCGGCGACCGGCTGCCCTCCACCCGCGCCTTCGCCCGCCACCTGGCGGTGAGCCGCACCGTGACGGCCGCCGCCTACGAGCAGCTGCACGCCGAAGGCTGGATCGTCGGCAAGCACGGCTCGGGGACCTACGTCACCACCACCCCGCCGGGCACCGTCTCGGCGCCTCCGGCAGCGACGCGCCGCGACCGCACCGCCGGCGGCGAGATCGACCTGACGCCGGGAGCGCCGTGGGCAGCCGGCATCGACCGGGCGGCCTGGCGGCGCGCGTGGCGCGCGGCGGCCGACGCGGCACCGGCATCGGGCCCCGAGCGAGCCGGGCTCGACGAGTACCGCTCCGCCGTCGTGGACCACCTGCTGCGCCACCGCGGCCTGGTCGTCGGTGGGTCGCCGGTCGAGACCGTCCTGGCCACCGGGGGAACCAGCGCCGCCCTGGGAGAGCTGGCGTCCACCGTCCTGGGCAGCGGGGAAGCCGTCGCGGTGGAGGAACCCGGGTACCAGCGGGCAGTGGGGGCGCTGGACGCCGCGGGCATCCGGGTCGTCCCGGCCCCGGTCGACCACCAGGGCATCGTCGTCGATGCCGTCCCGCGCGGCGTCCGCGCCGTCTACTGCTCGCCGGCGCACCAGTACCCGATCGGCGGGCGGCTGCCCGCGGACCGCAGGGTGGCGCTGGTGGAGCGGGCCCGCGCCGAGGGCTGGCTGATCATCGAGGACGACTACGACGGCGAGCTACGCTACGACGTCGCACCGCTGCCGGTCCTGGCCTCGATGGCTCCGGACGTCGTGGTGCACCTGGGAACGACCAGCAAGATCCTCACCCCGACCCTCGGCGTCGGCTGGATGCTGGCGCCCAAGCACGTCGCCACCGCGGTCCTCGAACACCGGGCCCGCACCGGCACCCGCCCCGCCCCGGCAGGGCAGCGGGTGCTGGCAGAGTTCGCCCGCCACGGCGACCTGGGCAGGCACCTGCGGCGCCTGCGGCGGGAGCTGTCCCAGCGCCGTGCGCTGATCGTCGAGCGCCTGGCCGAGCACGGCATCGAGGTCTTCGGCGACCAGGCGGGCGCGCACGTGGTGTTGCCGCTGCCCGACGCGGCGACCGAGCGGCGGGTCGTCGACCGCGCCCGTGCGGAGGGCGTGGTCCTCGACGGGCTGCGACGCCACCACTGCGGCCCGCAGCAGTGGTTCGGGCTCGCCCTCGGCTACGCCTCCTGCTCCCGCGCCGAACTGGAGGCCACGCTGCCGGTACTGGCTCATCTGTGCGGTGACACGTGACTGGCTCGCGCTCACCCAGCAGGTAGGGTCCCGCGCATGACACAGCGCAAGACCCGGGTGGCGGTCGTCTTCGGCGGACGCAGCACCGAACACGGCATCTCGTGCGTCTCGGCCGGCAGCGTGCTCGCCCACCTGGACCGCGACCGCTTCGAGGTGGTGCCCGTCGGCATCACCAAGGAGGGCGCCTGGGTGCTGGCCGGCGACGACCCGGAGGCCCTGGAGATCCAGGACCGCAGGACGCCGGAGATCACCTCGGGCAAGGCGGTCGCGCTGCCAGGCGACCCGACGCGGGACCTGATGTACCTGGAGCCGGGTCGCGGCGGCGAGGTGCTGTCGTCGGTCGACGTGGTGTTCCCGGTGCTGCACGGCGCCTTCGGCGAGGACGGCACCATCCAGGGCCTGCTGGAGATGGCCGGGGTGCCCTACGCCGGTCCCGGCGTGCTCTCCAGCGCGGTGGCGATGGACAAGGAGTACACCAAGAAGCTGCTCGCCGCCGAGGGACTGGCGGTCGGCACCTACGAGGTCCTGCGCCGCGACCAGTCCACTCTGGACCAGCGGCAGCGCGAGCGCCTCGGGCTGCCGGTGTTCGTCAAGCCCGCCCGCGCAGGGTCGTCGCTGGGCATCACCAAGGTCACCGACCACGCCGACCTCGACGACGCCATCGCCGAGGCCCGCCGCACCGACCCGAAGGTCATCATCGAGTCCGCGGTGACCGGGCGCGAGGTCGAGTGCGGTGTCCTGGAGTTCCCCGACGGCCGGGTCGAGGCGTCGCTGCCCGCCGAGCTGCGCGTGACGGGCGACTCCACCTGGTACGACTACGAGTCGAAGTACCTCGACGACGTCACCGAGTTCGACATCCCCGCCAAGATCGGCGACGACGCCATCGAGCGCATGCGCGAGTCGGCGGTGACCGCGTTCCGCGCGCTGGAGTGCCAGGGCCTCGCGCGGGTGGACTTCTTCGTCGCCGACGACGGCGAGCTGATCGTCAACGAGGTCAACACCATGCCGGGCTTCACCGCGATCTCGCTCTACCCGCGGATGTGGGCCCAGACCGGCGTGGACTACCCGACGCTGCTGAGCACCCTGATCGACACCGCCATCGCGCGCGGCACCGGCCTGCGCTGAGCCGCCCACTGGCCCCGGACGAGGGCTCGGGGATGCACTCGGGATGAGCGAAGCTCGTGGTCTTGGGTGACCACCCGGGCAACGCGATCCGAAAGCACTTCTCAGGGGAAGACGGGCTGCTTGGGCAGCGTGTCGCGGAGGATCCGCGAGAGGTCCTGGACCGGGCCGCTGCCCGAGTCCGCCGAGACGGTGAGCGCCACGTAGACCGGGCGGTCCACCGCGAGCCACGAGCTCCGGCCGCCCTCGCTGATCTCCAGCCAGCTCACCCCGGAGATGTCGACCAGCTTCGACGTCGGGGTCAGCTCGGCGGGGGCGTCGATGCCGCAGCGCACGGTGACCGGGTCGTGCTCGGCGTCGCCCCACGCGACGGTCGCGGGCGGCACCGGCTCGGCCAGCGCCCGGCGCGGCACCGGTGCCTCGCCCAGGCGCAGGTCCCGCGGCAGCGCGGCGATCACCTTCGCGCATTCCGGGGTTCCCGCCTCGGCGGCGGGGATCGGCGGGAGCGCCAGCGGTCCGGTGCGGCGAGCCTTCTGCGCGGCTTCCCGGGCCTGCTGCTCCTGGTCACCGACGTACTGGACGTAGAGTCCGAGCGCGGCGACCGACACGGCCAGCAGGGCGCCAAGTGCGATGGCGACGACCAACACCGGTCGGGGCAGGCCGGGGGTTGGCTCTTCGCGACTCACGCGGACCACTACAGCACGGCCGGCAGGGCACGACCGCACCGGCCCGCTGCCGGCGCCGTCGTGCCCTGCCGCCCGTCGACTACAGGTGCACCACCGGACACGTCAGGGTCCGGGTGATCCCCTCGACGTTCTGGATGTTGGCCACGACCATCTTGCCGAGCAGGTCGACGTTCTCCGCCTCCGCGCGCACGATCACGTCATACGGACCGGTGACGTCCTCGGCGCTGACGACGCCGGTGGAACCGGCGATCTCGGCGGCCACCGCGGCTGCCTTGCCGACTTCCGTCTGGATGAGGATGTATGCCTGAACCACGGCGTGCCCCTTCGTCTCGACCATGTGCGGGGTAGGAAACTTGCAGCAAGCTACCCCATTAGACCGAGCTGACGCTCAAGGAAGGAAGGTCTCAGTTGGGTCCGGATTCGTCGCAGGACGCACAGACCGTTTCCCAGGTGGGTGAGTTCGGTCTCATTGATCGGGTTACGTCCGGCAGGCAGCAGTCACCGGGCACGCTCATCGGACCGGGGGACGACGCGGCCGTCCTGGCGGCCCCGGACGGCCGTGTCGTGGCGACCACCGACGTGCTCGTGGAGCAGGTGCACTTCCGTTTCGACTGGTCCACGCCGCGCCAGGTCGGGCGCAAGGCCGTCGCGGTCAACCTCTCCGACATCGCCGCGATGGGAGCGGTGCCCACCGGTCTGCTGGTCGGTCTCGGCTGCTCCCAGGACACGCCGACCGAGGTGGTCGACGAGCTTTCGGCGGGCATGTGGGAAGAAGCACAGCAGGTCGGGATCGGTCTGGTGGGCGGCGACATGGTGTCGGCAACGGCACTGGTGATCTCGGTTACCGCGCTGGGCGACCTGCAGGGCAGGCCGCCGGTCACCCGCTCCGGCGCGCGTCCGGGCGACGTCGTCGCGGTGGCGGGCAGGCTCGGGTGGGCGGCGGCCGGGCTCGCGGTGCTCGGCCGCGGTTTCCGATCCCCGGTGGCGGTCGTCGGCGCGCAGCGGGTGCCGGAGCCGCCGTACGCGGCCGGGCCGCTGGCGGCCGAGGCCGGTGCGACGTCCATGGTGGACATCTCCGACGGGCTGGTGGCCGACCTCGGGCACGTCGCCACCGCGTCGGGCGTGGCCGTCGACATCCGCAACGAGCTGCTGGTGGTCCCGCAGCGCCTCAGCGAGGTCGCCTCCGCGCTCGGCGCCGACGCCCGGCACTGGGTGCTCACCGGGGGAGAGGACCAGGCGCTCGCGGCGACGTTCCCGCCGGACGTGGCGCTGCCGGAGGGCTGGCGCGCCGTCGGCGTCACCGCCGAGGGCCAGGGCGTGACCGTCGACGGAGCGGCCTACGAGGGCACCTCCGGCTGGGAGCACTGGCGCTGACGTCGCTCCGTACCGCACGAGCGAAAGGGCCCGGTCGCAAAGATTGCGGCCGGGCCCTTTCGTGCCGTGAGGATCAGGTCGTGGCGGGGGCGGACTTGGCGACGCCCTCGTCCTCCATCAGCGGCTTGCCCGCCGTCTCCTTCATCAGCAGGATCGGGACCAACGCGATCGCCGCGGCACCCATCAGGTAGTAGGCCGGGAAGAAGGTGTTCCCGGTCGACTGGACCACCGCGTCGTTGATGAACGGGGCGGTGCCGCCGAACGCGGCCGTCGACACGTTGTACCCGACGCAGAAGGCCGCGTAGCGCACCTTGGTCGGGAACATCGCGGGCAGCGTCGCCGCCAGCGGCCCGATCGTCTGGATGTGGGCCAGGCCCAGCAGCGCCAGCCCGGCGAGCGTGGTCGGCAGGGTCCCCTGCGAGATCAGCATGAACGCCGGGATCGGCAGCACGATGAAGCAGATCGCCGCCGACAGGAAGACCGGCTTGCGCCCCACCTTGTCCGAGAGCGCACCGACCGGCGTGATGAACACCAGCATCACCGCGACCGTGATCAGCAGCGGGATGAGCACCTGGTACTCCTCCCCCGGCGCGTCGAGGTGGAGCGTCTGCTTGAGGTAGGTCTCCATGTAGGTGAGCAACGTGTAGTTGGCCACGTTGATCAGCACCACGATGCCCATCAGGATCAGCAGCCTGCGCCAGTGCTCGGCGATCAGCGCCTTCAGCGGCGAGTTGGCGACCTGGTGGGTCTCCTGCAGGTTCTTGAACGCAGGCGTGTCCTCCAGCTTGCTCCGCAGGTAGAGACCCACGGCGCCGAGCGGACCGGCGATCAGGAACGGGACCCGCCAGCCCCAGGATTCCATCGAGGCCTGGTCGAGGTTGAGGATCAGGATGGTCGGCACCAGCGCGCCGAGGCCGAATCCGACCAGGGTGCCGAACTCCAGCCAGCTGCCGTAGAAACCGCGCCGCTTGTCCGGTGCGAACTCGGCGATGTAGGTCGCCGCGCCGCCGTACTCACCACCGGTCGAGAAGCCCTGCAGCATCCGGCACAGCAACAGCAGGATGGGGGCGAGCACGCCGATCGCGCCGTAAGTCGGCAGCAGGCCGATCAGCAGTGTCGAACCGGACATCAGCAGGATCGTCAGGGCCAGGACCTTCTGCCGTCCGATGCGGTCTCCGAGAGGTCCGAAGAACAGGCTGCCGAACGGCCGGATCAGGAAGGAGATGGCGAAGACCCCGAAAGCCGAGACGGTCTCCCACGGCCCGGGGAAGAACTGGTGGCCGACATAACTGGCCACATAAGCGTAGACACCGAAGTCGTACCACTCCGTGGTGTTCCCGATCGCCGCCGCTCCGACCGCACGCCGCAGCAGTGACCGCTGTTCTGGGGTTGTCCCGTCTTTCTCCTGAGAAGTCATGGGGCTGAGCGCCACCTCCGGGGTTGAGCCTCCACGGCGTGTGCGTTTAGGTGGTCTAGGAACCTAGCCCAGGGTGCAGGGCATAGCCACCAATACGCCGGAATGTGTCCATTTCGATGATCGCGCGCTTATGCAAGTCGTCACCGCGGACTCGGCGTCGCGGTTGGCGCGCCGATCGCCGAATGGGGTCGCCAATTGCGGGCGTGACAGGCGGAAATGGCGAATCGGGAGCTGCTCGCGCGCACTTGCGGACCGGCCCGGTGTGACAGGCATCCAAATGGGTGTGATGCCAGTCACGTTGACGTGTTTGTGACCCAGCGTTGTCGCCCGGGGCGGCGCCCTGTGGATCTCCCCGCCTCGCTAGGCTGTTCTGCCATGACGCGTCCCCTCACAGACGTGGTCGAGGCCGGGTGGGCCGAGGCCCTGGAACCGGTGGCCGACCGCATCAGCGCGATGGGTGGCTTCCTGCGCGACGAGGTCGCCGCGGGGCGCCGGTACCTGCCGGCCCCGGAGAACGTCCTGCGCGCGTTCAAGCAGCCCTTCCGCGAGGTGCGGGTGCTCATCGTCGGCCAGGACCCGTACCCGACGCCGGGGCACGCCGTCGGTCTCAGCTTCTCGGTCGCCGCCGACGTCCGGCCGCTGCCGAAGAGCCTGGTCAACATCTTCCGCGAGTACACCGAGGATCTCGGCTACCCGATGCCCTCCAACGGCGACCTGACGCCGTGGACCGAGCGCGGGGTGCTGCTGCTCAACAGGGCGCTCACGGTCGAACCCCGCAAGCCCGCCGCGCACCGGGGCAAGGGCTGGGAGGAGGTCACCGCGCAGGCGATCCGCGCGCTGGCCGCCCGGGAGGAGCCACTGGTGGCGATCCTGTGGGGCCGCGACGCCCGCGACCTGCGGCCGCTGATGCCCGGCGTCGAGTGCGTCGAGTCGCCGCACCCGAGCCCGATGTCGGCTGACCGCGGCTTCTTCGGCTCGCGGCCGTTCAGCCGGGTCAACCAGATCCTGGAGAGCCGCGGCGAGGAGCCGATCGACTGGAAGCTGCCGTAGCGCGGCTCCTTTCCGCTGGGCCGTCGTCGGCTCCGCGTTCGCGCGGCCGTCGTAGGCTTCGCTTCCCCCTGGCCGTCGCCGTTCGGCCGTGACGTCGCACACGGCGTCCGTCGCGCGGCTGTCGTTGCACCGCTGCGTGTCGCCTAGGCGCAGGTCAGCGGGCATGTGCGGGTAGCTTTCGCCCACGCCCGGTCGTACATTGGCGAGTGCCGGATACCAGCGTTCGTGTCGGAAGAAGGCTCGTCATGGGGGCCGGCCGGAACACCAGCCTGCGGCGCCTCGCCCGCCGGGTGTGGCCAGGTGCCAACCCGCTGCGCCGGCGCACCGACTGGTTCGAGCCGGTCGCGTTGCTCGTGTTGATGCTCGCGGCCGTCATGGTGGTGACGCTGGCCTTGATGACCTCCCAGTCCGTGCTGCGAGACCGCTTGGCGGCGGTGCAGGACGAGGAGGCGTCGCGGCACCCGGTCGTAGCGACGGTGGTGGCCGAAATCCGGGACCAGGGCTCGGCGAACCGGTCGCTGGCCGTGCGCTGGGGGCAGCCGCCCGACGAGCACTTCGCCGTCGTCCAGGTGCCCGCCTACGTTCGCGCCGAGAAGACCGTCCCGGTGTGGCTCGACCGCGACGGGCAGGTCACCTCCGCGCCGTCGACGCGCGCCGAGGCCACCCAGGCAGCCGGAACCCTCGGCGCGGCGGTGCTGCTCGGAGGGCTGATGGCGCTCTCGATCGGTTACGGCCTCGCCCGCTGGGTCGTGGTCCGGGGCAGGCTGTCCGCCTGGGGCGCGGAGTGGGAGTGGGTCGAGCCGCGCTGGCGCAACCACATGAGCTGACCGCCCGGCCGGAGGCCGGGTGAGACACCGCCGACCGCACGAAAAACCCCGGGACGGCGGGACCGTCCCGGGGTTCGGCGAAGCCGGAGTGCGGTCAGCCCCGCACGACCTTGCCCGCCTTGAGGCACGAGGTGCACACGTTCATGCGCTTGCGCTGCGAAAGACCGATCTTCGCGTGCACGGTCTGGATGTTCGGGTTCCACCGGCGCCTGGTCTTCCGGTGGGAGTGCGAGACCGAGTTGCCGAAGCCTGGTCCCTTACTGCAGACGTCGCAGACGGCAGCCACGTCAGACACCCCTTACTTTGGTTCACGGTTCCAGCGATGAGCGTCACGCAAGCGACTCCCACTTGCGTGAGGTCTCGCCACCCGCAGGTGACTGCGCTTGCCTTTACCGCCGACCGGCGGTGTGGTCCGGGCAGGCCGGGCCCGCTGGGCCGCAACCGCCGGAATGGATCCCGGTGTGGGAACGTCCAGGGTCATCGCAACCCTGGACCGGATCAGTGTAGCTCACCCCGCCTGACCTCCTCGCGAGGGTCGCCTTGCCGCCGAGCTGGGCGGACCGGCCCACGAGCGTCGGCTCGGCCCGCTACGGAGAGCGAAACCGGGAACACTCCCTCTAGGCTCTGCGGAGCCGTTCGTAGGCTACCTGCCGTGGAGGTCGCGAAAGTGCTGGACGCGGTGACCGCCCGCCGCTGGGCGGACCTGGCGGTGGCGGCGCTGGCCGAGGACCGGGCGGCCATCGACCGGATCAACGTCTACCCGGTCGCGGACGCCGACACCGGGACGAACCTGCTGCTCACCATGCGCTCGGCGGTCGCCGAACTGTCCGCCTGCACCGCCGGCGGGCTCGGCGAGGTGCTCGCCGCGCTGGCCAAGGGCGCGCTGGGCGGGGCGCGGGGCAACTCGGGGGTGCTGCTCTCCCAGGTGCTGCGCGGTCTGGCCGACGAGCTGCGGGACGCCGAGTCCGCCGACGGTGCCGCGCTGACGCGCGCGCTGCTGCGGGCCGACGGGCTGGCCCGCGACGCGGTCGCCGAGCCGGTGGACGGCACGCTGCTGTCGGTGCTGCACGCCGCCGCGCAGGCCGCCGACAGCGGCTCCCGCGACCTGCACGTCGTGCTGCGCGCCGCGACGCGCGCGGCGGTCAGCGCGCTCGACGAGACGCCCGCGCAGCTTCCCGTGCTGGCCGAGGCGGGCGTGGTCGACGCGGGCGGACGCGGCCTGGTGATCCTGCTCGACACCCTGCACGCGGTGGTCCACGACGGTGTGCGCCTGGCGCCCGATCCGCCCGCCGGCCGCATCCCGCCGAAGTCGCCGCACCACGAGTCCGGTTACGCCTACGAGGTCATGTACCTGCTGGGCGGGGCCACCGACGAGGCGACGACGTGGTTGCGCGACACCCTGTGCGGTATCGGCGACTGCGTGTCGGTGGTCGGCGACGGCGCGGACGCGTGGGCGGTGCACGTGCACTGCGACGACATCGGCGCGGCGATCGAGTCGGGCATCGAGGCCGGTCGCGTGCACCGGATCCAGGTCACCCGCTTCGCCGACCAGCACCGCGGCTACGAGCGGGATGCCGCCGTGCTGGCGTGCGTGCGGGGCGGTGCGCTGGCCGAGCTCTTCGAGGCCGAAGGCGCCGACGTGCTGCGGCTGGCGGACCTGCCGGAGCCCGCGGGTGCCGACGAGCTCTCCGCGGCCGTCGCGGGCACCCGCGCCGCGCACGTCGTCCTGCTGCCCAACGACGAGGCCGCGACCGCCATCGCCGAGGAGGCCGCCGGGCGTGCGGTCGTGGCGGGCCAGGACGTCGTGGTTGTGCCGACGGTGTCGCCGGTGCAGGGGCTGGCCGCGCTGGCGGTGCACGACCCGTCCCGGCGGCGCGCCGACGACGCGGTCGCGATGACCGAGGCCGCGGCGGCGACCCGCAGGGGCGAGCTGCGCATCGCCGACTCCGAGGCGCTCACCTGGGCGGGGCGTTGCCAGCCGGGCGACGTCCTGGGCCTGGTCGACGGCGAGGTGGTGCTGCTCGGCTCGGATGTGGGCGAGGTCGCCCGCGTGCTGGCCGACCGGATTCTCACCGCGGGAGGCGAGCTGGTCACCGCGCTGGCCGACACGGGTGCGCCGGAGTCGCTGCCGGAGGTGCTCGCCGAACACCTGCGTCGGACGCATCCGGAGGTCGAGCTGAACTGCTATCCGGGCGGAGAGCTCGGGGCGGTGCTCCTGCTGGGCGTCGAGTAGTCGCAGCGAAGGAAGTCGGGTCTCGGAGGATCACATCGAACGTGAATGGTGCTAATGTTGATAGCACCATGTTGCTCACCGTGGATCTCAACGACAAGCGGCCGCTGCACGAGCAGGCGGCCGATGCGATCCGGCGTGCCATCGCCGAGGGAGAGGTCGCCCCCGGCGACCGCCTCCCGCCCGCGCGCGACCTCGCCGCGGCGCTGCAGATCAACGCCAACACCGTGCTGCGGGCGCTGCGGCAGCTGCGCGACGAGGGACTGCTGGAGTTCCGCAGGGGCCGCGGCGTCTCGGTGCTGCGGCGGCCGGACCCCCGGGTCGCGCTGCGCGAGAGGTTGGACCGCCTGCTGGAGGAGGCCGAGCGCCACGGGTACGGGCGGGACGCGGTCATCGCGTGGATCGAGGAGGGCACGTGAGGGAGCGGACGTGCCGCGAAGGACTGGAGGAGATGCGATGACTTTCCGAGCGATGTTCGCCCTCGGGGGCGTGGTCTGGGCGGCGCTGGTGACGGGGGCGCTGCTCGCCGGGGTGCTGCTCCTCGGCGGCCGGTTACCCGACCCGATGGCCACGCACTGGGGTCCGTCGGGCGTGCCCGACGGATCGATGACGCGGACCGGCTTCCTGGCCTTCGTCGTCGGGCTGTGGGTGGTGATCGCGGTCGGGACGCTGGTGTTCGCCGTGCGCGGCGGACTCGGCCGCCGCGCGAGCCGGGTGCTCCTGTGCGGGACCCTCGCCGGTGGCGGGCTCTTCGTGCTCGGCCTGCTCGGCCTGACGGTGTGGGCCAACGAAGGAGCGGCGCACTGGCAGCAGGCGCGGAGCCTGAGCTGGCAGGCGTTCCTGGCGGTCGGCGGGGCGGTGCTGGTGGGTGCGCTGGCCGGCTGGCTCGCCAACCGCGGGCCGGACGACACCCCGCCGCCGGTGGCGGGCGAGTCGCGGATGCGCATCGAGGCCGGGCAGCGGGTGGTGTGGATGGCGACGATGTCCAGCAGTCTCCTGCGGGGACTCGGCCTGGCGATACTGGTGCCCGCCGTGGTGCTGACCGCGGTGCCGCTGTTCGCCGAGGCGCCCCCGCTGTGGCCGGTCGCGCTGGTCTTCGGGGTGTGCTCGCTGCTGGTGCTGGCCCTGTCTTCGATCCTGGTCCACGTCGGGGAGTCGGGCGTGCGGATCGCGTTCGGACCGCTGCGGTGGCCGGTGCGCAAGCTCCCGCTGGAGCGCATCACCGGAGCCGAGGCCGCCGACAAGCGGGCGGTGGAGGTCGGCGGCTGGGGCTACCGCGTCCTTCCCGGGCAGACGGCGGTCATGATGCGCGGCGGGGAATGCCTGGTGCTGCACCTGGAGTCCGGCAGGCGGTTCGTCATCAGCGTCGACGGTGCCGAGCGCGGAGCGGAGCTGCTCAACGCGCTGGTCGCGGAGCGCTCCGCCGTCGACGGCCGCTGAGTCGTGAGGTGTGGTCGTTCCGCCGCGGCAACGGCCGGTGCGATCACGGTGGACGTTGCCGGGCCGGCGCGCGGGATGCCGCCGAACCCGGCTCCCGGCGGCATCATGGAGGGCTGGGCGGTGCCGTCACCGGTGCGGCGGCTGCGGCCGTTGCCGCCGGTGTCGGCTCCGTCCGATAACTTGCTGGCGGAAGCGACCGATCGGAGCCGGTGGGGCGATGGCGACTGGAGACTCGACGAGGGCGGAGACGTCGCTGGAGCGCGTGCTCGGAGCCAAGACCGCCAAGGCGCTGGAGTCCGCGCTCGATCTGTCCACGGTGGGCGACCTGCTGCGCCACTACCCCCGCCGCTACGCCGAACGGGGCGAGCTGACCGCCATCGCCGGGCTGGAGATCGACGAGCACGCCACCGTGCTCGCCCAGGTCGAGCGGGTTTCCAAGCGCAGCATGAAGTCGCGGCGCGGCACCATCGTGGAGGCCCGCATCACCGACGGTCACCGGTCGCTGATCTGCACCTTCTTCAACCAGGCGTGGCGCGAGCGGGAGCTGCTGCCCGGCAGGCGCGGCATGTTCGCGGGCAAGGTGACCGCCTACCGCAACCAGCTCCAGCTCGCCCACCCCGAGTACCAGCTGTTCACCGGGGAGGACGAGGACGTCAGCGAGGCGGCCGAGGAGTTCGCGGGGGCGCTGATCCCCGTCTACCCCTCGGCGCAGGGACTGCCGTCGTGGTCGATCGCGCGCTGCGTGAGCCAGGTCCTCGACACCTGGGACGGCGAGGACGACCCGCTGCCCGGCGAGCTTCGCACGCGGCTGGGACTCACCGGTCTGGAGGCCGCGCTGCGCAAGATCCACCGGCCGCGCGACTTCGGTGAGGTCACCGCCGCGCAGGAGCGGCTGAAGTGGGACGAGGCGCTGGCGGTGCAGCTCGCGCTGGCTCGGCTGCGGGGCGCGGCGCAGTCCCATCCGGCGCCGGTCTGCCTGCGGCGCGACGACGGCATCCTCGCCGCGTTCGACAAGCGGTTGCCGTTCGAGCTCACCGGAGGCCAGCGCGAGATCGGCGAGGACATCGCCGCCGACCTCGCCGTCGAGCACCCGATGAACCGGCTGGTGCAGGGCGAGGTCGGTTCGGGCAAGACGGTGGTCGCGCTGCGCGCGATGCTCCAGGTCGTCGACTCGGGCAGGCAGGCCGCGATGCTCGCCCCGACCGAGGTGCTGGCCGCCCAGCACGCCCGCTCGCTGGCCGAGCTGCTCGGTGAGCTCGGCATGGCGGGCGAGCTCGGCGGAGCCGAGCAGGCCACCCGCGTCACGCTGCTGACCGGCACGATGCCCGCCGCCCAGCGCAGGAAGGCGTTGCTGGAGGCCGCCTCCGGCGAGGCGGGCATCGTCGTCGGAACGCACGCGATCATCCAGGACCGGGTGTCCTTCGCCGATCTCGGCCTGGTCGTGGTCGACGAGCAGCACCGCTTCGGCGTCGAGCAGCGCGACGCGCTGCGGGCGCGCGGCGGCGACGAGGTGTCCCCGCACGTGCTGGTCATGACGGCCACGCCGATCCCGCGCACGGTCGCGATGACCGTCTACGGCGACCTGGAGACATCGGCGCTGCGCGAGCTGCCCAGCGGGCGCTCGCCGATCAGCACGAACGTGGTGCCGGTGGCGGAGAAGCCGAGCTGGCTGGACCGGGTGTGGCAGCGCATCCACGAGGAGGTCGGCGCCGGGCACCAGGTCTACGTCGTCTGCCCGCGCATCGGCGACGACGAGGAGACCGACGGCAAGAAGCGGAAGTCGTCGCGATCGTCCGCAGTGGACGACAGCGACGGCGCCGACGAGCCGCCGCCGGAGGACTCCGGCGGTCAGCGCCGGCCGCCGGTGGCGGTGCTCGACGTCGCCGAGCAGCTCGCCGCCGGACCGCTGGCGAGCCTGCGGCTCGGCGTCCTGCACGGCAGGCTGCCCGCCGACGACAAGGACGCCGTGATGCGCGGCTTCGCCGCGGGCGACATCGACGTCCTGGTCGCCACGACCGTCGTCGAGGTCGGGGTGAACGTCCCCAACGCCACCGTCATGGTGATCATGGACGCCGACCGCTTCGGCGTGAGCCAGCTCCACCAGCTGCGCGGCCGGGTCGGCCGGGGCAGCGCGCCTGGGCTGTGCCTGCTGGTCAGCGAGGCGATGGGCGGCACCACCACCCGCGAGCGGCTCGACGCCGTCGCCTCGACCACCGACGGCTTCGAGCTGGCGCGGCTGGACCTGGAGCTGCGCCGCGAGGGCGACATCCTCGGCGCGGCCCAGTCGGGTCGCAAGTCCGGGCTGAAGATGCTGTCGCTGCTGCGCGACGAGGACGTGATCGCCCAGGCGCGGCAGGAGGCCGAGTCCTTCGTCGCCGCGGACCCGGAACTGCGCGCGCACCCGGGGCTGGCGCGGATGGTCGCCGAGGTCGTCGACGACGAACGCGCGGAGTACCTGGAGAAGAGCTGAGGCCCTGCCTCTCGGCGGGTGCGGCGCTGGCGGCGTCGGCCCCCGCCTGTCGGGGGTGGGGCGAAGTCGCCTTGGCCCGCGCGTCGCGGGGGTGCGTATTGGCGACGGAGGTGGGGCGAAGTCGCCTTGGCCCGCGCGTCGCGGGGGTGCGTATTGGCGACGGAGGTGGGGCGAAGTCGCCTTGGCCCGCGCGTCGCGGGGGTGCGTATTGGCGACGGAGGTGGGGCGAAGTCGCCTTGGCCCGCGCGTCGCAGGGGTGCGCATTCGCGACGGAGGCGGGCGTAGCTGCCTCGGCCCGCCCGCGGAAGGCGCGAGGCGCCGCGCCGGTCGCAACCGCTCGCAACCACCGGTCCCGACTGACGGCGGCCGCGACGCCCGGCGAGTCGGTACAGCACCCGGCCGGAGGCCGTCTGCACACCGGCCGGACGCCACTGCATCCCCGCCGGATGCCACCTGCCCGCCGACCGCCGGCCCGCACGTCCCGCGCCGCCCCGCCGCCCGTGTGCCGCAAGGGTCGCGCCGCCGCGCGAGGGGTGTTCCACTGGTCACCGAGTGTGGAACCTTGACGCCCGCGATGTGACAAGATCACTGTCTTCCACGAGACGAAATTCCTTGATCGAGAACTTCTGCGGAATTTCTTCCCATTTTGGCCTTGTGTGGAGTAGCGATATGAGCAGGTCACGACGCTTTTGATGAGTTCCATCACTCGGGAGGTTCTCCCGGATGGGGGAAATTTCGCGGTAGTGTTCGTGCACCGACCGACGCCTGTACAGGAGGTAGCCGGCATGTTCCGCAAGGTCCTCGTCGCCAACCGGGGCGAGATCGCGATCCGCGCATTCCGCGCCGGGTATGAGCTCGGTGCGGGGACGGTCGCGGTGTTCCCACACGAAGACCGCAACTCGCTGCACCGGTTGAAGGCCGACGAGTCCTACGAGATCGGCGAGCCGGGTCATCCCGTGCGCGCCTACCTCTCCGTCGAGGAGATCATCAAGGCCGCCAAGAAGGCCGGTGCGGACGCCGTCTACCCGGGCTACGGGTTCCTCTCCGAGAACCCCGAACTGGCCAAGGCGTGTCACGAGGCCGGCATCACCTTCGTCGGCCCGAGCCACGAGATCCTGCAGATGACCGGCAACAAGGCCACCGCGGTGGCGGCCGCCCGCGAGGCGGGCGTGCCGGTGCTGGACTCGTCGGCTCCCTCGAGCGACATCGACGCGCTGATGTCCGCCGCCGACAACATGGAGTTCCCGGTGTTCGTCAAGGCCGTCGCCGGTGGCGGCGGCCGGGGCATGCGCCGGGTCAACGAGCTCGGCGCGCTGCGCGAGGCGCTGGAAGCCGCGATGCGCGAGGCCGAGTCCGCCTTCGGCGACCCGACGGTGTTCCTCGAGCAGGCCGTGGTGAACCCGCGCCACATCGAGGTGCAGATCCTCGCCGACGCCGCGGGCAACGTGATCCACCTCTTCGAGCGCGACTGCTCGGTGCAGCGCCGCCACCAGAAGGTCATCGAGATCGCGCCCGCGCCCAACCTGGACCCGCAGCTGCGGGAGCGGATCTGCAACGACGCGGTCGCCTTCGCCCGCAAGATCGGCTACGTCAACGCCGGGACCGTGGAGTTCCTGGTCGACGAGCAGGGCAGGCACGTGTTCATCGAGATGAACCCGCGCATCCAGGTCGAGCACACCGTCACCGAGGAGGTGACCGACGCCGACCTGGTGCAGTCCCAGATCCGCATCGCCGCCGGGGAGACGCTGGAAGACCTGGGCATGACCCAGGACTCGGTGCGGCTGCGCGGCGCGGCGCTGCAGTGCCGGATCACCACCGAGGACCCGGCCAACGGTTTCCGCCCGGACACCGGCATGATCAGCGCCTACCGCTCGCCCGGCGGCGCGGGCATCCGGCTCGACGGCGGTACCGCCTTCGCGGGTACCAGCGTCAGCGCGCACTTCGACTCGATGCTGGTGAAGCTGTCCTGCCGCGGCCGCGACTTCGCCACCGCGGTGGCCCGGGCGCGGCGCGCGGTCGCCGAGTTCCGCATTCGCGGCCTGGCCACGAACATCCCGTTCCTGCAGGCGGTGCTGGAGGACCCGGACTTCGCCGCGGGCAAGGTCACCACCTCGTTCATCGAGGAGCGCCCGCACCTGCTCACCGCCCGGCACTCCGCCGACCGCGGTACCCGGCTGCTGAACTACCTCGCCGACGTCACGGTCAACCGCCCCAACGGCGAGCGGCCGACCGTGCCGGACCCGATGTTCAAGCTGCCCGCGGCGGACCTGTCCGCCGAGCCCCCGGCGGGCTCGAAGCAGAAGCTCACCGAGCTCGGCCCGGAGGGCTTCGCCTCCTGGCTGCGCGACCGCGACGCGGTCGGCGTCACCGACACCACCTTCCGCGACGCCCACCAGTCGCTGCTGGCGACCCGGGTGCGAACCAAGGACCTGCTCGCGGTCGCCCCGCACGTGGCGCGGCTGACCCCGGAGCTGCTGTCGCTGGAGTGCTGGGGCGGCGCGACCTACGACGTGGCGCTGCGGTTCCTGGCAGAGGACCCGTGGGAGCGGCTGGCCAAGCTGCGCGAGGCCGTGCCCAACATCTGCCTCCAGATGCTGCTGCGCGGGCGCAACACCGTCGGCTACACGCCTTACCCGACCGAGGTGACCGAGCACTTCGTGCAGGAGGCCACCGACACCGGCATCGACATCTTCCGGATCTTCGACGCGCTCAACGACGTCGAGCAGATGCGCCCGGCGATCCACGCCGTGCGCGAGACCGGGAAGTCGGTCGCAGAGGTCGCGCTGTGCTACACCGCCGACCTGTCGAACCCGGACGAGAAGGTCTACACGCTCGACTACTACCTGCGGCTGGCCGAGCAGATCGTCGACGCCGGTGCGCACGTGCTGGCGATCAAGGACATGGCGGGCCTGCTGCGGGCGCCCGCGGCGACCAAGCTGGTCACCGCGCTGCGCGAGGAGTTCGGCCTGCCGGTGCACCTGCACACCCACGACACTCCCGGCGGACAGCTGGCCACCTACCTGGCGGCCATCCAGTCCGGTGTGGACGCCGTGGACGGCGCGACCGCGTCGCTGGCGGGCACCACCTCGCAGCCCGCGCTGTCGTCGGTGGTCGCGGCCACCGACCACACCGAGCGCGCCACCGGGCTCGACCTGGAGGCGATCTGCGACCTGGAGCCGTACTGGGAGTCGGTGCGCAAGATCTACCAGCCGTTCGAGGCCGGGCTGGCCTCGCCGACCGGCCGGGTCTACAAGCACGAGATCCCCGGTGGGCAGCTGTCCAACCTGCGCACCCAGGCGGTCGCGCTGGGGCTGGGCAACAAGTTCGAGGAGATCGAGGCGATGTACGCCGCCGCCGACCGGATCCTCGGCAGGCTGGTGAAGGTGACCCCGTCCTCGAAGGTCGTCGGCGACCTCGCGCTGCACCTGGTCGGCGCGGGCGTGGACCCGGCCGACTTCGAGGCCGAGCCGCGCAAGTTCGACATCCCGGACTCGGTCATCGGGTTCCTGCAGGGCGAGCTTGGCGACCCGCCGGCGGGCTGGCCGGAGCCGTTCCGGACCCGCGCGCTGGAGGGCCGCACCGGTGAGCGCAAGCTCGCCGAGCTGTCCGAAGAGGACCGCAAGGGCCTGGCCGAGGACCGGCGCACCACGCTGAACCGGCTGATGTTCCCCAAGCCCACCAAGGAGTTCACCGAGCACCGCGAGGCCTACGGTGACACTTCGGTGCTGCGCAGCAAGGACTTCTTCTACGGGCTGCGCCCCGGGGAGGAGTTCCCGGTGGACCTGGAGCCCGGGGTGCGGCTGCTCATCGGCCTGGAGGCGATCAGCGAGCCCGACGACCGCGGCATCCGGACCGTGATGGCGATCCTGAACGGCCAGCTGCGCCCGATCCAGGTGCGCGACCGCTCGGTGGCCACCGACCTGCCGGTGGCCGAGAAGGCCGACCGGTCCAACCCGGGCCACGTTCCGGCGCCGTTCGCGGGCGTGGTCACGCTGTCGGCGGCCGAGGGCGACTCGGTGGAGGCGGGCCAGACGGTCGCGACCATCGAGGCGATGAAGATGGAGGCCGCGATCACCGCGCCGCAGGCGGGCACCGTCAAGCGGCTGGCCATCGGCTCGGTCCAGCAGGTCGAGGGCGGTGACCTGATCATCGAGCTCGGCTGACGCCGAGCAGGCGGACGAGGCGCCGGGAACCGGTTGGCTCCCGGCGCCTCGTCCGCGTCAGCCTGTCAGTAACCTCGGAGTCTCGGTGACGAGGAAGGGCAGGCTGGCGTGATCCGGAGGACTTGGCGCCGGTTGCCGGGACTCGCACAGGACGGCGTGGTCGCGCTGCTCGCGGCGGTCGCGATGCTGTCGATGCCGTTGCTCGACTCGTTGAGCTTCCCCCCGACGCAGCCGCGCAGCGGTTTCGGCCCGCTGTGGGGAGTTCTGGTCGTGTGCGCGTGCGCTCCGCTCGCGGTGCGCCGCCGGTGGCCCCTGGCCGCCGCTGGAGCGTCGATGGGCGTGGTCGCCCTCGGTGGCCTGTTCGTCTCCCGCGACCCGGGGGTGCTTGCCGGGGTGGCGGCGATCGCTTCGGCCGCCTACCACCGCGACCGGGGGCGCACCGGTCTGGCGGTGGCCTCCGCGGCCTGGATGTTCTTCCTGGTTTGGAATACGAGTCGGGTGCTGCGCCTGTCGGACGTCGCTTTCGCGGCGGCTTACGGCGTCACTCCGGTCGTCGTCGGTTACGCGTTGCGCGCGAAGGTCGAACGGGCCGGGCAGCTCGCGCGGTTGCACCGGGCCGAGGCGTTGCGGGCGCGTTCGGAAGAGCGGACCCGCATCGCGCGTGACGTGCACGACGTCGTCGGCCACCACCTCAGCTCGGTGCGGCTCCAGGCGGTCGGCGGCCGTCGGGCGCTGAGCACGTCGCACGCCGACGCAGAGCGGGCTTTCGACGGCATCGCGGAGGTTTCGGGGCAGGCGCTCTCGGAGATCCGGGCGCTGCTCGACCTGCTCCGGGCCGACACCCAACCGCGGATCAGCGAGCTGCGCGAACTGGCAGGCGGATTGGCCGACGCCGGTCTGAACGTGACGACCACCGGCGACGGCCCGGCCGCGCGGGAACTTCCCGACGATGTCCAGGAATGCGTCTACCGGGTGGTGCAGGAGTCGCTCACCAACGTCGTCCGGCATGCGCGAGCTGGCAAGGCCGCGGTGCGGATCCACGTCGATGCCGGGGAAGTCTCGGTCACGGTCGACGACGACGGCTCGGGTGCCCCGGCCGCCGACGCCGGCCACGGCCTGCGGGGGATGCGGGAGCGGGTCGCGGGGCTGGGTGGCACGTTCTCCGCCGGACCGAGCGACGCGGGCGGGTGGCGGGTCCGCGCGGTACTGCCGTCGGGGAGGGACGCCCGGTGCTTCGCCTGATCATCGCCGACGACCAGCCCGCCACGCGGGACGGCCTGCGCATGCTGCTCGCCGGGGAACCGGGGATCGACCTGCTCGGGGCGGCGGTGGACGGCCGAGACCTGGTCGCGATGGCGCGGCACCGACGGCCCGACGTGGTGCTGACCGACATCCGGATGCCCGGGATGGACGGGCTCGCGGCCATCCGCGAGCTGACCGCGCTGGACCCGGCACCGTCCGTCGTCGCGCTCACCACCTTCGACGTAGACGAGTACCTCTTCGGTGCGTTGCAGGCGGGGGCGGTGGGCTTCCTGCTGAAGGACAGCGATCCGGCGCTGTTCGTGGAAGGGCTGCGCGCCGCGCACCAGGGCCAGGGGCTGATCGACCCGCAGGTGACGCGCAGGCTGGTGCGCAGGTTCGCCGACACCTCCCCGCGTCCGGCGACCCCGGCGCTCGGCGCGCTGACCCCGCGTGAGACGGAGGTGCTGCGCCTTCTCGCGCAGGGGCTGACCAACAGCGACATCGCGGGCACGCTGTTCATCGCGCTGGGTACCGTCAAGCTCCACGTGGCGCGGATCCTCGACAAGCTCGAGGTGCGCACGAGGGTCCAGGCGGCCATCTACGCGCACCGGCACGGCCTCGTCACATGGGCGGACGAGACGGAGTCCGGCCACGGGCCGGCATCGTGATGCGGCGCGAAGGTCGGGATATGCCTTTGGGCAGATGTGGCGCGGAAGTGGTCCTTGCAGGCTGGTCGCGTTGCTGAACCGGCTTTCGAGGAGTGCGTGTTGCGGAGGAGAGTTTCAGGTTCTGTTTCACAAGCGGCGGAGCCGCTTGCGGTGTGCGACTCAGCTGAACCACCGGCGGCTGAGGTTCCGCCGAGCGCCCCACTACGCAAGCCACATCTGAAACACGTTCTGGGAGTGATGCTGGCGCTCGCGGGTGTGCTGGGAACCTCAGCGGCCGGCGTCGCCGAGGCCGCGCCGCCACTGGAGTGGAAGTCCTGCGGGGGTGCGCTCCCGGTCGAGATGGAGTGCGCGACGCTCGACGTCCCGGTCGACTGGGAAGGGCCGCAGGGCAGGAAGATCGCCCTGGAGCTGGCTCGTGCGAAGGCGACCGGTGCCCGCGCGGGCGCGGTCGTCCTCAATCCTGGTGGCCCCGGGAACTCGGGCACCGGCGCACTGTCGCGCTCGCTGGCGCACTTCACCGAGCTGCGTCGTCAGTTCGACGTCGTGACGTGGAATCCGCGCGGCGGCGGGGCGACGCGGGACCTGCCCGAGGTGTGCTACCGGACCGGGCCCCGGTTCGAGACCCCGCGAACCAGGGACGAGTTCGACCGGGTGGTGCGGGAGGGCCGCGCGGCGGTGGACAGGTGCCGCGCGGCCGATCGCGAGCTCGTGGACCACGTCGACTCGCGAACCAACGCGCGCGACCTGGACGCGATCCGGGCGGCGTTGGGGGAGCCGGAGCTGAACTACCTCGGCAACTCCTACGGTGGGGTCATCGGTGCTTCTTACGCGCGGGTCTTCCCGGGCCGGGTGCGCACGATGTTCCTCGACAGCATCGTCGACCACGTCAGCGACTTCGAGGTGGTCGAGCGCCAGCAGTACCAGCAGTCCGAGCGGGCCTTCGCGGGCCTCGCGGACTGGTGCGCGACGACACCGAGCTGCAAGCAGCACGGCCAGGACCTCGGCGCTGCTTGGCGGGCGCTCCTCGCAGCCGCCGACCTGTCTCCGATCCCGGCGCGCGGCTCCGTTCCGCAGGCGACTTACGACGGTGACCGGTTGGTGTTCGCGGGGAGCGTCCTCGCGCTCAACCCCGAGCTCTGGCAGAAGTTCTCCGACGCCCTCGAACAGGCCCGAAACGGAGATGCGGCGTTGTTCCACGAGTACGCGGGTGGCCGGCAGCCCATGGCGCCGAGCGCCGGTGTCGCGATGGAGTGCGCGGACGGCGTCGCGTTCCGGGACTACGAGGACTACGAGGCGGCACTGGCTCGCGGGGCGGAGCTGTCGCCGAACTTCCCGGGTCTGTACGCGACGCGTGAGCTGATGTGCACCAGCTGGACGGGCCCGGTGGCCAACCCGCGCGGACCGCTGCCGCCCGGCCTGCCGCCGATGTTCGGCACGGGCGGGTGGCGGGAGTTCGAGAGCGTCCAGAACGTGCTCTCCCAGGTTCCTGGATCGGTGGGCGTGAAGTTCGACGGGCCGCAGCACGGCTTGTACCTCAACGAGGCCGACAAGTGCGTGATCGGCCACGCCGACCGGTACTTCACCGACCGGGCGCTGCCCCCGGCCGGCACCGCCTGCCCGGGCTGACGGCCGGCGCCCTGACGCCGGACCCGTGACGTGCGTCCGTTCGCCGCCTGTACAGGGGTGTCGGGTCGTGCCAATGTCTTACGCACGCTGGGTGATCACCTCGGTGCGGAGGTCGATGTGCTGCGACGACTCGGGATACCGCTGGCCTTGGCCGCCATGACGACCGCCGTGCTGGTGCCCGGCGCGGCGGTCGCCGCCCGCGACCGCGAGTGGCTGGCGGAGCGGATGGCGACCGGTGGCAGCGACGGTGCGGTGGCGCACCTGGCGGCGTTCGATCGGATCGCCGCCGGGAACGGCGGGAACCGGGGCGTCGGTTCGCCCGGGTTCGAGCAGTCGCTGGGCTACGTCGCCGACCGGCTCACCGGCGCCGGGTACGAGGTCACCTACCAGGACGTCCCGTACCGCGGTTTCCACGTCGACGCCGAGCGGGCGACCGCGCCGGACGGCACCGGCGTTCGGGTCCTGATGTCGCAGTACGGGCCCTCGACCGCGGAAGGCGGTCTCACCACGCCGCTGTTCGCGCTGCCCGCGGGGCAGGAGGACCCGGCGCCCGGCTGCGAGGCGGCGGACTACCCGGCGCACGCGCGGGGGACGATCGCCCTCGTCCGCACCGGCGGCTGCACCACGCCCGGCAAGGCCGAGGCCGCGGGGGAGGCGGGCGTCGCCGCGCTGCTGCTCTACGAGGTCTCGCCCGCGCCGTGGACGGTCCTGCGCCTGCGGGCACCCGACTCGCTGATCCCCGTCGGCCACCTCACCCAGCTCGACGCCGAGGCCCTGGCCGCGCAGGCCGGGGCGCCCATGACGGTCGAGCTGCGCGGCCGCGACGAGTACGCGACGACGGTGAACCTGTTCGCCGAGACGGCGGGCGGGCAGGCCGACGACGTCGTGATGGCGGGCGCGCACCTGGACAGCTCCTCCGACGGACCGGGCGTCAACGACAACGGCTCCAGCGTCGCCGCGGTGCTGGAGGCCGCGCTGCGGCTCGCGCCGTACCAGGACGTCGTGCCGAACAAGGTGCGGTTCGCCTTCTGGGGCGCCGAGGAACTGGTCAACATCGGGTCGCACCACTACGTCGAGTCGCTGACGCCGGAGCAGGTCGAGGCGATCGCGCTCTACCTCAACTACGAGATGCTCGCCTCGTCGAACTACGTGAACTTCGTGATGGACGGCGACGACAGCGACCACCCCGACACCGGCGGTCCGGCCGCTCCGCCCGGTTCGGGGCAGGTGGAGGCCGTGATGGCACAGGGCTACCGCATCCAGCGGGAGCCGTTGAAGACCGCGGACTTCGCGTCGATGCGCTCCGACAGCGAGGCGTTCATCGCGGCCGGGATTCCCTCCGGCGGCGCGCACGGCGGCATCCGGGGCCTCAAGACACCGGAGGAGGCGGCCGTTTTCGGCGGCACGGCGGGACAGTTCTACGACCCGTGCTACCACCAGAGCTGCGACGACCTGGCACACGCCAACCTAGCGGCGATGCGGGCGAGTGCCAAGGCCGTCGCGTGGGCGGTGGGCCGCTTCGCCGTCTACGACGAGGACGTGCGCGCGGCCTCCCGTCGCTGAGCGCGCACGGCGCCAGCCGCGCGCAACACCCGGCTCGCGGCGGAAGTTCGGCCACGCGAGGCCACATGCGCGCAGCGCCGACCATTACGCCTGGCAGTCCAAGGACCTCCGGTCCTGAAAGGACTTCCGGCCGTCAGGACAGCCGGATCGGGAGGTAATCGAGTCCGCGCTGCGTCGCGGTCGGGCGTTGCCGGTGCGGACCCGCCGGCTCGATGCGCTCGAAGCCCTCGGCGAGGGCGTGCAGCAGTGCCAGAGCGATCCGGCCCGCGACGTGTCCGCCCAGGCATGAGTGGACACCGCGGCCGAACACCAGGTGCGGGCCGGATTCCCTGCTGAAGTCCGCCCGGCGGGGGTCGGGGAACACCTTCGGGTCGTGGTTGGCCGCGGCGAGCATGACGATCACGACGTCTCCGCGCCGCAGCGCGCGGCCGCCTATCTCCACGTCGGCAAGGCAGTGCCTGCTCACGGCCTGCACCACGCCCTCGACCCGGCCCAGCTCCTCGACCGCGCGCGAGTCCAGTCCGCCCAGTGGCGCCGTGTCGCGCACGCCACCGGGGCCGAGCAGCCACTTCACGATGTTGCCCAGGAGGTTCCCGGTCGTGGAGTACCCGGCGTCGAAAACCGCTCGCGCCGAGTTGACCAGATAGCCGCGTTCGATGCCGGAGACCTCGTCCAGGCCGGAGATCAGGCTCTCGCGCGGGGCGCGGGCGATCCAGTCCTCGATGATCTCGTTCAGGACTCCGCGGGCCGCCAGCGCGGGTTCGCGGCGAGCCGGTTCCAGACCGGCGTCCATGCCGAGCACCATTGTTCTGGAGGCGGTCCGAAAGCGTTCGTCGTCATCCGGGAAAGGCACGCCGCACAGCAGGCACATCGAGTGCAGGGCGAGCGGTTCGGCGACTCCGGCGACGAGGTCGAAAGAATCCGGTCCGGCGTTCGCCAGCAGTTCTCCGGCTATTCGGCGCACGCGCGCCGACCACGCGTCGAGGTCCTGCCTGCGCAGCTTCGCGAGGAAATGGTGGCGTACCGCCGAATGCTCCGGTGGATCCATCGTCTGCAGGCTGATGACGGATTCCGGAATCGGTTTTGCGAGCTTGCGCGGATCGGAGCCGAAAACCTCGGGCCTGCGCAGCACCCCGGCGCAGTCCTCGTGCCGGGTGAGCACCCAGGCCCGCAGGTGCTCGTGCCAGTGCACCGGGTCCTCGGTGCGAAGCCGCTCGTAGACCAGGTACGGGTCGGCCAGCATGCTCGGCGAGAGCGGGTCGAACACCTCGCCGGGGCAGGCGGCGCCCACCGCGGTCGGCACGGACATCGCAGCGTCTCCCTTTCGCCGGGCGGACTCGCCGGCGACCTCTCCGGCGAAAAGAAAGAGGGTGCCTCCCGGGTGAGTCGGGAGGCACCCGGTCGAGGATCAGGAACCGGCTGCAATTCAGTGCGGGTAGTCCATGGCGAACCTCCGTGTCATTGGACGAAGTGCCGGCCGCGGCCGAATTCCGAAATGGCCGGCACCCTACTCTGCGAACATCGGACCGGGTGTTTCTCCGGGTTGGCAAAGCCTGCCTGCTGGTGGTCGGCCAATCGGTGCGCGCCCGCGAGGAGTAGCGCATCAATTCGTCGCATCCGCATCGGAGAAACCCGCTCCGGCCGTTCTGGGCACACGCTACACACGAATTGTGGCGCATTCCACAAAGTCGCTCGTTCGGCGTATCCGGTTCCGCGGGGCAACCGGTCGCCGAGGTGGGGCGTGTAGACCGCAAGCGGGCGACGACGGGTCTACCGCGTCAGAACGGAGGTTGGGGGAGCGATGAGGAGAGCGTTGTTCGGTGCGTTGGCCGCGAGCCTGCTCGCGGCCGGTGTGGTCGCGGGGTCCGCGACGGCTCAGGCGTCGCCTTCGGGGGTCCGCGACGTCGACTGGCACAACCTGGAGTTCACGGTGCCGCCGGTGGGATCGTGCCCCTGGCAGTCGGTGCGGTTCACCGACGGCGCGGGAGAAGCCGGGGACCGGGTCTACCGGTACCAGCCGGGCAAGGACGTCGTCTTCGCCGACGTCACGGGCGAGGGCGTGGAGGACGCGCTGATCCTGATGCAGTGCGGCCCGCGCGACTCCGAGTACTCCACCGCCCTGATCGCCATGACCACCAGTGCCGACGGTGCTGCCGTGCTCGCGCTGGGAACCGTCTCGAACCCGGGCGTGTGGACGCAGCAGCCGTCCGACTTCACCGTCTGGTACGGCGACATCGCGGTCGCGGTGACCGACTTCGACACCGAGCAGGTGTGGACGGAGTACTACCGGTGGGCCTCCTCGGCGAAGGCGTTCGTGCGCGTCGACGGCTCATGACGACCCGCTCCGGCGCCTGAGCCGGCCACGCGTTCAGGTCCTCACCGCCATCGAGGCGGCGGCCTGACCGAGGCTTCCGTCGATCCCGAACCAAGTGCCGCGCCCGTCAGCCGACGGGTGCGGCACTGCTGTTTTCGCCCCACACCGGTGCCGTCTATGCGTCGGCTACCTGCACAAACAACAATCTGTCCACTTGACCTGGCCGACCGTGCTAATCTTTGGCCATGCGGTCAGATTCTGAGCCAGCCGGGCAAGAAGGATTCTCGTTCATCGCCGAGGCCAGGCGCGAGCAGATCAAGAAGGCGGCGATCGACACGATCGTCGAGCTCGGCTACGCCAAGGCTTCGCTGGCCCAGATCGCCAAGCGCGCCGGGATCAGCAAGGGGGTGATCTCCTACCACTTCGCGGGCAAGGACGAGCTGATGGAGAAGCTGGTCGTCGAGTTCTACGTCGCCGGCGCCCATTTCATGCTGCCGCACCTGGAAGTGGAGACCACGGCGCGCGGCGTGCTGCTCCGCTACATCGAGAAGAACATCTCCTACATCGGCGACAACCGGCACGCCATCGTCGCCATCAGCGACATCCTCCTCAACTTCCGCGATGCCGACGGCACGCTGCACTTCGGCCACGACGGCCACAACGAGCTGGTCGAGGCGGTCGCCCAGATCCTGCGGGAAGGCCAGGAGAAGGGCGAGTTCGGAGACTTCGATCCGGTCGTGATGGGCAGCTCGATCCGCGCCTCCATCGACATGGTCTCGGCCGCGCTGCACGCCGACCCGGACGCCGACACCGCGCACTACGCACGCGAGCTCATGACTCTCTTCGACCGGGCCACCAGGAAGGACCCGTCATGACGACCACGGTCACCACCATCGCGCCGGAGCAGCAGCGGCGCGACTTACCCCTGCCCTTCGCGAAACTGCCCGTCCTGCTCGTCTCCGCGCTCACCGCCGTCGTGCTGCTCGCGGTCAGCGGCCGCTACGGCTACTTCGGCGACGAGCTGTACTTCGTCTCCGCCGGTCGCCAACTGTCCTGGGGCTATGCCGACCAGCCGCCGCTGGTCCCGCTGATCGCGCTGGTGATGGACACCATCGCGCCCGGATCGCTGGTGGCGCTGCGGATCCCGGCGATCCTGGCCACCGCCGCCGGGACGGTGGTCGCGGCGCTGATCGCCCGCGAGCTCGGCGGAGACCGCCGGGCGCAGGTGATGACCGCCGGTGCGCACGCGCTGGCCTTCGCCACGATGACCACCACTCTGGCCACACCGGTCTTCGACGTCTTCTGCTGGACCGTGCTCGGCTGGCTGCTGGTGCGCTGGGTCCGCACCCGCGCCGATGGCCTGCTGCTGTGGGCGGGCGTGGTCACCGCCCTCGCGATCCAGGTGAAGTTCCAGGTCGGCGTCTACTGGCTGGTGGTGCTCGTCGCGGTGCTGGTCTTCGGCCCGCGCGACCTGCTGCGGCGGCCCAAGCTGTGGCTGGGCGCGCTGATCGCCGTCGCCACGGCCGTGCCGACCCTGCTGTGGCAGGCGGCCAACGGCTGGCCGCAGCTCGAGATGAGCGAAGCGGTCGCCGCCGAGGTCGCGTTCATCGGACGGCCGCTGAACTTCGCCCTCATGCTGGCCGGGCTCGGCATCGGCGTTGGCGCCGTGCTGGCCTTCTACGGCTGGTGGCGGCTGCTGGCGGCGCCGGAGCTGCGCCCGTACCGGTTCCTGGGCTGGGTGGCGATCGGGGTGATCGTCGTCTTCGTCGCGGTCAGCGGGCGTTCCTACTACGTCAGCGGCGCCTTCCCGGTGCTGTGGGCGGCGGGCGCGGTCGGGTTCCAGCGGCGGCGGGAGCTCAAGCACGCATCCGGGAGGCGAACCTGGGGCTGGGTCGCCTGGCCCGCCTTCGCCGTCTCCGCGCTGGCCTCGGTCAACGGGCTGCCGATCCAGCCCGTGGAGTCCTTCGCCGGAAAGCCGTTCAGCCTGGCCGACTTCCTCTACACCGGCCAGATCGGCTGGCCGCAGACGGTCGACTCGATCGCCGAGGTCTACCGGTCGCTGCCACCGGAGCAGCAGCGGTCCACTGTGATCACGAGCTACGACTACTGGACCGCGAGCGCGGTCGACTTCTACGGCCCGGAGCGGGGACTTCCCGGCGCCTACAGCGGCGCGCGCGGCTACTACTTCTTCGGGGCGCCGCCGGAGGAGGCCACGACGGTCATCAACATCGGACCGCCGGGACCGCAGCTGCAACGGCACTTCACCGACTTCCGGCAGGCCGGAGTGCTCGACAACGGCATGAACATCCAGACCATGCACCAGGGGATGCCGATCTTCGTCGTCAGCGGGCGCAACGCCCCCTGGTCGCAGATCTGGCCGGAATTCCGCCAGATCAACCTGGTCCCGGGCGCGAGCTGACGAACGCGGGCGAGGGCTCGCGGCGCTGCCGCGGGCCCCGTCAGCACATGTCGTCGAACTCCCCGGCCTTCACGCCCCGGACCCAGGCGTCCATCTCGGCGCGGCTGAACACCACGACCCCGGCCTCGGGCGCCTTGCTGTTGCGGACCGCGATCCGCCCGTCCTCCAGCGCGGCCACCTCAACGCACTGCCCGCCACCGTTGGCGCCACCGCTGAAGCTGCTCTTGCGCCAGCGGGTGTTGAACAGATCCGGGCCGGGCATCGTGGGTCTCCTCAAGCACTGCTCATCGATACTCCTCAAGGGTAGAGGAAATCAGCTCTTCCGAGGCCGTTGGGGACAGCGCCATCGAACTCAACGCGGCGAAGCGCATGGTGCAACGCCGCACGTCATCCTGGGTTTCCAAGTAGACGGCCCCGACGATGCCCTCCACGTATCCGACGTCGTTGGACAGCTCCGGCAGCGTCATGATGGAGAAGGCGCCCTCCATCCCCGGATTGGGTCCGACGGCCAGTGGCAGGACCTGGACCGTGACGTCGAGTTCGTGCGACACCTCGATCAGGTGCTCCAACTGGCCTCGCATCACCCATTTCGCGCCGACAGGGCAACGGATGACGGACTCGCTCAACACAACCTGGAGCTTGACCCGGTGCGGTGCTTTGAGCGTCTGCTGGCGGACCATCCGCGCTGCTACCAGGTTCTCCAGCATCTCCGGTGGGGTGGCGGGCTCGATCGCCGAGATCAACGCACGCGCGTACTCGGACGTCTGGAGAAGTCCCCGCACCAGCGCCAGTTCGAACTGCCGGATCGTGGTCGCGGCCTGCTCCAGGCCGACGAAGGTGTACAGGTGCTTCGGCATCGCGCTGGACTGCCACCAGCCCTTCTGGCGGGCTTCGCCCGCCATGCGGACCAGCGCCTCGGCGTTCTCCGGCGGCACGTCGTAGAACTCCGCGAGTTGCTCGACCTCGTGCGGCTTCGGCACGTACAGCCGGGTCTCGATGCGTTGCAGCTTGGACTTCGACCAGCGCGGTGAACGCGTCCGCAGTTCGCCCGCCGCCGCTTCGATCGTCAGCTCCTTCTGCTCCCGGTAGTTGCGAAGCGACTCCGCGAGCTGCCAGACGCGCAGCGTCGGGCTGACACCTTGCTCCAAGGCCATCTCCCACGATCCGTTCGAGTGAAAACTGGGCAGATAGTTGAAGAAACTGGGATTCCCACTCGATCTTATGACTGGCCCGACCATAGCGGTCCGTGATCAGCCACCATCGAACGACATGCCGGGAGATCCACATGATCAACAGGGAAATCGACACGTTCGGCCCAGTGGAAGACGCGCTCCCCGACGAGACGGGCGACTGGAGTGAGTTCGAACCGCTCGGTGACCAGACCGAATTCGCCGCGATGATGGAGGATCTCGTCGCCGTCAGCGCGCCGGGGCTGTTCGCGATCGTGCGGGAGGTGGGGGAGCGCGCCGACGGCTGGGTTCTGGCGTGGGGCCTGGAAATGGAGCCGGGACACGTCGAGATCGTCGAGATCGACGGGACGCGCGGCTCGGCCGTGTCACCGGAGGCGGCGCTGCGCAGGTACGACCGCGATTACAAGGCGCACGTCGTCCACTACACGCGCGACGCCGCTCCCGGCACCGTCGAATGACCGTGGCAGAGCGACGATCGCGAGCCCCGGCTTGGAACTTCCTACGCCGCCCTGAGCACCGTCAGGCGCTGGGTCGCGCGGCTCAGCGCCACGTAGAGGGCGCGGCGCCCGGTGGAGGACTCGGCGGCCAGCTCGTCCGGGTCGACGAGCAGCACCGCGTCGTACTCCATGCCCTTGGCCTCCAGGCTGCCCACGACGCGGAGCCGGTCCGGGCCGACCCCGGCGAGCCATTCGCCGACCTCGCCCCGCATCCGCATCGCCGTGATCACGCCGACGGTGCCCTCCGACGCCTCCAGCAGTTCCTCCGCGGCCGTGCGAACCTCCTGCGGCCACTGCGAAACCTCCCGCACGACCGGCTCGACCCCGGTGGTGCGCACGGCGTTGGGCAGCTCGTCGGCGGGCACCAGGTCGCGCACCGCGTCGGCGGCGACGGCGAAGATCTCCGCCGAGTTGCGGTAGTTGGTGCGCAGCGTGAAGCGCCGGTGGCTGCGCGCCGAGCTCAGCGCCTCCTGCCGCGCCCGCGACGCCTCCGCCGGGTCCGGCCACGACGACTGCACCGGGTCGCCGACGATCGTCCAGCTCGCGTGCCTGCCGCGCCTGCCGACCATCCGCCACTGCATCGGCGAGAGGTCCTGCGACTCGTCGACGACCACGTGGGAGTACTCGTCGTAGTTGTCCGGCCGCTGGTAGGGCTGGTCGGCGGTGCGCTCGGCCCAGGTGCTCAGCTCGCGGGAGTCGGCCTGCTGCGCCCGCCGCCGCTTCGGCGGCGCACCGGCCAGCACCCGCAGCTCGTCGATCAGCGCGACGTCGGCGACCGTCCACTCCTGCACGTCGGCCCACGACTTGGCGAGCAGGTCGATCTCCTCGGCCGACAGCAGCCGCCGCGACGCCCTGGCCAGCCTGCCGGGATCGGAGAGCCAGCGCAGCACCTGCATCGGGTAGAGCGGCGGCCACCAGCTCACCAGGAAGCGGTGGAACTCGATGCGCTCACCGATCTCGGTGATCAGCCGTTCGCGGTCGGGCTTGAAGTCCTCGTCGGCGCACTGCTTCGCCTTGTGCCACAACGCCTCCAGCAGCGCGTCGGCGGCGCGCATGCGGGAGCGGTTCGGCGGCGCCCCCTTGGAGTGCAGCCTGCGACGGATGCGCTTGAGGTCTTCGTGCTGCAGCTTCAGCACCACGCCGCGGTAGAACATGCGCAGCTCGTCCGGCGCGTCCGGCGGTTCCAGCCGCAACGCGCGGCGCAGCACCTGCACCATCCGCGACGAGCCCTTGACCTCGGCGGTCCGGGGGTCGTCGATGGTGCCGGCCGACAGCCCGTCCAGGACCTCGCCGAGCGCCCGCAGCTCCACGTTGTGCTCGCCCATCGACGGCAGCACCCGGGAGATGTAGGACATGAACACCGGAGACGGGCCGACGACCAGCACCCCGGCGCCACCGAGCTTGCGCTGGTCGCGGTAGAGCAGGTAGGCGGCGCGGTGCAGCGCGACCGCCGTCTTGCCGGTGCCGGGGCCGCCGGTGATCTCGGTGACGCCGCCCTCCGGCGCCCGGATCGCGTCGTCCTGCTCCTTCTGAATGGTGGCCACGATGTTGCGCATCGAGTCGCTGCGCGCCCGGCTCAGCGACGCCATCAGCGCGCCGTCGCCGACGACCCGCATGTCCCGCGGCGCCCGCTCCGGGTCGAGCAGGTCGTCGGAGAGGTCGACCACGGTCTCCCGCGACGAGCGGATGACCCTGCGCCGGACCACGCCGAGCGGGTTCTCCGGCGTCGCCTGGTAGAACGCCGACGCCAGCGGCGCCCGCCAGTCGACCAGCAGGTTGTCGAACTCGGGGTCGCGGATGCCGAGCCTGCCGATGTGCACGGAGTCGCCGTCGGCCATGTCCAGCCTGCCGAACACCAGCCCCTCGGCCTCGGCGTCCAGCGCCTGCAACGTGCGGTTGGCGTGGTGCACCATCACGTCGCGCTCGTAGAGCGCCTCCGGCGTGGCCTCCCTGCCGTGCTCGTAGCTCTTGTCGCGCATCCGCGCGGCCTCGGCGCGCAGTTCGCCGAGCCTGACGTACACCCGGTCCACTTGCCGCTGCTCGATCGCGATCTCGGCTTGCCTGACCGACGTTTCCGACACCTGATTCGCTCCCCGTCTCCCGCCTGGGCAGACCTACGAGAATACGGCCCCGCGCCGGAGCGGGCAGGCGCTCCCCGGGGCCTCGGCGTGATCGGCTCGGCAGCCTAATCCGCCGGGCGGCCGAGGCGCCCGCGCGGCATGCGCGACGATTGTCCGCGTGACACGGATCGTGGCGGGCAGCGCCGGAGGACGCCGCATCGAGGTGCCGCCCCGCGGCACCCGGCCGACCTCCGAGCGGGTGCGGGAGGCGCTGTTCAGCGCGCTGGAGTCGGCGACCGAGCTGGCGGGCGCCAGGGTGCTCGACCTCTACGGCGGTTCCGGTGCCCTCGGGCTCGAGGCCCTCTCGCGCGGAGCCGCGCACGCCACCTTCGTCGAGTCCGACCGCCGTGCCGCCCAGCTGCTCAGGCGCAACGCGAGCGCGCTGGGCTTCCGCGACGTGAGTGTGGCGCAGGGCAAGGTCGAGACGGTGCTCGCCTCGGCGGCAGGCGAACCCTTCGACGTGGTGCTGGCCGACCCGCCCTACGACGTCGACTCCGCGCGGCTCGACCAGGTGCTGCGGTCGCTGGTGGCCAACGGCTGGACGGCGCCGGACAGCCTGGTCGTGGTCGAGCGCTCCACGCGCAGCGGCGATCCGGACTGGCCCGACCCGCTGCACGCGCTGCGCACCAAGCGCTACGGCGACACCGCCGTGCACTGGGCTGTTCACGAGGCGGACACGGCCGAGAACCAGGAGGACTGAGGCCGTCGGACGCACGGAGTGCGGCGATCGGCGGTGACCCGTTTCGCACCGTTACCGCATGCCGGTGATCGACGCCACGTCACGGCGGGCGGCCCGTCACGATGCTGCTACCGTCCGGCTCATGAGGCGTGCCGTGTGTCCAGGTTCCTACGATCCGGTAACCAACGGTCATCTGGACATCATCGGGCGGGCTGCCGGCCTGTTCGACGAGGTCGTCGTCGCCGTGCTGGTGAACAAGAGCAAGAAGAGCCTGTTCACCGTCGACGAGCGGCTGGAGATGCTGCGCGAGGTCACCTCGCACTGGCCGAACGTGCGCATCGACTCCTGGCACGGCCTGCTGGTGGACTACTGCCGCGAGCACCACATCGGCGCGATCGTCAAGGGCCTTCGAGCGGTCAGCGACTTCGACTACGAGCTGCAGATGGCGCAGATGAACCAGCGCCTCTCGGGCGTCGAAACCCTGTTCATGTCGACCAACCCGCTCTACAGCTTCCTGGCCAGCTCGCTGGTCAAGGAGGTCGCCACCTACGGCGGCGACGTCTCCAACCTGCTCCCGCCGAAGATTGAGCAGCGGCTGCTCGAACGCCTCTCCGAGCAGTCCTGACCTCGCATTCCCCGGCTGGGTGAAACTTTCACCGCTCGCGCCTGGGCGACGTTTCCAGTTCACGCCAACTTCAGTGCGTGATCACGTGGTCACGTTAGCGTCGTCGACTATGAGGCGGATCACGAAGTCGAACGCAGTCAGGACCCTGCTGGCCGGTCTGATCGCCGTGGTGGGTCTGCTCGGGTTCCAGGCCGGGGCCGTGCAGGCCCTGCCGGTCGCCCCGCAGGCGCCCGCCGCCGCGCAGGCACCGTGTGGCGACACCTCCGGATTCGAGCAGGTCAGGCTGGCCGACCTGCCCCCGGAGGCCACCGACACCTACGAGCTGATCCAGAAGGGCGGCCCGTACCCCTACCCGCAGGACGGCACGGTCTTCCAGAACCGCGAGGGCATCCTGCCGGACTGCGCCGAGGGCTACTACCACGAGTACACGGTCAAGACTCCCGGCAGCGACGACCGCGGCGCGCGCCGCTTCGTCGTCGGTGACGGCGGCGAGTACTTCTACACCGAGGACCACTACGAGTCCTTCCGCCTGACCATCGTCAACTGACGTCCGCGAACGCCTGGGCCCCCGGTGCCGTCCGGTACCGGGGGCCCAGGCGTTGACACGCGGGCACGGGGGGAGATGCCGCGGCGGCGAGGAGCGGCGGGGCAGACTGGACGGACCGCGGATCTGGCAACCTGTGATCATCGGTTCCGGAACCGGTGCGCACCGGTTCGGGGTTTCTCCGGGATGCTTTGTTCCGGGCGGCTACGACGGCAGGGAGATCGAGGTGTACCGGGTGTTCGAGGCGCTCGACGAGCTGGTCACGATCGTCGAGGAGGCGCGAGGCGTGCCGATGACCTCGGGGTGCGTGGTGCCCCGGGGCGATGTCCTGGAGCTGCTCGACGACGTCCGGGACGCGATCCCGGGCGAGCTCGACGACGCCCAGGACGTGCTGGACCACCGCGACGACGTCATCCGCAAGGCGGAGTCGGAGTCCGAGCGCACGCTCGGCGAGGCCCGGACCGAGGCGGAGCGGACCGTGTCCTCGGCCAGGGCCGAGGCCGAGCAGCTGCTGGCCGAGGCGCGCGAGCGCGCCGAGCAGCTGGTGGCGGAGGCGCAGGCCGAGGCCGAGCAGACGGTCACCAACGGCCGCCGCGAGTACGAGGACTACGTGGGCCGCGCCCAGTCCGAGGCCGACCGCATGGTGCAGGCCGGACGCGCCGCCTACGACCAGTCGATCCACGAGGGCAAGGCCGAGCAGGCCAGGCTGGTTTCGGACACCGAGGTCGTGCAGACCGCCAACGGCGAGGCCAAGCGGATCGTCGCCGAGGCCAACGAGGACGCCGAGCGGCTGCGCGGCGAGTGCGACGCCTACGTGGACTCCCGGCTGGCCGACTTCGAGGACCTGCTGAGCAAGACGCTGCGCACCGTCGGCAAGGGCCGCCAGCAGCTGCGCAGCCCGGTCGGCGCACCGTTCGACTACGAGGAGTGGAAGCCCGGCCGGTCCGGCACCTCCACCAGCGGCAACGGCGGAAGTCACTAGTACGTGTTTCAGGTGTGGTCTGCGTAGGCGGGCGCTTGGCGGACTCAGCCGCCTTCTCGCTCCGAGCTCCCCGTCGCCGCGCACCGGACGCCACTGCGCCCCTCGGCTGCCGTCGCCGAGGGGCGCAGTGCGCTGTCGGGTGAGTGCTCAGAGCTTGCGGCCGACCGCCGCCCAGATCTTCGTCCGCTCCGGCGGTTCCACCATCTCGTACGGCTCGGACTGCCACTGCGAGGTGTAGACGACCCCCGGCGGGACCAGCTCGAACCCCTCGAACAGCTTCGCCGCCTCCGAGCGCGGCCGGTACACCACCGGTTCGGTCGTCTCGGCGAAGACGTCCTCCACCTCGCCCATCTGCTCCGGCAGGTGCTCGGAGGTCAGGTGGCTGATCGCCAGGTAGCTGCCGGGGGCGAGCACCTCCCGGTAGCGCGACAGCAGGCCCGCGACGTCGGCGCTGGGCACCCAGTGCAGCACGGCGACCATCATCAGCCCGACCGGCTTGGACAGGTCGAGCAGCCGCTGCGTCTCCGGAGCGCGGAGGATCGCTTCGGGGTCGCGCAGGTCGGCCTGCACGATCTCGGCGTTGTCGTTCTCGCGCAGGAGCCTGCGGGTGTGGGCTACGGCGATCGGCTCGTTGTCGACGTAGACCACGCGCGCCCGCGGGTTCAGCTGGTGCGCCGCCTCGTGCACGTTGCCCACCGTCGGGATCCCCGAGCCGAGGTCGAGAAACTGGGTGATGCCCTGGCGCAGGCAGTAGCGCACCGCCCGCCGCAGGAACGCCCGGTTCGCCGAGACCACCAGCCTGGCGTCCGGGTCGACCTCCAGCAGCTTCTCGAACTGGTCGCGGTCGGCGGCGAAGTTGTGGTGGCCGCCGAGGCCGTAGTCGTAGATGCGGGCCGGGTTCGGCCTGGTGTGGTCGACCTCGGTCGGGAAGGAGTTCTGTTCCGGCATGAGACCCTCGCGGTTGTCGTGACCGGCTTCTGCGGCCGTGCTGCTTGAGATCATGGAGGTTCCGCCGCCGGAATTCGACGACGTCCTTCCCCGGAAAGCGAAACCGCAGGTCAGCAGCCATGCTGTGGGTGCGTCGCGGGTGTCGCCGCGTCCGCCGGGAGGTGCCCGGCGGGGCGAGCCGGGGTGATTTCGGCAGCCGCGGTGGTGTCGCGTACCCTGGAAAAGCTGGCTGTGGACGATTCGTCACCCAGCCCGGCCGGTCGTGGTCGTTCGACGCCGCTCAGCAGACCCGCGTTCGAACAGGCCGCTGCCCGGTGGGCGGGCGCCGACGTCGCACGCCGTCGCTGGCAGGTGGCGAGCGGACCGCTCGTGCCGAGTCCGGTGCACCCGTGCTCGGCCGGTCGGCCGCCCGGTGCGGGCCAGCGCAACAACCCCAGTCGGAAACCAGTCGAAACCTGTGATGTCTCAGAAACACGATTCCGGGCACTCCGCCCGAGCGGAGCGGGCCGTCCAGGCCGGACCCTGGGTGATCGACACCCGGGAGATCGGCCACCGGGCGGGGCAGAGTCGTGCCTACACGCGCCAGGCGCCGGCCCCCGTCGGCTTCGGCCTCGACATGATCAGGGTGCCGGAGGGCGAGCCGGTCGAGCTCGACCTGCTGGCCGAGTCGGTGGTGGAGGGCGTGCTGGTTTCCGGCACCGCCGCCGCCACGCTGACCGGGGAGTGCGTGCGCTGCCTGGACCCGATCTCGGAGGAGATCGAGGTCGAGGTGCGCGAGCTGTTCGCCTACCCGGACAGCGCCACCGACGCCAGCACCGATGAAGACGAGGTCGAACGGGTCGTCGACGACCTGATCGACCTGGAGCCGGTGGTGCGGGACGCGATGCTGCTGTCGCTTCCGTCCGCGCCGCTGTGCTCGCCGGACTGCCAGGGGCTGTGCTCCGGGTGCGGCACCAAGTGGGCCGAACTCGCCCCCGATCACACGCATGAGACGATTGATCCCCGCTGGGCCGCGCTCCGTGAGCGGTTCGGCGGGACCGAGGAGGAGAACTAGTCGTGGCCGTCCCGAAGCGCAAGATGTCCCGGGCCAACACCCGTCACCGCCGTTCGCAGTGGAAGGCGTCGGCGCCGACGCTGGTGCAGTGCTCGAACCGCGCCTGCCGCGAGCCGAAGCTGCCGCACGTGGCCTGCCCGTCCTGCGGCCAGTACGACGGTCGCCAGATCCACGAGCCTGCCTGATCGGCGGTAAGGGCGTGGGGGGAAAGCAGCCACGGGCCCGCACTGTCGACCGGGCTCCGCTGATGGAGGCGCTCGGCGTCGAACTCGACGCCGAGCTGCTCACCCTTGCTCTCACGCATCGCTCGTACGCCTACGAGAACGGTGGCCTGCCGCCGAACGAGCGGCTGGAGTTCCTCGGCGACTCGGTGCTGGGACTGGTGATCACCGACCGGCTGTACAACTCGCACCCGGACCTGCCCGAGGGCCAGCTCGCGAAGCTGCGCGCCAGCGTGGTCAACATGCACGCGCTGGCGGGGGTCGCGCGGGGGCTCGGCGAGGGCGGTCTCGGCGAGTACCTGCTGCTCGGCCGCGGTGAGGAGCTGACCGGTGGCCGGGACAAGGCGAGCATCCTCGCCGACGGTCTGGAGGCCGTGCTCGGCGCGGTGTACCTCCAGGACGGCATCGACGTCGCCCGCAACGTCATCCACCGGCTGTTCGAGCCGCTGCTGACCGAGGCCCCGCAGCGGGGCGCCGGGCTTGACTGGAAGACCAGCCTGCAGGAGCTGACCGCGGCGGCCGCGCTCGGCGTCCCGGAGTACCGGGTCGAGGAGCAGGGCCCGGACCACCGCAAGGAGTTCAGCGCGTTCGTCTCGGTCGCGGGCGACACCCTCGGACAGGGCGGTGGCCGCACCAAGAAGGAAGCCGAGCAGAAGGCCGCCGAGGCGGCCTGGCGGACGCTGTCCGAGCAGGTCAAGCAGGTCGCGGAGAGCGGCGACGAGGAATCGGCCTCGTAGCCGGCCGTGCCCGAGCTTCCCGAAGTCGAGGTCGTCCGGCGCGGCGTCGCCGCGCACGTGGTCGGCCGCACCGTTTCCGGCGTCGACGTCCTGCACCCGCGATCCGTGCGCAGGCACGTGCCCGGTCCCGAGGACTTCGCCACCAGGCTCGTCGGCCGCTGCCTGACCGCCGCGCGTCGTCGCGGCAAGTACATGTGGCTCGAGCTGGGCGGCGGCCCCGAAGAGGTCGACGCGGGCGAGGCGGTGCTTGCCCACCTGGGCATGAGCGGCCAACTGCTGGTGCAGCCCGACGAAGCCCCGGACGAGACCCACCTGCGGGTGCGGTTCCGGTTCGACGACGGCGGACCGCAGCTGCGCTTCGTCGACCAGCGGACCTTCGGCGGCCTGAGCCTGACCGAACTGGTGTCGGTCGACGGTGTCGCGGTGCCGGAGCCGGTCGCGCACATCGCGCCCGACCCGCTTGAACCGGTGTTCGACCTCGAAGCGGCCGTCGCGCGGATGCGCAAGCGCCGCACCGGCGTCAAGCGCGCACTGCTCGACCAGACCCTCGTGTCGGGCATCGGCAACATCTACGCCGACGAAGCCCTCTGGCGGGCGAAACTGCACTGGGCCCGCCCCACGGCGAACCTGACCCGTCCCCAGGCCCGCAGCCTCCTCGGCGCGGCGGTCGAGGTCATGCAGGCCGCGCTGACCGCGGGCGGCACCTCCTTCGACGACCTCTACGTCAACGTCAACGGCGAGTCGGGTTACTTCGACCGCTCCCTGGCCGTCTACGGGCAGGCGGGCCTGCCCTGCCCCCGCTGCGGCACTGCGGTCCGCCGCGACGCGTTCATGAACCGCTCGTCGTACAGCTGCCCCCGCTGCCAGCCCACCCCGCGCAACCCGCACTACTGAGCCGGGCGCGGTCACCGCGGGCAGTAAGAAGGGCCGTGTGGACCAGCTGGTTCCTGCCTGACCACACCAGCGTCCTGGACGAGATCCGGTGAACTGGACGGCCTGACACGGTTTCCTGGGAACTTCGTGTGAGGTCGCTGGGGATGTCCGGCATCGGGCGCGGTGTGTGGCGCCTGGCCTGGGGTGTTCGCTCTGAAGCTCCCAGGGTTCTCCCACCTGGCTTGAACGTTCCTCGTACTCCGGTGCGGCTTGATGGGTGTCGAGCCGACAACGGCCGATGCCGGATACGAGGTGGTCAGCAATGGAAGTCCTGCCGAGGGGCGCCGCGCGACGCGGAGCAGGTGCGACGGCGACGGCGACAGCGACAGCTACCGCTGTCGCGACCGCGGGTGCCACGGCGAGAACGAGTGCGACGGCGACCGTCGACGTCGTGATCCCCGTGCACAACGAGGAGCGGTCGCTGCCCGGGTGCCTGCGCGTGTTGCGCGAACACCTGCGCGCGCACTTCCCGTTCGAGTGGTCGATCACCGTCGTCGACAACGCCAGCACGGACGGCACGTTGCGCGTCGCCCACGAGCTGGCGCGGTCGCTCGACCACGTCCGGGTGCTGCACCTGGACCGCAAGGGCCGGGGCCTGGCGTTGCGCACGGCGTGGGCCTACAGCGACGCCGAAGTGGTCGTTTACATGGACGTCGACCTGTCGACCGGGCTGGACGCGCTGCTGCCGCTGGTCGCGCCGCTGGTGAACGGCCATTCCGACATCGCCGTCGGGTCGCGGCTGGCGCCCGGGTCGCGGACCGTCCGCGGCGGACGGCGGGAGCTGATCTCCCGCTGCTACAACAAGCTGATCCGGTGGTCGCACGGTGCGCGCTTCTCCGACGCGCAGTGCGGTTTCAAGGCCGCCCGGACGGCCGTGGTGCGGCCGCTGCTGCCGCACATCCGCGATGACGGGTGGTTCTTCGACACCGAACTGCTGCTGCTCGCCGAGTACAACGGCCTTCGGGTGCACGAGGTCCCGGTCGACTGGGTCGAGGACGTCGACACCCGCGTGAACGTCGTCCGCACCGCCCGCGACGACATCGCGGGGCTGGTCCGCGTCGCCCGCGCCAAGCTCACCGGTTCGGCGAACGTGACCGGCCTGCCCGAACGGCCGGCGCCCCGCGCCGAACACCCGCAGGCCGTGCTGGCCGAGCCGCGCAACGGCCTGCTGTGGCAGCTCGTCTCGTTCGGGCTGATCGGTGCGGTCTCCACCGCGGTCACCGCCGTGCTCTACGCGGTTCTGCGCACGTGGTGGCCCCCGCTGCTGGCGAACCTGGTCGCGCTCGTCGCGACGACGATGTGGAACACCGAGGCCAACCGCCGGCTGACTTTCCTCGGACGCACCGGCTCGCACCGGCGGATCCAGTTGCAGGGCCTGCTCGTCTTCGGCGTCTACTACCTGATCACCTCGGGGGCGCTGCTCGTCCTGCACGCCGGGTGGCCGGATCCGCCGGGGTGGGTGGAGATCGCGGTGCTGGTCGCCTCGTCCGCGGTCGGGACCGCACTGCGCTTCGCACTGCTGCGCTCCTGGGTTTTCCGCCCTGGCAACGAAAAGGGAAGGTCATGACAGGCATGGACACGGCCATCGCGCCAGGACGGCCGGCCAAAGCGCCCGAACCGGTGCGGACGAGGACCGCTCGATGGCAGCGGGCGGCGCTCGCCGCGATCTGCGGGCTCGCCGCGGTGCTCTACTGCTGGGCCATCGGCGGCTCGTGGGGCAACTCCTACTACACGGCCGCGGTCGAGTCGATGTCGCAGAGCTTCGAGAACTTCCTCTTCGGCGCCTTCGACCCGGCCGGAGTGGTCACGGTGGACAAGCCGCCGATGGCGCTGTGGGCGCAGGTGATCTCGGTGAAGCTGCTCGGCTACAACCAGGTCGCCGTGCTGCTGCCGCAGGCCGTCGCGGGCGTGGCCGCCGTGTTCGTGCTGCACCGGGCGGTTCGCAGGTGGGCGGGGGAGAACGCCGCGCTGCTGGCCGCGCTCGTGCTCGCCACGACCCCGATCACCGTGGTGATCAACCGGGACAACAACCCGGACACCCTGCTGGTGCTGCTGGTCGTCACCGCGGCGTGGGCGCTGGGCAGGGCGGTCGAGGCGGAGCGCGCGACCAGGTGGCTGGTGCTGGCGGCGGCTCTCGTCGGATGCGGGTTCCTGACGAAGATGCTTCAGGCGTGGATGGTGCTGCCGGCGTTCGCGGCGGCCTACCTCGTCGGGCGGCGGGAGTCCTGGGTCCGCAGGCTCGCCGGGCTCGCCGTCGCCGCGGTGACGCTGGTCGTGAGCTCGTTCTGGTGGGTGGTCGTGACCGCCCTCTGGCCGTCGCCGAAGCCCTACATCGGTGGCAGCACCGACGGGTCGGCGTGGGACCTGGTCTTCGGCTACAACGGCTTCGGCCGCATCCTCGGTGGCGAGGGCAACGGCGGTTCTGGTGGAGGCGGCGGCCCCGGTGGAGGCGGCGGGTTCTCCGGCGAGGCGGGTCCGCTGCGGCTGTTCAACGACCAGCTCGGCGGCCAGATCAGCTGGCTGCTGCCGCTGTGCCTGCTCGTGCTCGCGTCGGTCGCGGTGCGGGCGTGGCGCGGGCGGCCGGTCGACCGGGTCCGCGCCTCGGGCTGGGTCCTGTGGGGCGGCTGGTTGCTGGTCGTGGGCGTCATGTTCAGCTTCGCCCAGGGCACGATGCACCCGTACTACACGACGATGCTCGCGCCGGCGGTCGGCGCGGTCGCCGGTGCCGGACTGGTGCGCATGTGGCGCTGGTACCGCGAGCCCGGCGGCTTCGGCTGGCTGCTGCTCCCGGTGGCGGTGGCCGTGACGGCGACGTGGGCGGTGCTGCTGGTGGCCCGCGACCAGAGCTGGCACCCGTGGGTCGGCTGGGTCGCCGCGGTCCTGGGCGCCGTCGCGGTGTCGGCTCTGCTGCTCGGGCGCCGGCGCGTCGCAGCGCTGGTGCGTCCGGGACTGGCGTTGGCGTTGGCCGCGATCCTGGCCGCGCCGAGCGCGTGGGCGGTCATCGGCGCCGTGTCCGGGCAGAGCGGTATGGGCGGGGCGAACCCGACCGCCGGACCGACGTCGATGGGCGGCCCGCCAGGTGGTCCGGGCCGCGGCGGTGGGCCGATGGGCGGACAGCCGCCCGGAGACGCGGAGCAACCCGCCGATGACGGAGGACAGCGGAGGCGAGGTTTCCCGGGCGGCGGCCCCGGCGGTGGCGACTCGCTGAGCGAGGAACAGCGCAGGCTGCTCGACTACGTCGTGGCCAACGCCGGTGGGCTGCCGGTTCCCCTGGCGGTGGAGGGTGGTTCGCACGGTGCGGCGTCGTACCTGATCAACTCCGACGTGGCGGTGGTCGGCATGGGCGGCTTCATGGGCAGCGACGACGCGCCCTCGACCGCGCTGCTGAGCCAGTGGAAGCAGGCCGGGCAGCTCGGCTTCGTACAGCTCGGCGGTGGGCCGGGCGACCCCGGCGCCGGACCGGGCACGCCAGCGGGCGACGGCGTCCAGGCGCAAGGCGTCGGAGACCAGGCGCAAGGCCGTGCCGACCAGGACGGGCCGCGAGGCGCGGGGGACCGCGACGGTGCGCGTGCCCAGCGGCAGGAGTGGGTCACCCGCAACTGCACGCCGGTCGACCCCGCCGCCTACGGCGGTACGGCCGACAGTGGCTCTGATCTCTACGACTGCCGCTGAGAGACCGCCGATCCGGCGCGGCCGGAGAACGCCCAGCGGTGCCGCTCGGAGCCGCTGAGCGGCACCGCACCGGCGGGCGCACGTCCCCGACCCCGATGGGAGATCCTGGTCAAGTGGCTGACTCCGACACCTCCGCCGCCCGCGTGCTCGTCGTCGACGACGAGCCGAACATCCTCGAACTGCTCACCGCCGCGCTGCGGCTGAGCGGCTTCGAGGTGCGCGGTGCCGCCACCGGAGCCGACGCGCTGCGCGCCGCGTCCGAGTTCGGCCCCGACATCGTGGTGCTGGACGTGATGCTGCCGGACCAGGACGGGTTCTCGGTGGCCAGGCGGCTGCGCGAGGGCGGTGACCTGGTGCCGGTGCTGTTCCTGACCGCCCGCGACGCGGTCGAGGACCGCATCGCGGGCCTCACGGCCGGTGGCGACGACTACGTCACCAAGCCGTTCAGCCTGGACGAGGTCGTGCTGCGCCTGCGGGCGATCCTGCGCCGGGTGCGCCCCGCGCACCTCGACGAGCCCGACTCGCGGTTGCGCTACCACGATCTGGAGCTGGACGAGGAGGCCTACGAGGTCCGGCGCGGCGGCAGGCCGGTCGCGCTGTCGCCGACCGAGTTCAAGCTGCTGCGCTACCTGATGGTCAACGCCGAGAAGGTGGTCAGCAGGAGCCAGATCCTGGACCGGGTCTGGAACTACGAGTTCGGCGGGGACAGCCGCGTCGTCGAGTCCTACATCAGCTACCTGCGCCGCAAGATCGACTCGACCTCCCCGCCGCTGATACACACCATCCGGGGCGTCGGATACGTGCTACGGCTCCCGCCGGACGAGCAGGGCCGCCGATGAGGCCCCCGGTGCTGCCGCGGACGCTTCGCGGACGGTTGCTCGCAGTCCTGCTCGTGGCGGCGGCGGCCGGACTGGTCGTCATGGGCTTCAGCAGCGTCGCGCTGCTCGAACGCTCGCTGGTCAACCGCACCGACGACCGCCTCGCCGAGATGTCGAGGCCGTGGGTGGAGGGGCGCAAACCACCGCCGGAGCCCTTGGGGCCGCTGGAACACCTCGGCCCGCCGCTCGGGCGCGGAGAGCTGCCGACGGACTTCCGCGTGCTGTTCTTCGACTTCGCGGGCCGACCGACGGGCGACATGCTGGGCAGGGCCGAGGGTGACACCGGCGGGCCGCTGCTGCTCAATCCGTCGGCGGGACCTGCCATCGGCACCGTGCCGGACCGCGCGGGCGGAGCGGACTGGCGCGTCCGCACCCTGCACCTGCCCGACGGGCGGACCATCGCGCTCGCGCTCTCGCTCGGCGGCGCCGACGCCACCGTGCACCAGCTGGTCGTCATCGAACTGGTCGCCGGGGCGGTGGTGCTGTTGGCGCTGGTGGCAACCGCGGCCGTCACGGTGCGGCTGGGCCTGCGCCCGCTCACCAGGATCGAGCACACCGCCGACGCCATCGCGGCCGGTGAGCTCGACCGCCGGGTGCCCGACCAGGACGTGCGGACCGAGACCGGCAGGCTCGGGGCGGCGCTGAACACGATGCTGGGCAGGCTGGCCGCGGCGATGCGCGAGCGGGAGCGCTCCGAACAGCGGATGCGCCGCTTCGTGGCCGACGCCTCGCACGAGCTGCGCACCCCGCTGACCTCCATCCGGGGGTTCGCCGAGCTGTACCGGCGCAGCGACTCCCACCGCGAGGAGGACGTCCGGCGGATCATGTCGCGCATCGAGGGTGAGGCGGTGCGCATGGGCGCGATGGTCGAGGACCTGCTGCTGCTCGCCCGGCTGGACCGCGAGCGGTCGATGGACCTGACCGACTGCGACCTGCTGCCACTGGCGGCCGACGTGGTGCACGACGCCGCGGCCCGGGACCCGGACCGCGAGATCGCGTTGCACGCGCCGGAGACCCCGGTCCGCGTGCTGGCCGACGCGGCGCGACTGCGCCAGGTTCTCACGAACCTCGTCGGCAACGCCCTCGTGCACACGCCGGCCGGCACGCCGGTGCAGGTCGTAGTGGACCACGGCACCGCGGGCGAGGACGTCCTGGCGGCGGCGGGCACGGACGTGCCTTCCGGTGCGCTGATGGGTGTCGTGGAGGTGTCCGACCGCGGTCCGGGCATCGCGCCCGAGCACGCCCAGCGGATCTTCGACCGCTTCTACCGCGTGGACGACGGCCGGAACCGCTCCGGCGGCGGTACCGGACTCGGCCTGGCCATCACGGCGGCCCTCGCCGAGGCGCACGGCGGCAGGGTCGAACTGGCGCGCAACTGCGCCGGAGGCTGCACCTTCCGCGTGCTGGTTCCCCTGGCGTGACGGCCGTCGGCCGGTTTGCGCCCTCGTTCGTCGGGTAACTCCTGCGACGAGTTCTCGCTCGCTGGCACGGGTTTCCACGCTGATCGGGGGTTTCCGCGTGAACGACGAGGAGTTCATGGCCGAGGCGGTGCGGTTGGCGACGGAGTCGGTGGTGAACGGCTGGGGAGGTCCGTTCGGCGCGGTGATCACCGACGGGGAGCGGATCGTCGCCCGCGGCCAGAACCGCGTGCTGCTGACCGGTGATCCGACGGCGCACGGCGAGGTCGAGGCGATCCGCAAGGCGGTGCAGGTGCTCAACCCGGACGCGCCGTCGATCGCCGAGGAGCGGCAGAACGGGTCCACTCTCGCCCTGGTACCGCGGCCGGAGGGCTCGTCCGACCCGATGCCCGCCCGCGCGAGGATGCTCAAGGGCCACTCGATGTACACCAGCGGTGCGCCGTGCCCGATGTGCATGAGCGCGATCTACTGGTCCCGGTTGGACGCCGTCCACTACAGCAGCGACCTGGAGTCGACGCGGGCGATCGGGTTCGACGACGCCTTCCAGTACGAGGACCTCCGGAAACCCCTGGCGCAGCGAAGCATTCCGATGCGCCAGACCTACCCCGAGCTGGGCGCCGCGGCGTACCGGGCGTGGGCCGACAAGCCGGACAAGCACCCGTACTGACTGCGAATGTCCATACGCTGCTTGGGAAAGCAGACCCTAGCCGTGTCCCAGGTAGGTGTGGAAAACGCCGTCGGGGTCCACACGCGCCCGCAACTCCTCGATCCGGCGCCAGCTCGGTTCGCTGAACGACCTCGCGGCGCGGGAGGGCGCAGCGGGAAGGTCGGCCTCGGCGACGTAGTGGCCGGTGGTGACCGGTTCGAGCTCGGCCATGGCGGCCCGCAGCCAGGCGTTGTTGGACTTGTCCCCGACGGCGCCCTGCCAGATCGCGTAGCAGCTGACGAGGACGCGGTCGCGCATGGAGAAGGCCATGTCCGGCGCCGTCGCGGCGTCGTCGGGGAGCGGGTCCGGCGTCACCAGCACCAGGGATCCGCTCGACGGAGCGGTGGAAACGGCCTTGTGGCACCGGGAGAGCACCTCGCGCAGGTCGGCACCGCTCCACGCCGTGTCGGCCGCGTAGCGGCGGCCTGGCGGCCACAGGCCGCTGGAGACGCCGTAGAGGGAGGCGAAAGAGGTGGGCGTCCCACTGCGCCGCAGCAGAGCCCGGCCGGCGGCCGGGCAGCTCTCGAGGGGTGCCAGGGCGGCTGCCGCATCCCCTGCGGTGTCGGTGAAAGCCGTCGCGGAGAGGATGACGACGCGTCCTTCCGGTTGCGGCGCCACGCCTTCCGGCGACGGCGCTAGCAGCAGGCCGGGCTCGGCCTGGGCGGGCAGGCGGGGGCAGAGCTCGGCTGCGAACTCCGCGACCGCGTCCAGGTCGGCGAGTGCGTACACGTGCGTGCTCGCCGTCATCGCGGCGGGAAGCGGGTGCAGATCGATCTCGAACCGGGTCACCGCACCGGGAAAACCCGGCCCCGCGCCGCGCGCCGCCCAGAACAGCTCCGGGTTCTCCCGCGAGTTCGCGCGCACGACCTCGCCATCGGCCGTCACGACCTCCACCTCCCGCACGCTGCGGCAGGCCGGACCGAGCACCCGCGAGTTCCAGCCGATCCCGCCCGCCAGCAGGTACCCGCTCGCGGGCACGTCGCCGCCGTGGCCGACCGGGAAGGACAGGCCGTGCGCGGTCAGTGTCGCGGCCAGCTCCCGGTTGCTGGTGGCCGGTCGTATCGAGGCGGTGCGGGCGGAGGCGTCGACCGCGATCCCTCCGAGACCGGAGAGGTCCAGCAGCATGCCGTCGCGCACCGGTGAGCCGCACCAGCTGTGGCCGCCGCCGCGCACGGCCACCCGCAGCCCGCTGCGGACGGCGAAGCGGACGGCCCGCACGACGTCGTCGGTCGAGGTCGCGCGGGCGATCAGTTCCGGGTACCGGTCGGGTTTCCAGCCGTTCCACAGCATGGCCCGCCGGGTGCGCTCGTAGGTGTCCTCGCCACGCCACACCACGGTTCCGCGGAACCCCGCGAGGTTCCTCACGCCCATCTGCGGCCCCCTCTGGCACGGGCACCCGTCAGGGCGGCGGAGTGCCCGTCAGCCAGGAGGGTCACACGCGGCGGTTGCCCGCGCACGGCGGAGGGCCTTGTCCGGGCCCGGACGGCGCTCGCGGCACCGCCCGGGCCCGGGAATGTTTCAGAAGTGGTCGAACAGACCTAGACCTTGACCGTCGGCTGGTGCAGTTCGAACCAGACCGACAGGTCGAGCACCCGTTCGAGGAAGAACCGCGTCGGGGTGTCGACCGCGTCCGGTCCGGCGGCCACGATCTGGCGCACGGTCTGCTCGTCGACGATCGACAGCGCCGGGTCCTGCCTGCGGACCACCTCGCAAACCTGACCGAACAGCTCCGCGCCGTACTTCGGGTCCTGCGTGGACGGATACGGGCTCTTGGTCCGTTCGACCACCGATCGCGGCAGGGTGTCGGCGGTCGCCTGCCGCAGCAGGCTTTTCTCCCTGCCGTCGAAGGTCTTCAGCGACCAGGGCGCGTTGAAGACGTACTCGACGAGCCGGTGGTCGCAGAACGGCACCCGCACCTCCAGGCCGACCGCCATGCTCATCCGGTCCTTGCGGTCGAGCAGGATGCGCACGAACCGCGTCAGGTGCAGGTAGCACATCACGCGCATCCGGCGCTCGAACTCGCTTTCCCCTTGCAGCACGGGGGCTTCGCCGACCGCGGAGCGGTAGCTGTCGGCGATGAAGGCATCCAGGTCCAGCTTGTCGCGCAGCTCCGGCGCGAGCATCCGGCCCGCGCTGCCGGGAGCGCCCGCGAGCCACGGGAAGGTGTCGGCCTGCTGCACCTGCGGGTCGTGGAACCAGCGGTAGCCGCCGAACACCTCGTCGGCCGACTCGCCCGACAGCGCCACCGTGGAGTGCCCGCGGATCGCCTTGAACAGCAGGTACAGCGACTGGTCGAGGTCGCCAAGGCCCATCGGCATGTCGCGGGCTGCCACCGCGGCGCGGCGCACGGCGGGGTCGGCCAGCGTCGCCGGGTCGAGCACGATGTCCTGGTGCAGCGAGTCAACGTGCCCGGCGACGTCGTGCACGAACGGCCCGTCGGGGGTGTCGCGCATCGGGTCGGGCACGAAGTTCTCGGTCTGGCCGAGGAAGTCCACCGCGAAGCTGCGGACCTGCTCGTCCTGCCCGCGCAGCTGCCGGGCGGCCAGCGCGGTGATTGCGCTGGAGTCCAGGCCGCCGGAGAGCAGTACGCAGCGCGGCACGTCGGAGATGAGCTGGCGGGCCACGATGTCGTCGAGCAGTTCGCGCACGCGTGCGACGCTGGCGTCGCGGTCGTCGGTGTGCTCGAGCGCGGTGAGCCGCCAGTAGGTGTGCTCGTGCAGGCCGCTCCGGTCGACGGTCACCACGGTGCCGGGCCGGACCTCGCGCATGCCCGCCCAGACCGCCTGGCCCGGAGTCTTGGTCATGCTGAACAGCTCACGCATGCCGTCGGCGTCGACGACCTTCTCGGCGAGCGGGTTGGCCAGGATCGCCTTGGGCTCGGAGCCGAACAGCACACCGTGCTCGGTTGGGTAGTAGTAGAGGGGCTTGACCCCCATCCGGTCGCGGATGAGCAGCAGCTTCTCGGTCCGCGAGTCCCAGATGGCGAAGGCGTACATGCCGTTGAGGTGCTCGGCGACCTCCGCGCCCCACTCCAGGTAGCCCCGCAGCACGACCTCGGTGTCGCTGTCGGTGGTGAAGCGGTGGCCCCTGCGGCGCAGCTCGTCGCGCAGCTCGGTGAAGTTGTAGGCCTCGCCGCTGTAGACCATGGCGACCGGCCCGTCAGGGGTGCCGGCCTCCATCGGCTGCGCGCCGCCGGGCAGGTCGATGATCGCCAGCCTGCGGTGGCCCAGGGAGGCGTGCGGACGCACCCAGGTTCCCGCGGCGTCCGGACCGCGGCAGGCCATGGTCTGGCACATCGCGTCGATGACGGGTTGTTCGCGGGTCAGATCGCGTTGGTAGTCGATCCAGCCGGAGATACCGCACATTTCGGTTCCCTCCAGGGTCGGTCGTCTCGCAGGCGGAGGCCGATCGTGGCGGTCAGTGTTGCGCACCGGCGCCGGTCCGGCCCGGCCTGCCCATTCCTTTAGCAACGTTAACGAGATCGTTGCATCGACGAAACCTGATAGCGGAGTGAAGTCACCCACTCACAAACCGTGCGCAGGAGGAGAAGGGTGACATTTCCGGCCCGGCTGTGACTTGAGTCCCCGGCCCGTAAGGAAGTCATCAAGGCGCTGGGAGGCCGCATAAAGGAGCTGTCATACGCCTTGGTGGTCGCTGGGCGCGGACCAACACTCGACTCCGGTCGTCGAGAACGGCGACCCGAGTGGTTCGAGTTGGGGGTGCACCTCGGTGGCTGATCTGGCCTACGTCGTTCTGCTGATCGGCGTCTTCCTGGGTCTCGCGCTCGTGTTGCGCGGTTTGGAGCGGTTGTGAGCACTGTGCTTGCCAACGCCGCGGGTGGCGTGTTGGCACTGCTGTTGATCGGTTACCTGTTCGTCGCGCTGATCCGGCCGGAGAAGTTCTGATGAGTTCCCTTCCGGTCGGCCTGGTCCAGGTCGGCCTCCTCGTGCTGGCCCTCGTCGCGGTCCACCGGCCGTTCGGCGACTACATGGCCCGCGTCTACACCAGTGACGAGCACTGGCGCGTCGAACGCGCGTTGTACCGGGTGGTGCGCATCGACGGGGACTCCCCGCAGCGCTGGACCACCTACGCGGCGGGCGTCCTCGGCTTCTCGTTCGTCTCGATCGTGTTGCTGTACCTCCTGCAACGCCTGCAACACCTGTTGCCGCTGAGCTTCGGCCGAGGCCCGGTCGAGCCCGCGACGGCGTTCAACACCGCGGTCAGCTTCGCGACCAACACCAACTGGCAGTCCTACGTCCCCGAATCGGTCCTCGGGCACACCGTGCAGATGACCGGGCTGACCGTGCAGAACTTCGTGTCGGCGGCGGTCGGCATGGCGGTGGCGGTCGCGCTGGTGCGCGGCTTCACCGGCACCGCGACCGACCGCATCGGAAACGTCTGGGTGGACATCACCCGCGGCGTCACGCGCATCCTGCTGCCCATCTCGCTGGTCGCCGCGGTCGTGCTGGTCGCGCTGGGCGGTGCGATGTCGCTGGCCTCGGGCATCGAGGTGACCGGTGTGGACGGACACACCTACACCATCGCCACCGCGCCCATCGCCAGCCAGGAGGCGATCAAGGAGCTCGGCACCAACGGCGGCGGGATCCTCAACGCCAACTCGGCGCACCCGTTCTCCAACCCCGGCGGGTGGTCGAACTTCCTGCAGCTGTTCCTGATCCTGGTCATCCCGCTGTGCCTGACGCGCACCTTCGGGACCATGGCCGGCGACCGCAGGCAGGGCTACGTCCTGCTGTCGGTGATGGTCTCGATCCTGCTGCTGATGACCGGAGCCGCCTGGTGGGCCGAGACCCACCCGAACGGTCCGGCGACCCTCGCCGCGGGCGGAGCCATGGAGGGCAAGGAAGCCCGCTTCGGGATCTTCCTCTCCGCGCTGTACGCGGTGGTCACCACCGGTACCTCGACCGGTGCGGTCAACTCGATGCACGACAGCTTCACCGGTCTGGGCGGTGCGGTGCCGCTGCTGAACATGCTGCTCGGCGAGGTCGCGCCCGGCGGTGTCGGCGCCGGTCTCTACGGGATGCTGATGCTCGCGGTGATCGCGGTGTTCCTGGCCGGGCTGATGGTCGGCCGGACCCCGGAGTACCTCGGCAAGAAGCTGGGCCGACGGGAGATCACCGCCGCCGCGGTCTCGATCCTGGCGATGCCCACCGTCGTCCTGCTCGGCGCGGGCACCGCGCTGGCGCTGCCGGGCACGCTGGATGCCCTCAACAACAGCGGCGCGCACGGTCTTTCCGAAGTGCTCTACGCCTACGCGTCCACGGGCAACAACAACGGGAGCGCGTTCGCCGGTCTGACGGTGACCAGCGACTTCTTCCAGAGCACGCTCGGCGTGGCGATGCTCGTCGGCCGCTTCGTGCCGATCCTGGCGGTGCTCGCGCTGGCCGGTGCGCTGGCGCGGCAGCAGAGGGTGCCCGCGACCGCCGGAACCCTGCCCACGACCGGTCCGCTGTTCGCCGGACTGCTCGGCGGCACCGTCGTCCTCGTCGCCGCGCTGACCTTCCTGCCGGCGCTCGCCCTCGGTCCGATCGCGGAGGCCCTCGCATGACCACCACGTTGGAGAAACCCCCGCAGCGGCGGGAGGTTCCGGCCGCCCGCAGGCTGACGGCGGGGGCGTTCAGCCCGAGGCAGCTGCTGACCTCGATGCCCGACGCACTGCGCAAGCTCAACCCCAGGCACCAGCTCGCCAACCCGGTCATGTTCGTGGTCTGGGTCGGCTCGGCGCTGGTGACCGTGCTGACGCTGCTGGAACCGAACGGGTTCAGCATCGCCGTCGCGCTGTGGCTGTGGTTCACGGTGCTGTTCGCCAACCTCGCCGAGGCCGTCGCCGAGGGCAGGGGCCGGGCGCAGGCGGAGTCGTTGCGGCGCACCAAGACCGAGGCGGTCGCGCGGCGGCTGGCCGAGGACGGCACCGAGGAAGATGTTCCAGGCAACGAGCTGCGGGTCGGGGACCGGGTCGTGGTCGAGGCGGGACAGGTGATCCCGGGTGACGGCGACGTCATCGAGGGCATCGCGACCGTGGACGAGTCGGCGATCACCGGCGAGTCCGCCCCGGTGATCCGGGAGTCCGGCGGCGACCGCTCGGCGGTGACCGCCGGCACCACCGTGCTGTCGGACCGGATTGTCGTGCGGATCACGACCAAACCCGGCGAGACCTTCGTGGACCGAATGATCGCGCTCGTCGAGGGCGCGCAGCGGCAGAAGACGCCCAACGAGATCGCGCTGACGATCCTGCTGTCGACGCTGACGATCATCTTCGTGCTCGCCGTGCTGGCGTTGCAGCCGATGGCCGGATACTCCGGCGGCCTGCTGTCGGTGGTGGTGCTGACCGCGCTGCTGGTCTGCCTCATCCCGACCACGATCGGCGCGCTGCTCTCGGCCATCGGCATCGCCGGCATGGACCGGCTGGTGCAGCGCAACGTGCTGGCCAAGTCCGGGCGCGCCGTCGAGGCCGCGGGCGACGTCAACACCCTGCTGCTGGACAAGACCGGCACCATCACCTTCGGCAACCGCCAAGCCACCGAGCTGATCCCCGTCGGCGAGGTGACGAAGGGCGAGCTCGCCGCGGCCGCACGGCTCTCCAGCCTGGCCGACGAGACACCGGAAGGCGTCAGCATCGTCACCTACTGCGCGGAGAACTTCGGGCTGCCCGGCGAGGCGCAGGCCGAGGAACTGGCCGCCGACGCGGTGGCCTTCACCGCGCAGACGCGGATGAGCGGCATCGACATCGGCGGTCGCCAGATCCGCAAGGGCGCGGCGAGCGCGGTGCGCCGCTGGGCGAGCGGCTCGGTGACCTCCGAAGTGGACACCGTCGTCGACGAGATCTCCGAGCAGGGCGGCACTCCGCTGGTCGTCGCCGAGTGCAGCGGTGGCACGACCAGGGTGCTCGGCGTCGTCCGGTTGTCCGATGTGGTCAAGCCCGGCATGAAGGAGCGGTTCGCCGAGCTGCGCGCGATGGGCATCCGCACGGTCATGGTCACCGGCGACAACCCGCTGACCGCCAAGGCCATCGCCGCCGAAGCCGGCGTGGACGACTTCCTGGCCGAGGCCAAGCCGGAGGACAAGATGGAGCTGATCCGCCGCGAGCAGGAAGGTGGCCGGCTGGTCGCGATGACCGGCGACGGCACCAACGATGCCCCGGCGCTCGCGCAGGCCGACGTCGGTGTCGCGATGAACACCGGCACCGCCGCGGCCAAGGAAGCCGGCAACATGGTCGACCTCGACTCCGACCCGACCAAGCTGATCGAGATCGTCGAGATCGGCAAGCAGATGCTGATCACCCGCGGCGCCCTGACCACCTTCAGCATCGCCAACGACCTGGCCAAGTACTTCGCGATCCTGCCCGCGATGTTCGTGGCGATCTACCCGCAGCTCGACACCCTCAACATCATGCGCCTGGCCACCCCCACCTCGGCGATCCTGTCCGCGGTCGTGTTCAACGCGCTGATCATCGTCGCGCTGATCCCCCTGGCACTGCGCGGCGTGCGCTACCAGCCGATGAGCGCGGCGTCGCTGCTGCGGCGCAACCTGCTCGTCTACGGGCTCGGCGGCATCGCCACGCCGTTCGCCGGCATCTGGCTGATCGACCTGCTGGTCCGTTTCGTTCCCGGAATCGGGTGAGGAGCTGATGAAGAGCACACTGGTGCGCCAGTCACTCGCGGGGCTGCGGCTGCTGCTGGTGATGACCGCGATCCTGGGCGTCCTGTACCCGCTGGCGGTGTGGGGAGTGTCCCGGCTGCCCGGTCTGCGGGCCGGCGCCGAGGGCTCGCAGGTCGTGGTGGACGGCCGGGTCGTGGGCTCGTCGCTGATCGGCGTCGACCCCGTGCCCGCCGACCCGGCCCGCGACCCCTACTTCCACCTGCGGCCCGCCGCGTCGGCGCAGACCGCGACCGGCCCCGGCGACCCCTCGGCCACCGGCGGGTCCAACCTCGCGGGTGACAACCCGGAGCTGCTCGCCGCGGTCGGCGAGCGGCGGGCGGTGATCGCCGCGCGGGAGGGCGTGGCGCCCGAGCGCGTCCCGGTCGACGCGGTGACGGCGTCGGCCAGCGGCGTGGACCCGCACATCAGCCCCGCCTACGCCGACCTCCAGGTCCCGCGGGTCGCCCGCGTCACGGGCCTGCCGGAGGCCGAGGTCCGACGGCTGGTCGCCGAGCACACCTCGGGCGGGGTCGTCGAGGAGCGGGTGGTCAACGCGACCGAGCTGAACCTGGCGGTCGAAGCCGCCTCATGAGCCCCGCGGGGCGCCGCGTACCCCGGACGGCGCCCCGCGGGCCCGCGCTCGGCGCCTCCGCCTGGGCCCGTAGGTGGAAAATGGCCGGTGAGGCGGCCGGTCGCACGATCATCGGAGGGCAACGAGCACTACTGTCGGATGTTATTAGGCAGTGATGGAACCGACTCTCGGGTAGGAGACTGGAGAGCGTGGCAGGCAAGAGCGCCAGACGTGGCGAGCTGCGGATCTACCTCGGCGCCGCGCCGGGCGTCGGCAAGACCTACGCGATGCTCGGCGAGGCGCACCGCCGGGCCGCCCGCGGCACCGACGTCGTGGTCGGCCTGGTGGAGACCCACGCCCGGGAGAAGACCGCCGCGCTGCTCGACGGCCTGGAGGCCGTGCCGCGCCGCCGCATCGCGCACCGCGGTGTCGAGGTCACCGAGATGGACCTCGACGCGGTGCTGGCGCGGCGCCCGGAGGTCGCGGTCGTCGACGAGCTCGCCCACACCAACGCGCCCGGCTCCCGCAACGAGAAGCGCTGGCAGGACATCGACGAGCTGCTGGACGCGGGCATCAACGTGCTGTCCACGGTCAACGTCCAGCACCTGGAGAGCCTCAACGACGTCGTCGAGGCCATCACCGGCGTCCGCCAGCAGGAGACGGTGCCCGACGAGGTGGTGCGGCGCGCCGGGCAGATCGAGCTGGCCGACATCACCCCCGAGGCCCTGCGCAGGCGGATGGCCCACGGCAACGTCTACTCGGCCGACCGGGTCGACGCCGCGCTCGGCAACTACTTCCGCACCGGCAATCTCACCGCGCTGCGCGAGCTGGCGCTGCTGTGGCTGGCCGACCAGGTCGACGTGGCGCTGCGCCGCTACCGGGCCGAGCGCAAGATCACCGACACCTGGGAGGCCCGGGAGCGGGTCGTGGTGGCGATCACCGGGGGCCCGGAGAGCGAGACCCTCATCCGCCGCGCCCGCCGCATCGCCGCCCGCGCGGGCGCCGAGCTGCAGGTCGTGCACGTGCTGCGCGGCGACGGCCTGGCCGGGGCCTCGCCGGGCAACCTCGCCCGGGCCCGCCGCCTGGCCGACGGCGTCGGCGCCAGCTTCCACACCGTCGTCGGCGACGACGTGCCCGAGGCCCTGCTGGAGTTCGCCCGCGGTGCCGACGCCACCCAGCTCGTGGTCGGCACGTCCCGCCGGTCGCGGTGGGCGCGGCTGCTCGACGAGGGGATCGGAGCCGCGGTCGTGCAGAAGTCCGGCTCGATCGACGTGCACATGGTCACCCACCCCGAGGCGGGCGGGCGGCGGCTGCTCAAGAAGATCGCGCGCAACCCGCTGTCGTCGGCCCGCCAGCTGTGGGGCTGGGTGCTGGCGCTGGCGCTGCCCAGCGCGGTCACGGCGATCGCCTACTCCTCCGGGGCGCTGGCGCTGTCGGCCGACGTGGTCGGCTACTTCCTGGCCACCGTCGTCGTGGCCCTGGTCGGCGGGATGGCGCCGGCGATCACGGCGGCGCTGCTGTCGGGCGGACTGCTCAACTTCTTCCTGACCCCGCCGCTGTACTCGCTGACGGTCTCCGAGCCGCAGAACCTGGTGACCCTGCTGGCGATGCTGTTCGTCGGGCTGCTGGTGGCGATCCTGGTCGACCGCGCCGCCCGGCTGGCCGAGCGCGCCGCGCACGCCCGCACCGAGGCCGCCCTGCTGGCCTCCTACGCCCGCACCGTGCTCACCCACCCCGATCCGCTGCCGCGCCTGCTGGAGAAGGTGGTGGAGAACTTCGGGCTGACCTCGGCGGCGCTGCTGGAGCGCCAGGACGGCGACTGGCACGTCGCCGCGTCGACCGGCCCGCAACCCTGCACCAGCCCGGGCAAGTCCGATGTGGACATCGAGGTGAACCCGGACGTGCACCTGGTGCTGAAGGGCCCCGGCGACCGGGCGCTGCCCGCCGCCGACCGCACGGTGCTCGAAGGCGCGGCCGGGCAGGCGCTGGTGGCGCTGCGCCAGCAGCGGATGGCCACCGAGGCGCGGGAAGCGCAGCGCCGCGCCGACGCGACGGAGCTGCGCACGGCCCTGCTGTCGGCGGTCGGCCACGACCTGCGGACCCCGCTGGCCTCGATCAAGGCGTCGGTGAGCAGCCTGCGCGCACCGGACCTGACGCTTTCGGAGGAGGACACCACCGAGCTGCTGGCCGGGGTGGAGGAGTCGGCGGACCGGCTGACCGCGCTGGTGGACAACCTGCTGGACTCCTCGCGGCTTGCCACCGGGGCGATCGTGCCCCGGCTCGACCCGGTCGGCTACGACGAGATCGTCTTCCGCGCGCTGGCCGGGCTGGACGGCTGGCAGCACGTCGACATCGACACCGACGAGTCGCTGCCGGACGTGCTCGCCGACGCCGGACTGCTGGAGCGCGTGGTCGCCAACGTCGTGCAGAACGCGTTGAAGTACGGGCGCCCGGACGGCGGCCGCGTCAGCGTGCGCGCGAGCGAACACGCGTCGTGGGTGGAGCTGCGGGTGGTCGACCACGGGCCGGGGCTGCCCGAAGATGCCGCCGAGACCGTGTTCGCGCCCTTCGAGCGCCTCGGCGACCGGGGCGACCGCGGGGACCAGGGCGAGACGGGCGTGGGCCTCGGCCTCAGCGTCGCGAAGGGGTTCATGGAGGCCATGCAGGGCTCGATCCGGGCCGAGGACACCCCGGGCGGTGGCCTGACGGTCGTGCTGTCGCTGCCCGCCGCCCGCCCGGTCGCGGGCGGTGGCGTCGGCGCGGTTGGCGACGGCGCGGTTGGTGTCGGTTCGGTTGACGGCGTCGCGGACGGTGGCGGCCCGGTTGCTCACGGCGGTGGCGCGGTGCCGGGTGTGGCGGCGCCGGCCGACGTGGAGGAACAGGGGAGACGATGACGAGGGTCCTGGTGGTCGACGACGAGCCGCAGCTCCTGCGCGCGCTGCGGATCAACCTCACCGCGCGCGGGTACGAGGTGCTGACCGCCGTCGACGGCAAGGCCGCGCTCCGCGCCGCCGGGGACGGCAAACCGGACGCGGTGGTGCTCGACCTCGGGCTGCCGGACATGGACGGCAGCGAGGTCATCGCCGGGCTGCGCGGCTGGACGACGGTGCCGATCATCGTGCTGTCGGCGCGCACCGACTCGGCCGACAAGGTCCACGCGCTGGACGCGGGCGCCGACGACTACGTCACCAAGCCCTTCGGCATGGACGAACTGCTCGCCCGGCTGCGCGCGGCCGTCCGCCGCGCGAACACGACGGACCGGGAGGACCAGCCGGTGGTCGAGACCGCGACCTTCAGCGTGGACCTGGCGGCGAAGAAGGTGCTGCGCCAGGGCGCGGAGGTCCACCTGACGCCGACGGAGTGGGGCATGCTGGAGGTCCTGGTGCGCAACAAGGGGCGGCTGGTCGGCCAGAAGCAGCTGCTCAAGGACGTCTGGGGCCCGGCGTACGCCAACGAGACCCACTACCTGCGCGTCTACCTCGCGCAACTGCGCCGCAAGCTCGAAGCCGACCCGAGCCGCCCCCGGCACCTGATCACCGAGGCCGGCATGGGCTACCGCTTCGAGGTTTGAGGCCCCGCGCGGCCCCGCACTTCTCAGCATCGTGGGGTTCGCGTGAAGTTTCCCCGACTTGCTGCCCAGCGGGAACCGGCGCTGCTAGGGTCTGCGTCGCACTGGGTGATCAGACGCCGTGAACTGGGGGTTCCCCGCGATGACAACACCGCCGCCACCGCCCGGTCCCAACGGCCCCGGTCAGACCATCACGGTGAACAAGGACAACGTCCTGGAGGTCCGCCGGGTCATCCTGGCGGCCGCCGAGGACGCGTACGACAAGCTCGACAAGTTGCGAGGAGAACTCGCGATCTCCAGTCCTGCCAAGGACAAGATCAGCAGCGCGGCGGCGGCAACCTGGAACGCCAACCTGCTCACGAATGCGGACTCGCACTTCAACCGCCTGCGTCAGTACGTGCAGAACGTTGCTGACCTGGGCAGGCAGATCGAAGACGCCGCGAAGCAGTACGGGTACACCGAAGAAGAGATCGCTGCTTCGTTCCAGATCAACAAGGACCACGGCTGATGGGATATCGGGTGGCGGCACGCATTCGCAACGGCTTGGTCGGCATGGCCGCGATCGGACTCGTGGCCGGTGGCTGCACGGTCAACGGCCCAGAGTCGCCGACTCCGGCGACAAGCACGTCTGCGGAGTCCTCCCGGTCGAAGGATCTCGCGGTCGTGGGCAAGCCCGATGCTGATCTGTGCGACTTGCTCACCCCTGAACAGCAGACGGCGCTCGGCGTCGGTGGCGCGAGGCCGAACGCCGAGACGGACGAGCTGACCGAGACCGACTATCCCGGGTGCGCTTGGCGCAGGCCTCTCGGTGAGGAACCCGCGTACGGGATCAGGGTCTACGCGGTTCCCGAGGGCATCAAGGACTTCATGGGCAAGATCAGCCCGGCCTTCCCCGAGACGGAGGCGTCCTACACCGTCGGCAACGGATTCCCCGCGATGCAGGCCCAGCGTGGGGAGAGCCTGGAGCAACTCGGCTGCATGGTGGGCGTCGACGTCGCTGACGGGCAAACCCTCGGCGTCTTCGCCTCGCCCGGTGTATCGCAGGTGATGAGCAACCAGGACATCTGCGCCAAGGCCAAGGCGGCTGCGGAGGCGGCCGTGACGACGTTGCAGAGCCAGGGGTAGGGGGAGACCGATGGCGGGCATCGATCCGATTCGCGATATCCGGTTCGAGGGGATGGACATCCCCCAGCTCCAGCAGTGGATCGCGCAGATCAAGCACGGGCGCGGGACGGAGTCGATGAACGGCGCGGTCCGGGGGCTCGAGCAGTGCGTGCAGGTCGTCGTCGACCTCGACAACACGCTGCGCACGGAGCTGGCCAAGCTCCAGATCCACTGGGAGGGCAACGCCGGGAGCATGGCGCAGGCCGCGACCCGCGCGCAGACCGCCGTCATGCAGGAGTCGCAGGATCCGCTGGCCGTGTCGGCGGCGAGCGTCGACGCGCAGGGCCGCGGCTACGAGTCGGCGAAGCACACCCTGCCCGAGGCGGGCGACCTGCAGGCGCAGCAGTCCGAGAACTTCCTCGAGTGGTCGGGTGGCGCGTTCGGCTACGAGAGCGACTACGACGCGGAAGCCAAGCAGATCCAGAACCGCCAGTTGGCGGCGCAGTCGGCGCTCGGCTCCTACCGCGACACCAGCGTGCAGCAGGCCGACGCCTACCAGCCCCTGCCGGAGATGGCGCCGGCGTCGGTGAGTGCGCAGTCGGCGACGGTCGGTGGCTCCGGTGTCGGTGGCGGCGGGTTCGCCTTCTCCGGTGTCGGTGGTGGCGGCGTCGGCGGTGGGGCCGTCGGCGGTGGTGGAACCGGCGGTGGCTTTGGTGGCCACTCCGGTGTCCTGCCCGGTGGTGGGGATTACAGCGGTGGTGACGGCAGCCGTGAGGGTGGCGGTCGCAGCGGAGCCGGTGGCTTGCGGGAGAGCAGCGGCACCGGGGGCTACGCGGACCGGAACACGACCGGGCCGACCAACCGCCCGGGGCTCGGTCTCGGGCCCGCGCTCGGGCTCGGTGCAGGCGGGGCCGCCGTCGCGGGGCTCGGCGCCGCCGCGGCGGGCAAGATGCTCGGCGGCGGCAAGGGTGGCGCGGGCTCGGTGCGCGGCGGTGACGTCAAGGGCGGCATCGCCCGGGGCGGTTCGTCGGGCGTCGGTGGTGGGCCGGGCGACACGACCGCGGGCCGCACGGCCGGTTCGTCGGCGACCAGCAGGCCCGGTCCCGGCTCGATGATGGGTCCCGCCGCGACGCGTGGCGAGAAGAAGGACGACGACGTCGAGCACGACAACCAGTACGTGGTCGAGGAGACCCCGTTCGACGACAACCGCCTGGTCGCGCCCGCCGTGCTCGGCGAGGACCGCGAGCACGACGAGGCCGGCGAGGCCGGTGAGGCCGACCAGCCGAAGAAGCAGGACTGACGTGCGCCCTGGAGCCGAAGCCGACCCCATCGTGCTGTCCGCGCTCGAGTTCGACGTGGTGTGCGAGGCCGAGAAGCTGACCGAGCACCGCCACATCGCGCTCAACGTGCCCAGCCCGGGCGCGACCTACACCGAGCGCGCCGAGCTCGTCGCGGGCACCTGGGCCGGGCTGCGGCAGCGCGGGCTCGCCGAGGACCACCGCGACCGGGTCGACGTCGACCTCGGCGACCTGCTGGTGCTGCTCGACCGTCCGCAGCGCAGCATCGACGTGCGGATCTGGGCCGACCGCCCGGTCCGGGCGCTGGCCTCGGCCAACGGGCCCAACGGCCTGCTGACGATCGTGGACGGCGATGTCGTCGAGCTGACGCCGGTGCGGGCCGGTTCGCTGGCCGAGGCCGCGGTGTCAGTCGCGGGGGACGCCGAGCCGGGTGCCGGGCGCCCGGTGAGCCTGCCCAACGACGTGCTGCGCGAGGCCAGCGACTACGCGGGCGCGGACAACCCGCAGGTGTTCGTCGACGAGCTGCGTTCGCTGGGCGTCGGCGCCGACGACGCCGCCGAGGTGGCGCGGATGGCCGACGGCATGGGCATGCGCGGCCAGTTCGGCGCCGAGAGCTCCCCGCAGCGCGGTGCGAAACCCGAACGCGCGAACCGCGTCGTGGCCTTCCACGACACGTCGCAGGGCCGGTACCTGCACGTCGTGCGCGCCAGCGGGGACGGCCGCAGGTGGAGCACCATCGCACCGGCCAACAACCACCGCATCGCCGAGTACGTCCGCGAACTGCTCAGCGAGGTTTTCGAGGACTGAGCGGCGCTTCTCAGGAGTCGGGTGCGTCCAGGCGGTTCAGCAGGTGTCCGCGATACCACTTGCCCCATTCGTCGAGGTCGCTGATCAATGCGCGGAGGCTGTCACCGATCTCGGTGAGCCGGTATTCGGTGCGCGGCGGCACTTCGGCGTGGACGGTGCGCGAGACGATTCCGTCGTTCTCCAGTTCCCGCAGTTGCCGGGTGAGCATCCGCTGGGTGATCCCGGGAAGCGCGCGGCGTAGTTCGCCGAACCGCTGCGGGCCGTCGACCAGGTACTTCAGGATGAGCAGCTTCCACTTGCCGCCGACGACGACCAGCGCGACCTCGACGTCGCAGTAGTCGGACATCTCCTCGATGCGTTCGCGGATCCGCACCTTTTTCACCCGCCCAGTGTAGTCCGGGGAAATGCGGCACCCCGCGGCTCCGCGAACTGCGACGGTATACCGAATGTGCCTAACGCACGGGAAACTGCCTACTTGTCGCGGGCGTTCACCTGGTCTGGGCTGAGGTGCGTGACGACGAGATGCCCGGACGCCGAAGAGCAGAACCCAGCCATCGCGCCGATCGAATCGCCGACGCTGCCCGGAAGCGAACCGCCGGTGCCGCCCGGACCGGCCGTGCCGAGTGTGCGGCCCAGGACCGCACGGCGGTGGCTCGTGCTCGCGGTGCTCTGCACCAGCCTGCTGCTGACCGGCCTCGACCTCACGGTCCTGCACGTGGCCGCGCCGAGCCTCGCGCGCGACCTGAGCCCGAGCGCCCCGGCGCTGCTCTGGATCGTCGACGTGTATTCGCTGGCGGTCGCCGCGCTGCTGGTGACGTGCGGGACGCTGGCCGACCGCGTCGGGCGCAGGCGGGTCGTGATCGCCGGGTTCGCGGTGTTCGGACTCGCGTCCCTCGCGGCGGCCTTCGCCGACAGCACACCGCAGCTGATCGCCGCGCGGGCAGTCCTCGGCGCCGGGACCGCGCTCATCATGGCGGCGACCGTGGCCATCATCCGCAACGTGTTCGACGACCCCCGGGAACGGACGATCGCGATCGGGCTCTGGACCGCCGCGCACAGCGTCGGGACCACGCTCGGCCCGCTCGTCGGCGGGGTTCTCGTCGAGAACTTCCACTGGGGCTCGGTGTTCCTGGTCAACGTGCCGATCGTGGCCGTGGTGCTGGTCGTCGGCGTCCGCGTCATCCCGGAGTCCCGCGATCCCGTTCCGCGCCGATGGGACCTGCCGAGCGCCCTGCTGTCGATGTCCGGCCTGGGCGGGCTCGTCTACGGGCTGAAGCAGATCGCCGACCCGTCCGGACTCACGCCCGCGTCGGCCGGCATCGGGCTCGCCGGACTGGCTCTCCTGGTCTGGTTCGGGGTGCGGCAGCGGCGGCTCCGGCATCCGTTGCTCGATCTCGGTCTGTTCCGGGAACGCCGGTTCAGCGCGGGAGCGCTGGCGATCTTCGGCTGCTTCGGCACCTACGTCGCGACGTTGTTCCTGCTGACGCAGTGGCTCCAGCAGGCGGGAGGGCACAGCCCGTTGCAGGCCGGTGCGGCCGTGGTGCCGCTGGCCGCCGCGAACGCGCTCGGCGCCGCACTGGCGCCGTGGGGCTCCAACCGCTTGGGGTACCGGCGGGCCATGGCCGCCGCGCTGGTCGCCTTCGCCTCGGCCCTGGTCGTGTTCGCCGTCGCCGGGCAGGCCGCCGGATACCCGTTGATCGCGGCGATGCTGGTCGTCGCGGGCTTCGGCGCGGGAGTCGTCATGACCGCCGGATCGGACCTGACCACCGGGACGGTGAGCCCCCACCGGGCGGGAGAGGCCGCCGCCGTCCAGGAGACGTCGTTCGAGCTCTCGGCGGGCGTCACCGTGGCGGTTCTGGGCTCCGTGCTGGCGATCTCGTACCGCTTCGCCGTGCCGCCGCTGCCCTACCTCGGGTCCGCGGACGCGGCGTCGGTCGGTGAGTCCATCGGTGCCGTCCCGGACGTGCGACGGCACCTGCGCCCGGAGGACGCAGTCGATCTCCAGGCGCTCACCGCGGAGGCTTTCGACCACGCCGTCCGCGTGGCTTGCGCCGCAGGTGCCGTGGTCCTGCTGGTGACGGCGATCGCGACCGCGGTGCTGCTCAGGAACTCCCGGACGAGCGGGTGATCAGCCGTTGCAGCCGCAGGAATCGCGGTGCACGAGCCGGGACCGCAGGCGGTGCGTCTCGGGTGCGGCGTCGGGGTCGGCGATGCGGCGCAGCAGCAGGCGCGTCGCCTCGGTGCCGATGTCGTTGCAGGGCTGCGCTATGACGGTCAGCCGCGGCGAGAACCACTCCGCCCACGGGAAGTCGTCGAAGCCGACCAGCGCGATGTCGCGGGGCACCGAGAGTCCCGCCTCGCCGAGCGCCTGCATCGCGCCGATGGTCATGCCGTTGTTCGCGGTGATCAGCGCCGTCGGCCGGTGCGCGAGCAGCCGCCGGGTCGCCGCCACGGCGGTGTCGGTGACCGAGCGGCCTTCCACCAGCAGCTCCGGTTCGGGCTCGATGCCGTTGCGGCGCAGGCCCTCGCGGTAGCCGCGGACGCGCTCCTCCGTGGTGGACAGTCCGCGCCGCCCGGCGACGAAGCCGATGCGGCGGTGGCCCGCCGCGGCGAGGTGGTCGACGAGTTCGGCCATCGGCGCGGTGTTCTCCGGGCCGACCTGGTCGTAGCGGTCGTCGATGACCCGGTCGGCCAGCACGACGGGAAGCCGTTGCGCGGCGACGTAGTCCAGGGTCTGGCGGGGCAGCGCCGACGGAGCCAGGATCACGCCGTCGACGCGGCGCTCGTGCATCCCCCGCACCACGTGCAGCTCGTGGTCGGGGTCGTCGCGCGACTCGGCGAGCAGCAGCGTGTACCCGCGGCGGACCGCCTCGGCCTCGATGCCCTGCAGCACCTGGCCGAAGTAGGGGTTGGTGATCGCCGACATGACCACCGCGATCGAGCGGCTGCTGGCCGTGGCCAGCGACCGGGCCAGGGTGTTGGGGCTGTAGCCGGTGCTCTCGATCGCGTCCTGCACGACCCTGCGGGTCTCCTCGCGCACGGTCCGGGTGCCGTTGATGACGTGCGAAACCGTCGCGGTGGACACGCCCGCCATGCGGGCGACATCGGCCATCGTCGCCATCGCCTGCTCCCCTTCGAGTCCCGGCTGTGCCGCGAAGAGTATCAGGCAAGCGCTTGCGCAAGCGCTTAACTTCGTTTTACGGTTCCGCTCACTCGCAGACCAAGGCGCTTGACGTCCCGCCCCGCGGCGACGGCGCCGACCGACAACGGGCGATGCCGCCCGGGCCAGGAAGGCACCCCAGATGAGCACCGCACAGCTCAGCCCCTCCAGACCTGAACAGCGCGGTCGCGCCACGGTCGTCGGCGCCTCCGCCATCGCCGCCCTCGGCGGCCTGCTCTTCGGCTACGACACCGGCGTCATCTCCGCCGCGCTGCTCTACATCGCTCCTGCCTTCCAGCTCAGCGAGGGCATGCAGCAGATCGTGGTCGCGTCCCTGCTGCTCGGCGCCATCGCCGGCTCCGTCGGCGGCGGCCCCGTGGTCGACCGCGCCGGCCGCAAGCGCACCCTGCTGATGGTGTCGGCGGTGTTCACCGTCGGCGCGCTGCTCTCCGCGCTGGCCACCGGCACCGCGGTCCTGATCGTGGCCCGGGTGCTGCTCGGTCTGGCCATCGGCACCAGCTCGCTGGTGGTGCCGACCTACATCGCCGAGATCGCGCCGCCCGCGACCCGCGGCAGGCTGGTGTCGCTGAACCAGCTCATGATCACCATCGGCATCTTCGTGTCGTACCTGGTCGGCTACGCCTTCGCCGAGAGCGGCGGCTGGCGCTGGATGCTGGGGCTGGCCGTGGTGCCGTCGGTGGCGATGCTGGTCGGGCTGTCGATGCTCAGCGAGAGCCCACGCTGGCTGCTCGCCAAGGGCCGCACCGAGGAGGCGAAGCAGGTGCTGCTGCGCACCCGCGGCCCCGAGGAGGCCGAAGCCGAGCTGGCCGAGATGTCGGCGACGATGCGCGAGGAGAGCCGCTTCTCCTACCGCGACCTGTTCCGGCCCCGGCTGCGCCCGGCCGTGCTGCTCGGCGTCGCCGTCGCGGCCACCAACCAACTCGTCGGCGTCAACGCCGTCATCTACTACGCGCCGACCATCCTCAAGCAGGCCGGGCTCGGCGACTCGGCGGCGATCCTGTCCTCGGTCGGCATCGGCGCGACCAACATGGTCTTCACCGCGATCGCGCTGCTGCTCATCGACAAGGTCGGCCGCCGCCCGCTGCTCATCGGCGGTACCGGCGTGGTCATCGCGGTGCTGTTCGGCCTCGGCGCGCTCTACCTGCTGCCCAGCGTCCAGGGGCTCGGCACGCTGCTGACGATCGGCCTGATGGTCTACGAGGCGGCCTTCGCCGCCAGCCTCGGCCTGGCGATCTGGCTGATCAACAGCGAGGTCTTCCCGACCGCGGTCCGCGGCAAGGCCGCGGGCGTGGGCACCGTGACCCACTGGGGCCTGGACTTCCTCATCTCGATCTCGGTGCTCACCCTCATCCAGGCGTTCACCGCCACCGGCCTGTTCTGGCTCTACGGCGTGCTCGGCCTGGCGGGCATGATCTACCTCTACCGCAAGCTGCCCGAGACCAAGGGCCGTAGCCTGGAGGACATCGAGATGTCGCTTCGCGGCGGGCGGAAGGGCGAGTAGATGATCCGGCTCGACGATCTGGTGAAGCGGGCGCGAGCCCTGGCCGAAACCGGACAGCGGCGCGTGCTCGGCATCACCGGACCGCCGGGCTCGGGCAAGGGGACGGTCGCCGAGGCGGTGCTGCGCGAGCTCGGCCCGGCGGCCGTGCTGGTGCCCATGGACGGCTTCCACCTCGCGGAGGCCGAACTGCGGCGCCTCGGTCGCCGCGACCGCAAGGGTGCGCCCGACACCTTCGACGCGGCGGGCTACGTCGCGCTGCTGCGACGGCTGCGCGAACCCGGCGGCGACGCCGTCTACGCGCCGGAGTTCCACCGCGAGGTGGAGGAGTCCTATGCCGGGGCGATCGCCATCGGGCCGGAGGTTCCGCTGGTGATCACCGAGGGCAACTACCTGCTGCTGGACCGCGGGCCGTGGGCGGCGGTGCGGGACCTGCTCGACGAGGCGTGGTTCCTCGCCCCCGACGACCAGGTCCGCGTCGACCGGCTGGTCGCCCGCCACGTCCGCTACGGCAAGTCGCCCGCGCAGGCGCGGGAATGGGTGCACCGCAGCGACGAGCACAACGCCGAGCTGGTCTCGCCGACCCGCGTCCGCGCCGACCTGGTCGTCGACGGGGACCCGGAGTAGGCGGAGTCCTCAGCCGACCGCTCTTCGGGAGCGAAAACCGCCTGCGGCGGGTTCGCGCCCTCCGATAGCCTCCGGCCCCGCGCCCGGAGGCTTCGTCCTCCGGTACGTCGAGTGCGGGGGTGCTTTCGTTGCGGAACAAGCGTTTTCTCCGTCCCGGCCACCTCGTGCCGCTGGACGGCCTGCTGGGGGTGCTCGACGAGTTCCAGCCGGTCGCCGCACTGATGGCTCCGGACACCGCGGCGGTGCGCGCCGTCGTGGACTGGCGCGAGCTGCCGCCGCCCGCGCCGGGGACCGCCACCCGGGTCGTCACCGACCACCACCGCCTGTGGGTCCAGCAGGGTCCGGGTGGTCCGATCGGCCGCGTCGACGAGGGCGGTCTGCGCCAGGTCGCCGATCCGGACGGGGCCGACCTGGTCGCGGTCGGCCGCGGAGCGGCCTGGTGCGTGGACTCGCGCTCTCCGGACCCGGGCAGGCCCGGAGGGCCGGGCGTGGCGCCGGTACCGCCGCCGATGCCCGAAGGCCGGCTCGTCGTCGTGGCGGAGGACGGCGGCACTCGCACTATCGCGGTCGACCGCCCCACCGAGTCCGTGACGCTCCGGACCGACGGGATGTACCTGCGGGTGCACGGAAAGCCGCCCACGGCCGCACCGATGGGCGACCCGCGCACGGCCACCGGCTGGACTTGCGACTACCACGTCGAAGACCTGCGTCTTACCGAACCGTTGCCGGACCGCATCGAGTACGAGCAGCACGAGAAGCGCGAACCGGACCTGGAACCACCGCCCTGGAGCCACGGTGGTGCGGGCCAGTGGCTGGCCTGGCACGACACGGACTCGGTCTCCAGCGACGGGCTGCCCGCAGGCGGGCTGCGCTGGGCCGTCGGGCGAGTCCTGGAACAGCCGGAAGGCGGCAGCTACCCGATCGTGGCGACCGGCCACGATCCGGAGTCCGGCGCCGAACGCCTCCGTGTCGACCTGGGTGCCGGGCTGTTGCACGCCGCGGTCGAGTGCGGCGGGTTCCTGTGGGTGGTGGTCCAGCGAAACCGGCTTCGAGAACTGCTGCGCATCGATCCGGTGACCGGACAGGTCAACGCCGTATCCCAGGTCGGAAGCATCGACATCGCGGACCGCTGCTGGCCGCTCGTCGGCTTCGACGCCGGCGAGGCCGCGGCGCACGCCGAGACGGAACGCGCCCGGTTCGAAGACGCCGGGAGATACCTGCACCTGTCCGATGCCCGCAGCGAACTCGAAGGTGAGTGGCCCGACCTGCGGGTCCGGCTGACCTTCCGGCACCCGCACCTGCCCGGCGGCTGGTTGCGCCGCCGCTGGCGGGTCTTCGACGAAGTCGGCCGTCGGGTCTCGGAGATGCACGCCGACGTGCACCTCATGGAGGACCTGGAAACCGGGCAACTACCGCCACCGCAAAATGCAGTGGACTGCGTCCTGGACATCTGAGGCGCTACCGCTTGGCGGCCTCTTCGCGGACCTCGTCGGGAATCCGTCCGGTGTGGTCGATCGGCGTCCACAGCTCGCTGCGCACCCACTGCGAGCCGCATCCCCGGCACGCCAGCAGCGGCAGCCCGTCCAGGGTCGCGGGCGTGCGGTGCCAGGAGCACAGCGACCGGCAGGCGTGGATCGCGAGTCCCATCAGCCGGTCGCGCTGCTCGGCCCGGTGTTAGTGGTGTTCGGGCCGGTGTGCGAGCTGGTGGTCGGCTCGTGGGAAGTCGTTGGCGGCGGCGGGTCGTTCGAGGTCGTGGTGGTCGGCGGCGGGTCGTTCGAGGTGGGCGTCGTCGTCGGAATGGTCTCGGTCGGACGCGTTCCCGGAGGCGGTGGCACCGGATCGCCGGGACTGCTCGGCAGGCCGGGAGCGTCCGGGGAGGTCGACGACGTCGTTGACGAGGTCGGGTCTTCGCTGCCGGAGGTGCTCGACACGACGTCCGAACTGGTCAGCGGCGGCGGGAGCATCGGCGGCGGCGTGGTCCAGGTGAGCGAGGGAGCGCGCGACGACGTCGGGTCGAGCACGATGTCCGGTGTCGCGTCGGTGTGGCGCTGACTGCCGAAGGCCATCGCCGCGATCGTGGCGAAGCCGGTGGCGATCACCATCCCGGAGGTCGCCAGCACCACCAGGCGTTTCGGGCGGGCGTCCGGGTCTTCCAGCGGTATCGGGTCCATCGCCTGTCCTGCTCTCCTCGGATCTGCGCAAAACCCCGCGTTGGCAACGGATACCGTACTGATCGCCGCAACCCCGTCCCCGCCCGACCGCCGGGTGCGGGCGTTTCCGCAGGTCCGTACCACCCTGGCAGGTAGAGCGGCGGGCCGGTGCGGCATCATGGTCGGCCGTGACGGACGCACAGCAGGCACGGCTGACGGCATGGGTGCACGGCAGGGTGCAGGGCGTCGGGTTCCGCTGGTGGACCCGGGCCAGGGCGCTGGAGCTGGGACTCGCCGGCAGCGCGACCAACCTGCCGGGCAACCGGGTGGAAGTGGTCGCCGAAGGACCGCGCGAGTCGTGCGAACGGCTGCTGGAGGCTCTGCGCTCGCCGGACACCCCCGGCGACGTCGACCACGTCGCGGAGCAGTGGTCGGAGCCGAAAGGCGGCTTGACCGGATTCGTGGAGCGCTGAGAACACGAGCGGTTCTGCGGGGTCGAGAGCGCGTTCGCGGGTAGGCTCCTCCGGACGTGGTAGCGCCGAACGGGCGCCTGACATGCGGGAAGGTCGATCGAAGCCGTGCACCTGAAGAGCCTGACCCTCAAGGGTTTCAAGTCCTTCGCATCGGCCACCACGCTGCGCTTCGAACCCGGCATCACCTGCGTCGTCGGCCCGAACGGCTCCGGCAAGTCCAACGTGCTCGACGCGCTGCGCTGGGTGATGGGAGAGCAGGGGGCCAAGGACCTGCGCGGCGGCAAGATGGAGGACGTCATCTTCGCCGGTACCGCGGGCCGCGCCCCGCTGGGCCGCGCCGAGGTCACGCTGACCATCGACAACTCCGACGGCGCGCTGCCGATCGAGTACACCGAGGTCTCCATCACCCGCCGGATGTTCCGCGACGGCGCCAGCGAGTACGAGATCAACGGCAACTCGTGCCGGCTGATGGACGTGCAGGAACTGCTGTCGGACTCCGGTATCGGCCGCGAGATGCACGTCATCGTCGGTCAGGGCCAGCTCGCGAACATCCTGCAGGCAAAGCCCGACGAGCACCGCAGGCTGATCGAGGAGGCCGCGGGCGTCCTGAAGCACCGCAAGCGCAAGGAAAAGGCGCTGCGCAAGCTCGACGCGATGCAGGCCAACCTCACCCGCCTGACCGACCTGACCAGCGAGCTGCGCAGGCAGCTCAAACCGCTGGGCAAGCAGGCCGAGATCGCCCGAAAGGCGCAGACGGTGCAGGCCGACCTGCGCGACGCGCGGCTGCGTCTCATCGCCGACGACCTGGTCAACGCGCGCGCCGAACTGGCGCGCGACGAGGCCGACCAGGAGACCGCGAAGGCCAAGCGCGCCGAGGTCGAGCGCGCTCTGCAGTTCGCGCAGTCGGAGGAGAAGACGCTGGAGGAGAACCTCGCCGCGGACGCGCCGAGGCTCACCCGCGCCCAGGAGACCTGGTACCGGCTGTCGGCGCTGGAGGAGCGGCTGCACGGCACGCTGCGGCTGGCCGCCGAACGCCACCGCCACCTGACCGCGCAGACCGCCGAGCAGCGCACCGGCCGCGACCCGGAGCAGCTGGAGGCCGAGGCGGAGGAGGCCGCCGAGCAGGAGATCGAGCTGCGCGAGGAGATGGAGCGGGCCCGCGAGGTGCTGTCGGAGGTCGTGCGGCGCCGCTCGGAGCTGGAGTCCTCGCTCAAGGCCGCCGAGCAGGCGCACATGGCGGCGGTCCGGGCCATCGCCGACCGCAGGGAGGGCGCGGCGCGGCTGGCCGGTCAGGTCGAGTCGATGCGCAGCAAGGCCGGCGCCACCGCCGACGAGATAGAGCGGCTGTCCACCTCGCTGGCCGAGGCGGAGGAGCGCGCCGAGGTCGCCGAGCGCGCCGTTGCCGACGCGGAGGAGGAGAGCGACGGCTACGACTCCGACGACGCGGGTCTGGAGGACCGGCGCGCGACCGCCGCGGAGGCGCGCGACGCGGCGCGGGCGCGCGTCGAGGAGCTGGTGCGCGCCGAGCGCGCCACCGAGCGCGAGATCGCGTCGTGGAAGGCGCGCGTGGAGGCGCTGTCGATGGGGCTGCGCCGCAAGGACGGCGCGGGCGCGCTGCTTGCCGCGGGGGACCGGGTGCCGGGCCTGCTCGGCTCCGTCGCTGCGCTGCTGACCGTGGAGCCAGGTGCGGAGGCCGCGCTGGCGGCGGCGCTCGGCGCGGTGGCCGACGCGGTCGCGGTGAGCGGCGTCGGCGACGCGGTGGCCGCCCTGGAGCTGCTGCGCTCCGACGACGCGGGCCAGGCGGGCGTCCTGGTCGGAGGCTCCACTGTGGAGGGTGACCGGTCGGCGTGGCCTGCGCTGGACGGCTCCGCGCGCTGGGCGGTCGACCTGGTGCGGGCCCCTGACGGCCTGCAACCCGCGGTCACCGCTGTGCTCGACCGGATGGCCGTGGTCGACGACCTGGCCACCGCGCGCGAGCTGGTCGGCAGGCATCCCGAGGTCCGCGCGGTCACCAGCACCGGCGACGTGCTCGGCGGGCACTGGGCGACCGGCGGATCCGCCGACGGCCAGAGCGTCATCGAGGTGCAGGCCGCGGTCGACGAGGCGGAGAGCGAGCTGGCCGCCGCCGAGCGCAGGCTCGAACAGCACGCCGCCGCGCTGGAAGGCGCGCGAGCCGAGGAGGAGGCCCGGCGCGACGAGGTCCGGGCCATCAAGGACCAGATAAACGAGGCCAAGGTCCGCCGCGCGCGCAGCACCGAACGCCTCTCCAGCCTGCAGAAGGCCGCTCGCTCCGCCACCGGCGAGGTCGAGCGCGTGCGCGTCCAGCGCACCAACGTCGAGCGCTCCCGCGAGGACGCCCTGGTCAAGCTCGCCGACCTGGAGGAGCGGCTGGCCGCGGTCAAGTCCGAGCAGGAGGAGCAGGCCGAGCCCGACACCGGCGAGCGCGACCGGCTCAACGCCGAGCTGACCGCCGTCCGCCAGGAGGAGATGGACGCCCGGCTCGGGCAGCGCACCGCCGAGGAGCGGGCCCGCGCCGTGCAGGGCCGCGCCGACCAGCTCCGCCGCGCGGCGCGGCACGAGCGCGAGGCGCGGGCGCGCGCCGAAGCCGCGCGCCGGGCGCGGGAGCGCGGCGCGCGGGTGGCCAAGGCTGTCGTCGAGGGCAGCGAGACGGCGCTCGAGCGCATCGCCGCGTCGCTGCGGAGCGCGACGCAGGAGCGCGACACCGCGCAGGCGCAGCAGAGCGAGCACGAGCAGGCGCTCGGTGCGGTGCGGGCGCGGGTGCGGGAGCTCTCCGGAGAGCTGGAGAAACTCGTCGACGCGGTGCACCGCGACGAGGTGGTGCGGGCCGAGCAGCGGCTGCGCATCGAGCAGCTCGAGGTCAAGATCATCGAGGACTTCGGCATCGGTCTCGACGACTTGGTGGACGAGTACGGGCCGACCGTTCCGGTCCCGCCGAGCCCGGCCGAGATCGCCGAGTACGAGGCGGCCAAGGAGCGCGGCGAGCAGGTCAGTGAGCCGCCACCGGTGCCCTTCGACCGGTCCACCCAGGAGCGGCGGGCCAAGCGCGCCGAGAAGGACCTCTCGCTGCTGGGCAAGGTGAACCCGCTGGCGCTCGAGGAGTTCGCGGCGCTGGAGGAGCGCTACAAGTTCCTGTCCACCCAGCTGGAGGACCTCAAGGCGACCCGGCGCGACCTGCTCGACGTGGTCAAGGAGGTCGACGAGAAGATCCTGGAGGTCTTCAGCTCGGCGTTCCACGACGTGGCCGCGGAGTTCGAGAAGGTCTTCACCGTGCTGTTCCCCGGCGGTGCCGGGAAGCTGGTGCTCACCGAGCCCGACGACCTGCTCACCACCGGCGTCGAGGTCGAGGCCCGCCCGCCGGGCAAGAAGGTCAAGCGGCTGTCGCTGCTCTCCGGTGGCGAGAAGTCGCTGACGGCGGTGGCCATGCTGGTCTCGATCTTCCGCGCCCGGCCCTCGCCGTTCTACGTGCTCGACGAGGTCGAGGCGGCACTGGACGACACCAACCTGCGCAGGCTGATCACGCTGCTGGACCTGCTGCGCGAGACCTCGCAGCTGATCATCATCACCCACCAGAAGCCGACGATGGAGATCGCCGACGCCCTCTACGGCGTCACCATGCGCGGCGACGGCATCACCACCGTGATCTCGCAGCGGCTGCGGGCTGGCAAGGCGGGCAAGTCGTCGGCGCCTGCGGGCGGGGAGAGCGATGATGCCGCCGAAGCGGCTCCCGCGACGGCGGTGGAGTCGCCGTCGGCCGACGCCGAGGAATCCGACAGCGCTGCGGAGGAATCCGACGTCACCGCCGCGGAGTCCGATGGGACGGCCGACGTGGCTGCGGCGGAGTCCGACGGGCCTGCGGATGTCGCTGCGGTGGAATCCGATGGGACGGCCGCCGAATCCGACGCTGGTCCCGCGGAATCATCCGAGCCGGGCGAACTCGGCGCCGCTCCGGCCGATCCCCTGCGATGACGGTCAGAAGGGCTGGGTCGCGCCGTAGGTGATGACCCCGGCGACCAGCGCGGCCAGGAAAAGCACAGCCCAGTGCGGCAGGTTGCGCAGCGCGGTCGCCGCGCCCCGCTCCGGACGCCCCGCCACGTGCACGACGCCGGCGGGCAGGATGCGCTGCGGCGACGCGCGGTTCCAGACCACCGGGCGGGCCAGCTCCGACCGGCACAGCTCGCACTCGGCGACGTGGGTCCGCACGGTCAGCCACTCGACGCCGTCGAGCATTCCCGCGGAGTAGGCCGCCAGCCGCCCGCGGACGTCCTCGTGCTCTCCGGGGTCGCTGACCTCGGCCGGTTCGCCGGGTTGCCAGACCGAGCCGATCGCGCCGCGCTCCTCGAGTTCACCGCGCTGATTGCTGTTCACTCCGACCCCGTCCCGACGACGCCAACCGACCTGGCGATCATTGTTCACCGACGTCGGGAAGAATCCGCCGAAGTGCGGGCCCCTCAGCCGAGTGACTCACACTGCGCAACCAGCTCCCGTCGATCGAGCGTCCCACTGAGGCATTAGTGTGTGCGCCGCGTTCGTGTTCATGCAGGAGGCCCCACCATGACCAACCCGTACGGCCCGCCTCCGGGCAACCAGCCGTATCCGCCGCCAGGACAGCCCTACCCGCAGCCCGGCCAGCCGGCGCCGCAGCCGGGCGGCTACGCGCCGCAGTCCGGCCCGCAGCCGATGCCCCCCGCGCCGCAGCAGGGCGGTTACCCGCAGCAGCCCGGCATGCCGCCGGGACAGCCGATGGGACAGCAGCCGATGGGCAACCCGCCGATGGGGCCGCAGATGGCTCCGCCGCCGCCCGGCATGGGCAGGGTCGTGCTCGACTCGTCCTACTTCGTGCTGGCGTTCATCCTGGCGCTGTTCAAGCCGGGCATCACCATCAACGGCCAGCCCGGGCCGGTCGCGACCTGGGGCAAGACCGTCATCGACCTGCCGCCCGGCCAGTACCAGATCCAGGTGCACGTCAACTACCTGTGGAAGTTCGGCCATGCGGTCGCGGTCGTGCCGGTCAACGCGGGCCAGCAGGTCGACGTCTACTACAAGGCTCCCGCGATCGCCTTCGGCGAGGGCAACATCGGCCCGGTCCCGCAGGAGGTCCCCAACCTCGCGCTGACGCTGGTGCTCGCCATCGGCGTCCCGGTGCTCATCCTGCTGCTGGGCTTCCTGCCGCTGCTGATGATGTGAGACGCCGAGGCGCACGGATCACGTGCGCCTCGGCCGGATTCGCGGTCGCGCCGCCGGTCAGGCGGGCTCTTCCTCCACGACGGGTTGTTCCGGAGGCGCGACCGGACGCCGGTGCCGCAGCGACAGCAGGCCGCCCACGAGCAGCGTCACGACGACGCCGACCGGCGTGTACCAGGGGAAGGCCAGCGACGCCTGGCCGCCTTCGCCGTCGGGGAAGGTCACGCCCAGGATCACCACGCCCATCACCGCGACCGTGACCACGAACGCGATCACGCCGTCGGACTGGCGCGCCCGCTTCACCAGCAGCCCCAGGAAGAAGGCGCCCAGCAGCGCGCCGTAGGTGTAGCCGGTGACGCTCAGACCGAGCTCGATCACCGGATTCTCGGTGTCGGTGAACATCGAGGCGAACGCGAACAGCGCCACGCCCCAGATCAGCACCCAGATCTTGGCCTGCCGCAGCACCGCGGCGTCGTCGAGCACGCGGGTTGTGAGCCGCTGGTAGATGTCGGTGACCGTGGAGGTCGCCAGCGAGTTCAGCGACGAGCTCATGGCCGCGGCGAGGATGCCGGCGATGAGCAGTCCGGCGATGCCGGGCGGCATCTCGGTGACGATGAAGGTCGGGAACAGGTCGTCGTTGGTGGCCATTCCCATCTCCTTGGGCGCCACCCCGTTGTAGAACGACCACAGCATGGTGCCGATCAGCAGGAACAGGCCGAACTGGAAGAACACCAGCACGCCGCTGCCGATCAGCGCGGTGCGGCTGGCTCGCAGCGTCCTGGTGGCCAGCAGCCGCTGCACGATGAGCTGGTCGGCGCCGTGCGAGGCCATCGACAGCATCGCGCCGCCGACCACCGCGGTGATGAAGGCGTAGGGCTCGGTCAGCACCGAACCGGAGAAGTCGAACAGCTGGAACTTGCCCTCGTTGATCGCGGTCTCGAACCAGTCGCCGGGCAGCCGTCCGGCCAGCAGGTAGACCGCGATCAGCCCGCCCGCGACGTAGAGGACCATCTGGAACGCGTCGACCCACACCACGGCCCGGGTGCCGCCCAGGTAGGTGTAGAGCACCGTGATGATCGTGATCACCAGGATGATCTGCCAGAACGCCACGTCGAAGCCCGCCGCCGAGAGCATCACCTTCACCGGGATCGCGGTGGCGAACAGCCGCACGCCGTCGGCCAGCAGCCGGGTCACCAGGAACGTCGCCGACGCGGTGCCCTGCACGCCGGGCCCGAACCGCTTGCCCAGGTAGGCGTAGGCGGTGACCAGTTCACCCTCGTAGTAGCGGGGCAGCAGGACGAACGCCACCACGATCCGGCCCAGCAGGTAGCCGATCGCGATCTGCAGGAACGTGAAGGAGCCGAGGTAGGCCACGGTGGGCGTGCTGATCACCGTCAGCGTGGAGGTCTCGGTGGCCACGATCGCGAAGCAGACCGCCCACGAGGGCATGTTGCGGTCGCTGACGAAGAAGTCCTTGGAGGTTCGCTGCTTGCCCGCGAGCAGCACGCCGATGATCGGGACCAGGATCAGGTACCCGACGATGATGGTGACGTCAACGGGATGCACAGGGCCTCCACTCTTGCTGTGGGCGAAGGATTCGCAGGCGCCGTGGTCGAGTCGCGGCGGGTTCGGGGAGCGCGAGCGGGCCGCGGCCCGGCGTGATGCTGCCGAGCAGGCGCGGGCCGTGTGCGCCGGTGGTGCCCGGCACGTTGCCCGGCAATCCGTGCATGGTGAGGAAACCGAGCAGCGCGGTCAAGTAGGCCTCCTTGCCGCCGGCCGGGAACCCGAGCCGGTCGCTCGTGCCCAGTGTGACGTCCCGCTCGGCGAGGTGGTTGCGCAATGCCGACATCAGCGCCGGGTTCGCGGTGCCGCCGCCGGCCGCGACGACCCGCCGCGCGCCGTGGGCGTGGCAGGCGCGGGCGACGGTGACGGCGGTGAGCTCGGTCAGCGTCGCGAGCAGGTCGGCGTCCCCGACCTGCGCGAAGTCGTCGAGCACGCGGGCGAGGTAGGCGGCGTTGAAGTGCTCCTTGCCGGTGGACTTGGGTGCCGGCCGGGCGTAGTAGGGATCGTCCAGCAGGGCCTTGAGCAGGTCGGAGCGCACCGATCCGGCGGCGGCCATCCGGCCGTCGGTGTCGTGGGCCTGGCGGCCTGCCGTGACCAGGTCCGCCGCGGCGTCGATGAGCGCGTTGCCCGGCCCGGTGTCGTAGGACAGCGGCTCCGGACCTCCGACGACGGCGATGTTGGCGATGCCGCCGATGTTGAGCGCGACGCTCACGCCCGGCTCGTCGGCCAGCCACAGCGCGTCGAGCACGCCGGCCAGCGGAGCGCCGTGGCCGCCCGCGGCGACGTCGCGGGCGCGCAGGTCGGAGACGACGGGCAGGCCGGTGCGTTCGGCGATCCAGGCGGGCTGGCCGAGCTGGAGCGTGCCGCGGGCGCGGCCGTCGTCGACCCAGTGGTAGAGCGTCTGCCCGAGGGAGGCGACCAGGTCGGCCCGGCCCCCGGCGAGGTCGGCGATCCCGGCGTCGGCGGCCTCGGCGAAGCAGCGCCCGACCTCGGTGTCGAGTGCGCAGACCTCCGCGGCGGTCGTGCTCGCGGGCGGCAGCGCGGCGAGCAGGCGGGCGCGCAGCTCGGCGGGGTACGGCGACTCGGTGCAGCCCAGCGGGTGCAGCTCGACGGCGTCGCCGGAGAGCGCCAGCTCGCAGGCGGCCACGTCGATGCCGTCCATCGACGTGCCCGAGATGACCCCTACTACCCGCATCAGTGTGGTGTATGCCACCGGCGCGTGAGGCGCAAGCGCCACACGGAGATATTCCGTGAATTCCTCACCGCCGAGTCGCGACGTACTGGTGTTCCGGCCCGCCCCGGCTCCGCGGCGCCGCTACCGCGCGACCGCCGACTCGCCGCCGAGGGACCCGTTCGTCCCGCGCCCTGCTCCCGTGCGGCCTCTCCGCCAGATCGCCTTGAGCAGGTGCGAGGATGGTCGGGTGTCCACCTCGAACGTGATTCTGATCGTCGTCGCCGTACTGGTGGTGCTCGCGATCGCCGTGGTCGCCGGTGTCGTCCTGAGCCGCAGGCGTCGCATCAGCCTGAGCCAGAAGGACGAGGCCGCCGAGGCCCCGGCGAAGGGCGGCGGGTACCGCACGGGTAGCGGTATCAGCCTGTCCAGCGGCGGTGGCGGCGGCACGGCCGCGCCGCCCGCGCACCCCGTGGAGGAGCGCACCGAGGTCGAGGGCCAGCCCGGCGTGGGCGACGACGCCGCGGTGCCCCGGGACACCGAGCGGCGCGGCATCGTCGACGTGCCGTTGCCCGACGGCCCGCCGGCCGCGGACTCCGCGACGGCGGTGGAGGTCCCGGAGCAGGCCGGAACCGCACCCGCGGAGCCGGTCGCCCCGGCCGAGCCGCCGGCGGCCCCGCCCGAGCCGGCCAAGCCCGAGGAGCGAGCGGAGCCCGAGGCTCTGGCTGAGCCCGAGGCGCCCGCCGAGCCGGTCGCTCCAGTCGAGCCCGTCGCGCCGAAGCCCGCCGGGCCCACGGCCGAGGAGCTGGCCGAGGAGATCGAGCCGACCACCGGACGGCTGGAGCGCCTGCGCGGCAGGCTGTCGCGCTCCCGCTCGACGCTGGGCCAGGGCCTGCTCGGCCTGCTCGGCGCCGGTGACCTCGACGAGGACTCCTGGGAGGAGATCGAGGACACCCTCCTGATGGCCGACCTGGGCGCGGCCACGACGACCGAGATCACCGACCGGCTGCGCTCGGAGCTCGCCTCGCGCGGTCTGCGCACGTCGGAACAGGTCCGCGCGCTGCTGCGCGAGGTGCTCGTCGACGCGCTCGGCCCGGACATGCAGCGTTCGGTGCAGGCGCTGCCGCACGGCGAACCTGCCGACGGCGGCAAGCCCGCGGTGGTCCTGGTCGTCGGGGTGAACGGCACCGGCAAGACCACCACCACCGGCAAGCTCGCCCGCGTGCTGGTCGCCGACGGGCGCACCGTGCTGCTCGGTGCGGCCGACACCTTCCGCGCGGCCGCCGTGGAGCAGCTCGCGACGTGGGGCGAGCGCGTCGGTGCCGAGGTCGTGCGCGGCAACGAGGGCGCCGACCCGGCCAGCGTCGCCTTCGAGGCGGTGAGCCGGGGCTCGGACACCGCGGTCGACACCGTCCTGATCGACACCGCGGGCCGCCTGCACACCAAGACCGGCCTGATGGACGAGCTGGGCAAGGTCAAGCGCGTGGTGGAGAAGCGCGCGCAGGTCGACGAGGTGCTGCTGGTCCTCGACGCGACCACCGGCCAGAACGGCCTGACCCAGGCCCGGGTGTTCTCCGACGTCGTCGACGTCACCGGCATCGTGCTGACCAAGCTCGACGGCACCGCCAAGGGCGGCATCGTCTTCCAGGTCCAGCGCGAGCTCGGCGTCCCGGTCAAGCTCGTCGGTCTGGGCGAGGGCCCGGACGATCTGGCCCCGTTCGAGCCCGGGGCCTTCGTGGACGCACTGCTGGGCTGACGCGACCTCCGCACACCGGCCCCCGCGCTCCGACCGAGCGCGGGGGCCGGGTCTTTTCGCTGGGCGCCCTCCGTCCGGTGCGAACATCCGGTGAGCATCACGCGACAAATCTCCCCATTCCGGTGAATTTCGGACATGATCTCCGTGCCCTGATGCCGATCAGGAAGGGGATGTTCATGTCCACAACGCCGGTGAGACTGCTCGCCGCGCTGGCGATGGCCGTGCTCGTGTTCTCCGGGCTGTCGACGGCCACCGCTCCGGAGGCCGCCGCCTACGACTGGAGTCGCGAGCTGCGCGAGGGCCACAGCGGTGCAGACGTCAAGGAGCTGCAGATCAGGGTCGCCGGTTGGGCGGCCGACAGCGCGCAGAAGACCCACGTGGCGGTCGACGGCCAGTTCGGGCCGGGGACGAAGGCGGCGGTCGTGCGCTTCCAGAGGGCCTACGGCCTCGCGGGCAGCGGGGTGGTCGACAGCGCCACGCAGCAGAAGCTGAACGCGCTGGAGGACTCCGACGGCTCGACCGCGCACTTCGAGTTCGCCGAGTTCCACTCCAAGGACGGTGCCGGCTTCAACGGCGGAAACGTCGGCGCGGCCACCGTCAAGGAGAACGTGCGGCGGCTGATGTACAAGCTGGAGGCCATCCGCAAGAAGGCGGGCGACGCCCCGATCACCGTCAACTCCGGCTTCCGCAGCAAGGCGCACAACCAGAGCGTCGGCGGCGCGCCCAACAGCCAGCACACCTACGGCATCGCCGCCGACATCGTGGTCAGCGGCAGGACGGTCAGCCAGACCATCGGCTACGCCCAGACCTCCGGTCTGTCCGGCATCATCCGCTACAGCAGCTTCACCCACGTCGACAGCCGCGTCGAGTACAGCTACGGCGCGAACTCCTGGTACTGGGCCGTGTGATCGCCCGCCGGGCGATGTGATCGTGCGGGTCCAGGGCACTGGCGCCCTGGACCCGACCGCAACCACCTCGACCAAGATTTGTCTGACGACTGATGTCTGACCTATGATCCGGCCGGTAGCCGGGAGGTGAGGCAGATGCGGTCCGTGGGCAGGCGCTCGTCGGTGGACGAGGTGATCTCGCAGTTCAACGAGCAGCTGACCAGTGGCGAGTGGAAGCCTGGTGAGCGCATTCCGACCGAGCAGGAGCTCGGCGCCGAGCTGGGCGTCAGCCGCGCCGTCGTGCGCGAGGCGGTCCGCGCGCTCGCGCACCTCGGGGTGCTGGAGAGCAGGCAGGGTGCCGGCACGTTCGTCGTGAGCGCCGCCGACCCGACGCCGATGCTGCGGCAGCTGCGGCTGGCCGAGGTCCGCGACGTCTTCGAGGTGCAGCTCGCCTACGACGTGCAGGCCGCGCGGCTGGCCGCGATGCGCCGCGACGACGCCGACGTCCGGCGGCTGCGCGAGCTGCTGGAGCACCGCGACCGCGCGGAGACGCCGGACGAGTTCGGTGCGGCCGATGCCGACTTCCACTGCGCCGTCGTGGAGGTCGCGCAAAACCCGCTGCTCCTGGAGATGTACCGGTACCTGCTCGGGCGCCTCCAGGAAGGGCTGCAGACCCTGCGCTTGCACGCCGACCTGGCCGAGGCGGGCCCGCACCCGCACCACGCGCTGCTCGACGCCATCGAGGCGGGCGACCCGGTTGCCGCCGCCGAGGCCGCGCAGGCGGTCATCCAGCCGAGCCTGACGTCGCTCGGCGGTGTGCTCGACGGAAGCCGGGCCACCAACCAACAGAGCAAACACGTCCCGGAAGGAGACCGGTGAGCACTGAGTCCGCGACGCGCGCGCCGAGGGGCGCGCAGACCGTGGCGACGCTGGCCCTGATCGTGCTGGTGGCGCTGGCGCTGCGGCCCCCGGTGACGGCGGTGGCGCCGCTGCTGGAGGCCATCCAGCGAGACCTGCAGGTCTCCGCCGCCTTCGGCGGCGTGCTGACCACGCTGCCGGTGGTGTGCCTGGGAGTGTTCGCGTTCGTCGCTCCGAAGCTGCGGCAGCGCTTCTCCGACGAGCGCGTCGTGGTGGGCTGCCTCGTCGTGCTGGTCTTCGGCAACGCGCTGCGCGCGGTCGGCTCGGCGGTGGCGCTGCTGGCGGGCACGGTGATCGCGGGCGCCGGGATCGCGGTCGCCAACGTCGCGCTGCCCGGGCTGATCAAGCGCGACTTCCCGCACAACGTCCCGGTCGTCACCGCCGCCTACACGGTGTGCCTGACGCTGGGCGGTGCGATGGCGGCCAGCATCGTGGTGCCGCTCGGGCAGGCGCTTGGTTCGCAATGGCGCCTGCCGCTGGGTTCGCTGGCCGTGCCCGCGGTGCTGACGCTGGTGGTCAGCCTGTTCGCGCTGCGCCACACCTCCGGTGCGCGCGCTGCGGCGATCCACCCGGCCGCGCTGCGGCGCAGCCCGCTTGCCTGGCAGGTCACCGCCTTCATGGGCCTGCAGTCGCTGATGGCCTACGTCGTCTTCGGCTGGCTGCCCACGGTCGCGCAGAGCCGCGGCCTGAGTCCGGAGACCGCGGGGCTGTTGCTGGGCGTGCAGGCCGGCATCCAGGCCGTCGGGTCGATGGCGGTTCCGGTGCTGTGCCACCGGCTGCGCGACCAGCGCCTGATCGCGGCCGGGGTCGCGGTGGTGACCGCCGTCGGCTTCACCGGAATCGTGCTGGCACCCGCGCCGGGCGGGGTCTGGGCCTCCACTGTCGTGCTGGGGCTCTCGCAGGGCGCGGCCTTCGGCCTCGCGCTGACGCTGTTCGGCTTCCGCTCGCCGGACAGCGACACCACCGCGGCGCTGTCGGGCATGGCGCAGGGTGCCGGATATCTCATCGCGGCGACCGGTCCGCTGGCCGTCGGGCTGCTGCACGAGTGGTCCGGGAACTGGATCGCGCCGCTGCTGTTCGTGCTCGCCGTCTGCGCTGCTCAGTTCGGTGCCGGAATGCTGGCCGGACGTCCGCTCCAGGTGGATTCGGTGATCCGCCGCGTAACACCCCGTTGACATGACAACGCACCCGTAACAGCCGGAGGCCGTCTTTTCACGCTCCGGAAACAACGGGACGGTTCGCCCGAAACAGGCGTTCCCCATGCTCGCCGCCAACTCGGTCCGCACGGGGAGGCATTGTGAATTCAGGCGACACCGCATGGGTGCTCGTGAGCGCGGCGCTGGTCCTGCTCATGACACCGGGACTGGCGTTCTTCTACGGGGGCATGGTCCGCTCGCGCGGCGTGCTCAACATGCTGATGATGAGCCTCGGCAGCATCGGCGTCGTGGGCGTGCTCTGGGTGCTGTTCGGCTACTCGGCCGCCTTCGGCACCGACATCGGCTCGCTCGGGCTGCTGGGCAACCCGGCGGAGTTCTTCGGGCTCAGCCAGGTCCTCGGTGAGGACGCGGTGTCCGGCACGATCCCGACGCTGGCGTTCGCCGGTTTCCAGGCGATGTTCGCGATCCTGACGGTCGCGCTGATCTCCGGTGCCATCGCCGACCGCGCCCGCTTCGGCCCGTGGCTGCTGTTCGCCGGGCTGTGGGCGACGCTGGTGTACTTCCCGGTCGCGCACTGGGTTTTCGCGTTCGACACCAAGGACGAGGCGGGCAACGTGACCGCGGTCGGCGGCTGGATCGCCAACCGGCTCGCCGCCATCGACTTCGCCGGCGGCACCGCCGTGCACATCAACGCCGGTGCCGCGGCGCTCGCCCTGGTACTGGTGCTCGGCAAGCGCAAGGGCTGGCCGAAGGAGCCCGGCAAGCCGCACAACCTGCCGTTCGTGGTGCTGGGCGCCGGGCTGCTGTGGTTCGGCTGGTTCGGCTTCAACTCCGGCTCCGCGCTGGCGGCCAACGCCACCGCCGCGGTGGTCCTGGTCAACACGCTGGTCGCGACCAGCGCGGCGATGCTCGGCTGGCTGCTGATCGAGCGGATCCGCGACGGGCACGCCACCACGCTGGGTGCCGCGTCGGGCATCGTCGCCGGTCTGGTGGCGATCACCCCGGCCTGCTCGTCGGTGACGCCGCTGGGCGCCATCGCGATCGGCGCGATCACCGGCGCGGTCTGCGCGCTGGCGGTCAGCCTGAAGTACCGCTTCGGCTACGACGACTCGCTCGACGTCGTCGGCGTGCACCTGGTCGGCGGCCTGATGGGCACCCTGCTGGTCGGCCTGTTCGCCTCCGCCGCCGCTCCGGCGGGCGTTGCCGGGCTGTTCTACGGCGGCGGTCTCGACCAGCTTTGGCGCCAGGCGGTCGGAGCGGCCGCGGTGCTGGTTTACTCGTTCGTGCTCAGCCTGGTCATCGCGCTGGTGGTCAAGCTGGTGGTCGGGTTCCGGCTGAGCGAGCAGGACGAGGTCGAGGGCATCGACGAGACCGAACACGCCGAGACCGCCTACCACTTCGGTGACGGGCGTCCGTCGTACCGCTCGCCGGTCCGGACCGACGAGGTGGAGCGCAGGCTGGAGGGCAGCAACGCATGAAGCTGGTGACCGCGATCGTCCAGCCTTCGAAGCTGGACGACCTGAAGGAGGCCCTCGGGCGGCTCGGCGTGCTGGGCATGACCGTCAGCGAGGCCCAGGGCTACGGCAGGCAGAAGGGCCACAAGGAGGTCTACCGGGGTGCGGAGTACTCGGTGGACTTCATCGAGAAGCTGCGGGTGGAGGTCCTCGTGGAGGACTCCACGGTGGACAAGGTGGTCGACGGCATCGTGACCGCCACCCGGACCGGCAAGGTCGGCGACGGCAAGGTCTGGGTGACGGCGGTGGAGTCGGTGGTGCGCGTGCGCACCGGCGATACCGGCGTCGAGGCTCTCTGAGCGGCTGTCGTCGGACTCGCCTTGCTTAGCGGTGCCGGTGGCGGAACCTCAGGCGCCCTCTGGCTCCGGGATCCTTTTCTCACGTATCACCCATACGCCGCGAAAAGGCTGTCCTCGCCAGAGAACGCCTGAGAACCCGCGGCGGTGCCGGTTGCGGGGGCGGGCAAAGCGGCTGCGCCGCTTCGAAGACAGGGACAGGCTCCGCGACGCTTCGAAAGACCGAAGAAGCTCTGAGCCGCGAGCGGGTGCGGACCGTCTGGTCCGCACCCGCTTTTGGCTCCTGTTGGACGATTCCGGGCGTTCGGCCGGGTGTGAAGATCGGTTGATCTTCGTCGACCCGCGTCAAGGGAGCGCCATGCGGACCATTGCTCGCCTGCTCGCCGTCCTCGTCCTGCTGTTCGGTCTGAGCACCACCGGTGCCGCCGCCCCGGCAGGCAACCCGCTGGAGATGACCGACGGCTTCTACGCCGATCCGGCGTCCAACCCCGCGAAATGGGTGCGCGCCAACGCGGGAGATCCCCGCGCCGACGCCATCCGCACCGAGATCGCCGAGAAGCCGGGCGCCCGCTGGTTCGGCGACTGGAACCCCGACGTCGCCGCCGATGTGGGCGGCTACGTCGGCGCCGCCGACGCCGCGGACGAGCTGCCGCTGCTGGTCGCCTACAACATCCCCGGGCGCGACTGCGGCGGCCACTCCGGCGGCGGCGCGGGCAGCCCTGAGGCCTACCGCGCGTGGATCTCGGACTTCGCGGCCGCGATCGGCGACCGGCCCGCGGTGGTCGTCATCGAGCCCGACGCGCTCGCGCAGCTCGACTGCATGCCGGAGGACGAGCGGCCGGTACGCCTGGACCTGCTCTCCTACGCCGCCGCCCAGTTCGCCGAGAAGGCGCCCAACACCTGGGCCTACATGGACGGGGGCAACGCGACGTGGGTCGAGCCGCCGGTGATGGCCGAGCGGCTCCGGGCGATCGGTGTCGAGCGGATCAGGGGTTTCGCGCTCAACGTGTCGAACTACTACACGACCGAGGAGTCGGTGGCCAAGGGCGACGCCATCCGGCAGGCGCTGGGCGGTTCGGCGCTGTTCCTGGTCGACACCAGCCGCAACGGCAACGGCGCCGCGCCCGGCGGGGAGTGGTGCAACCCGGCGGGGCGCGGGCTCGGCGTGCCCAGCCAGGTCGGTGGGGGAGCGGACCTGCTGGTGTGGGCCAAGGTCCCGGGCGACTCCGACGGCGACTGCGGCATCGGCCAGGGCGTTCCCGCGGGCACCTTCAGCCCGGATCTGGCCATGAGCCTGATCAACGGCTGAGGTCGCGGCGCGGACAACCCCTAGGGGCATCTGGGTAGCACTACGCAGACGCACTCAGGGAGGTTCACGGTGCCTGGGGGACCGCCGTCGAAGGCAGACTTCTGGCCAGACGCGACGAGGGGGAAAGAGCCGGAGGGGGCCCCGCCCGCACTGGGGGTCGGGCGGGGAGCAGCCGGCGAAGCCCCGGGGGGACGCGTCTAGGGGGAGGGGCGCCGAGGTGGCTCGTCGAGGGGGCGGGCCACCTCCGGCATTTCCGGCACCGGCACGTGGTGTGGAGCACTCGAGCTCCGAGCGAAGATCACCGAACGCGTAACCTGATGGTGTCGTGGACAAAACGGACGAGCCCTCAGCCTCCAGGCCACCGCCGACGCTGCGCATCGATCGCCGCTCGCTCGTGGTCCTCGCCGGTCTGCCCGGCGCGGGCAAGAGCACGCTGCTGGCCCGGCTGGGCGGCGATCCGAGGTTCTCGACGCTGGACTCCGAGCAGGTCCGCGCGAAGCTGCGCCGAGTCCTGCCCGGCTGGCTGCCCTACCGCTGGTACCGGCCGCTGGTGCACCTCGCACACCGCACCCGGATCGCATGGTGGTGCCTGACCGACCCGAAGCCGGTCATCGCCCACGAGCCCTCCACCCGCACCACCACCCGCGCGATGCTGCTGCTGTTCGGCCGGCTCACCGGGCGGCGCTGCGTCCTGGTCTGGCTGCACGTCGACCCGGCCACCGCGCTGTCCGGCCAGTACGCGCGCGGCAGGCTGATCCGGCGCCGCTCCTTCCAGCTGCACGTCCACCGGGCCGAGCGCTTCCACAGCAGGCTCCTGGCCGAGGGTCCGCCCAGTGGCTGGGACGAGGCCATGGTGTTCACCCGCGACGAGCTCACCGGAGGTGTGCGGGTGCTGGTCCGCGGGTGATGTTCGTCCCGTTGCGGCCACCGGGCTCGGACCCGGTCACGCCGGGTCGCTACCCTGGACAGCCGGTGCACGGGGAAGAGCCCCGTAGCACCAGGCTGAGATCATCGAGCTGCGAGTGACTGGCAACAGTGTGTGTGCGTGTCAGGTGTGCGCGGCTTGAATGCGCGAGCAGCGGTGCAACGTAGCCGCTGCAGGACCTGGCTGTTGCCGACGACGTGAGTGGGCGTTCGAGCAGGGCCGCCATCGCACAGATCAGCCCCCTGACGATCCCCACCTAGGAGACCCGCGTCCAGCATGCCCAGCTTCGATGAGCTCGACCTCGACCCCCGCGTCCTGCAGGTGCTGTCCGAGATCGGCTACGAAACCCCCTCCCCGATCCAGGCGCAGACCATCCCGCCGCTGCTCGAAGGCCATGACGTGATGGGCCTCGCGCAGACCGGCACCGGCAAGACCGCCGCCTTCGCGCTTCCGATCCTCAGCAAGCTCGACCTCGACGCCAAGACACCGCAGGCGCTCGTGCTCGCCCCGACCCGCGAGCTGGCGATCCAGGTCGCCGAGGCGTTCCAGCGCTACGCCGCGCACCTGCCCGGCTTCCACGTGCTGCCGATCTACGGCGGCCAGAGCTACGGCCCGCAGCTGGCCGGGCTCAAGCGCGGCGCGCACGTCGTGGTCGGCACCCCCGGCCGCGTCATCGACCACCTCAACAAGGGCTCGCTCGACCTCACCGGGCTGAAGAACCTGGTGCTCGACGAGGCCGACGAGATGCTGCGGATGGGCTTCATCGAGGACGTCGAGACCATCCTGCAGTCGGTGCCCGAGCAGCGGCAGGTCGCGCTGTTCTCGGCGACCATGCCGCCGGCGATCCGCAAGATCAGCCAGTCCTACCTGAACGAGCCGGTGGAGATCTCGGTCAAGACCAAGACCTCCACCGCCACCAACATCAACCAGCGCCACATCCCGGTGCGCGGCCCGGCCAAGCTCGACGCGCTGACCAGGATCCTCGAGGTCGAGACCTTCGACGCGATGATCGTGTTCGTGCGCACCAAGCAGCTCACCGAGGAGCTCGCCGAGAAGCTGCAGGCTCGCGGGTTCAGCGCGGCGGCGATCAACGGCGACATCCCGCAGGCCGCGCGTGAGCGCACCATCGGCCACCTGCGCGAGGGCCGCGTCGACATCCTGGTGGCCACCGACGTGGCCGCCCGCGGGCTCGACGTCGAGCGCATCTCGCACGTGCTCAACTACGACATCCCGCACGACAGCGAGTCCTACGTGCACCGCATCGGCCGCACCGGCCGGGCGGGCCGCAGCGGCGAGGCGATCCTGTTCGTCTCCCCGCGCGAGCGGCACATGCTGCGCTCCATCGAGAAGGCCACCCGCCAGTCCATCGGCCAGATGGAGCTGCCCAGCATCGAGGCGGTCAACGACCAGCGGCTGGCCAAGTTCGCCCAGGGCATCACCGAGACCCTGGCCAAGGGCGACCTGGAGCTGTTCAAGGGCCTGGTCGAGGAGTACGAGCGCACCCACGACGTGCCCGCCGCCGAGATCGCCGCGGCGCTGGCCAGCATGGTGCAGGGCGACCAGCCGCTGCTGATGGAGCGCGAACCCGAGCCCGAGCCCGCCCGCCGCGGGCGCGACGGCGGGGCCTCGAAGTTCCAGCCGGCGACCAGCGAGACCGAGACCTATCGGGTCGAGGTCGGGCGCCGCAACCGCGTCACCCCCAGCGCGCTGGTCGGCGCCCTGGCCAACGAGGGCGGCCTGCCCAGCAAGCACATCGGCCACATCGACATCCGCGACGGGCACACCCTGATCGAGCTGCCCGCCGACCTGCCGGACGACATGCTGCGCAAGCTGCGCAAGACCCAGGTCGCCGGCCGCGGACTGCGGATCAGCGTGGCCGACGGCGAGTTCGTCGCCCGCCGCCCGCACGGGCCGGGCCGCGACAAGCCGCGCCCGCACCGCAAGGGTCAGCGCTCGCCGGGCTCGTCCCGGGCCGTCGCGGGCAAGCGGCGCGGGGACTTCTCCCGCAGCTGAGCATTCGCCGGCGGTCCTGCCGAGGGCCGCCGGCGCCGTGCTGCTTCCAGCCGCCCGAGCCCCGCCCGGCCCGGGTGCGTGACGCCGCCTCGCGCGTCGAACGCCCGAGCACCGCCCGGGGGGTCTTGCGGGGCGGTTACCCTCGCATAGGAACATCCACGACTCTGGAGCCCGTGAACCCGTGTTCGACACTCTCTCCGACCGGCTCACATCGGTCCTGAAGAATCTGCGCGGCAAGGGGCGGCTGTCCGATGCCGACATCGACGCCACCGCGCGCGAGATCCGCATCGCCCTGCTCGAAGCCGACGTGGCGCTGCCGGTGGTCCGCAGCTTCATCGCGGGTGTCAAGGAGCGCGCGAAGAGCGCGGAGGTCTCGCAGGCCCTCAACCCGGCCCAGCAGGTCATCAAGATCGTCAACGAGGAGCTGGTCGGCATCCTCGGCGGCGAGACCCGCAGGCTGGAGTACGCCAAGACCCCGCCGAGCGTGATCATGCTCGCCGGTCTCCAGGGCTCCGGCAAGACCACCCTCGCCGGGAAGCTGGCCCGCTGGCTGCAGAGCCAGGGCCACACCCCGATGCTGGTCGCCGCCGACCTCCAGCGCCCGAACGCGGTCAACCAGCTGCAGGTCGTCGGGGAGCGCGCCGGGGTCGCGGTGTTCGCTCCCGAGCCGGGCAACGGCGTCGGCGACCCGGTCGACGTCTCGCGGCGCAGCATCGAGGAGGCGCGCCGCGCCCAGCACGACATCGTCATCGTCGACACCGCCGGCCGGCTGGGCGTCGACCAGGAGATGATGCAGCAGGCCGCCGACATCCGGGACGCGGTCAAGCCCGACGAGACCCTGTTCGTCGTCGACGCGATGATCGGTCAGGACGCGGTGTCCACCGCCGAGGCGTTCCGCGACGGTGTCGGCTTCTCCGGCGTGGTGCTGACCAAGCTCGACGGCGACGCCCGCGGTGGTGCCGCGCTGTCGGTCCGCCAGGTCACCGGCCAGCCGATCATGTTCGCCTCCAACGGCGAGAAGCTGGAGGACTTCGACGTCTTCCACCCGGACCGGATGGCCAGCCGGATCCTGGGCATGGGCGACATGCTCACCCTCATCGAGCAGGCCGAGCAGGCGTTCGACGCAGAGCAGGCCGAGGCCGCCGCGCAGAAGCTCGGCGCGGGCCAGCTCACCCTCGAGGACTTCCTGGAGCAGATGCAGGCGGTGCGGCGGATGGGTCCGCTGCAGAACCTGCTGGGCATGCTGCCGGGCGCGGGCCAGATGAAGGACCAGCTCGCCAACTTCGACGAGAAGCACCTGGACCGGGTGCAGGCGATCATCCGGGGCATGACGCCCGCCGAACGCGAGGACCCCAAGATCATCAACGCCTCGCGGCGGCAGCGCATCGCGCGCGGCTCGGGCGTGACGGTCAGCGACATCAACGACCTGGTCAACCGGTTCTTCGAAGCCCGCAAGATGATGCAGCAGATGGCCGGGCAGTTCGGCGGCTTCGGCGGTGGCGGCAACCGCAAGGGCAAGAAGGGGAAGAAGGGCAAGAAGGGCAAGGGCCGCGGCCCGACCCCGCCCAAGGGGATGCGCGGGATGCCCGCCGGCTTCCCGGGCCTGCCGCCCGGGGGCATGCCGGGCGCGGGCAGCGGCGGCCCCGACCTGTCCCAGCTCGGCGGCGGCATGAACGACCTGCCGCCCGGGTTCGACCCCTCGAAGCTCAACTTCGGCAAGAAGAAGTGACGGCGCTGCACCTGCGGGCGGTCGTGCTGCCCGACGGTGAGCACCGCGACGTCTGGATCAGTGACGGGCTCGTCAGCCTCGATCCGGTCCCGGACGCGACCACGGTGTTCGACGGCGGCTACGTGCTGCCCGGACTGGTGGACGCGCACTGCCACGTCGGCATCGGCCCGCAGGGGCCGGTCGAGCTCGCCGAGGCCGCCGTGCAGGCCGAGGCCGACCGCGACGCCGGGACCCTGCTCATCCGCGACTGCGGCGCGCCGATCGACACCCGGCCGCTCCAGGAGCGCGAGGACCTGCCGCGGATCATCCGCGCGGGCCGCCACATCGCCCGGCCCAAGCGCTACATCCCGTACCTGGCCGACCAGCTCGACCACGAGGAGCAGTTGCCCGCCGCGGTCGCCGAGCAGGCCGCCCGGGGCGACGGCTGGGTGAAGCTCGTCGGCGACTGGATCGACCGGTCGGTCGGCGACCTCGCGCCGCTGTGGAGCGCCGACGTGCTCGCCGAGGCGATCTCGGTCGCCCACCAGCACGGCGCTCGGGTCACCGCGCACGTCTTCGGCGAGGACGCCCTGCCGGGACTGCTGGCGGCGGGCATCGACTGCATCGAGCACGGCACCGGCCTCACCGACGAGACCATCGCGATGATGGCCGAGCGCGGCACCACGCTGGTGCCGACGCTGGTCAACATCGAGAACTTCCCGTCGTTCGCCGCCGCGGCCACCAGGTACCCCGACTACGCCGCCCACATGACCGAGCTCTACCGGCGCGGCGACCGCACGGTGGCCAAGGCGATCGAGGCCGGCGTGCCGGTCTACGCGGGCACCGACGCGGGCGGCGGCATCGAGCACGGCGTGCTGGTCGACGAGATCATCGCGCTGAACCGCGTCGGCATGTCGCCCGAACAGGCCATCGGCGCGGCGTCCTGGGCGGCGCGGGAGTGGCTCGGCTACTCCGGGCTGCGCCACGGCGCGGTGGCCGATCTGGTGTGCTACGACGACGACCCCCGCAAGGACCTGACCGCGTTGCGTCACCCGAAGCGCATCGTCTTGCGCGGACGGGTGGTCGGCTGACCTCTCCCGGGCTCCTCGGCCCCACCTCGCGTGTGAGTCTGGACAATGATCGGCCCGGATTCGCCCGGAACGGGTGAAACTCGGACATGATCACGGTGATGGACGCGCGTTCGCCCGGCCTGGCCCCGGCGCATAGTGTTGCTTCCAGGGGAGAGGGGGAGACCTGCCTTGGAGCATCCGCGCCGCGATGAGCCGGGAGGGGAGCAGCCGGGCTTCCCCGTCGCCAGGCTGCCCGGCGACCCGCGACCGGAGGGGCAGGGCACCCCGCCGCAGCAGCCCCCCGCCGGCTCTTCGCACACCCCGGCCGGACCCGACGCCGATGGTCCGTCCTGGACCACCTACAGCCGTCCGATGCGCGGCGCCGACGACTCCAGCGATCCCGCCCTGCACCCGCGGTACTGGGAGGCGCAGCTCGAAGCCGCCCGGCGCGGCAGCCTCGCCTGGGGGTTCGCCGCGTTCTTCGTCGGCTACGGCGCCTTCTACCTGGTCGGGCAGGTCGTCTCGGCCGTCATGCCGTCGCGGGAGAGCGGGTTCGACCCGGCCGACCCGCCCGCCCTCGGGCCGTTGCTGCTGCTGGCCTTCGTGCCCAACATCCTGCTCGGGCTCGTGCCCGCGATCTTCTCCTGGGTCCGGGGCAACGGCGTGCGCGCGGACTTCGGCATCGTGCCCAGGCTGCGCGACGTCAAGGTGGGGCTGGCCTGCGGCGGTGCCGCGCTGCTGCTGTCGTTCGTGCTCGGCCTGATCATGATCGCGGTCAACGGCCAGCCGCCCGAGACGGGCATAAGCCGCCTGATGCAGGGCGAGAAGAGCGTCTGGCTGTTCCTGTTCGCGCTCTTCGCCTTCCTGGGCGCGCCGCTGACCGAGGAGCTGCTGATGCGCGGCGCCCTGTGGGGCGCCCTGGAGCACTACCGGGTGCCCCGGTACGCGATCCTGCTCCTCACCACGCTGATCTTCGCCTTCATCCACCAGGAGGTGTGGCGGACGCCCGTGCTGTTCGTGGGCGGATTGGCGATCGGCGCCGCGCGCATGATCACCGGCCGCACCGGGGCGAGCGTGATCGCGCACGCGACCAACAACTTCCTGCCCGCGCTGCTGCTGTTCGTGGCCGCGGGATGAGGCTCGGCAGGCCCCGCCCCCGCGGGGCGCGGGTAACGTGGCGGCTCCGTCGGTGTCGTTGCGGCGAGTGACGAGTTCGGCGACCCCGCAAGGACCGACCGTCCCCGCCGCGCGGCGCCCGGCGGTCACCAGGCACCACGGAGGGGCAAGTGGACGCATCGCACGCACCAGAGCCGACGGGCGGCGGCACGCTCGCCGCACCGGCCCCCGAGGCCGCACGTCCGGTGCACCGCTGGGGCTTCGGCGCGTTCTTCCTGGCCCAGGCCGTCTTCGTGCTGGTCTCGGTGACGCTGGCCGCCTATTTCGGCAGCCTGCAGGACGAGGGCTCCCGCTTCGGCGTCGCACTGGTGCTGATGCTCATGGTGCCCACGCTGCTCGCGGGTGCGGTGGCCGTGGTGGTCACGATGGTGCGGGGCAACGGCCCGCGCGCCGACTTCGGCCTGGAGTGGCGCTGGAAGGACATCACCACCGGGCTGGGCATCGGCGCGGTCGGGCTGGTCTCCACGACCATCGCCTCCACGATCTGGCTGAGCTGGGTCGGCCCGGACGCCCAGTCCACCGTCAGCGGCCTGCTCGACGGGGTGCGGCTGCCGCCCGCGCTGGCGGTGGTGATCTTCCTGCACGTCTGGCTCATCGCGCCGATCTGCGAGGAGCTGCTCTACCGCGGCCTGCTGTGGGGGGCCATGGAGCGGTTGCGCTGGAGCAGGGTGACCGCGTTCGTGCTCAGCACGGCGGTGTTCGCCATCGGCCACCTGGAGCCCGAGCGCACTCTGCTGCTGCTGGTGATCGCGATCCCCATCGGGGTGGCCCGGATGGTGACGGGGCGGCTGACGGCCAGCATCGTCGCCCACCAGGTGAACAACTTCCTGCCCGCGGTGGGCCTGCTGCTGATCTCGCTCGGCGTGATGCCGGAGTAGACCCGGACTCCCGCGGCAGCGGCGCCGCACGCATCTGGCAGAATAGATGACTGCCCGCTGCGGGCGGTCCCTCTCACCGCCTGCGGCCGTTGACGAAAGAGCGTTCCATTCCGTTGCCCCACGCGGTGTGGCATGTTCACCCGAGCACGAACGAGAGTCTGAGGAGCACCACCACCCGTGGCTGTGAAGATCAAGCTGGCGCGGATCGGTAAGATCCGCGAGCCGCACTACCGCATTGTCGTCGCCGACGCCCGCACCCGCCGCAACGGCCGGGCGATCGAGACGATCGGCCAGTACCACCCGATGGAGGAGCCGAGCCGCATCGAGGTCGACTCCGAGCGGGCGCAGTACTGGCTGGGTGTCGGCGCGCAGCCGACCGAGCCGGTGCAGAACATCCTCGAGATCACCGGCGACTGGCAGAAGTTCAAGGGCCTGCCGGGCGCCGAGGGCACCCTGAAGACCGCCGCGCCCAAGCCCTCCAAGCAGGAGCTGTTCGAGGCGGCGCTGGCCGCCGCGGGCGAGGAGCCGGTCGCCGAGGCGACCACTCCGAAGAAGAAGGGCGGCAAGAAGGCCGAGGCCGAGGACAAGGCCGAAGAGCAGAAGTCCGAGGAAGGCCAGGCGTGACGGTCCTCGCGGACGCGCTCGAACACCTGGTGCGCGGCATCGTCGACAATCCCGACGACGTCCGCGTGCAGCTGCTCACGACCCGCCGCGGCCGCACCCTGGAGGTGCACGTCAACCCCGACGACCTGGGCAAGGTCATCGGGCGCGGCGGGCGTACCGCGACCGCGTTGCGCACCGTCATCTCGGGCATCGGCGGGCGCGGCATCCGCGTCGACGTGGTCGACACCGACCGCTGAGCACGACATGGACGACAAACAGCCCCTCACGCTCGCCGTCGGCAGGATCGTCCGGCCGCACGGCGTGCGGGGGGAGCTGGTCGTCGAGGTGCGCACCGACTCCCCGGAGCTGAGGTTCGCCCCGGGAGCGGTGCTGAGCATGCGCCGACGCGGCGCGCGCGGCTCGGAGGACTTCACCGTGGCAGCCGCCCGGCCCCACGCCGGGCGGCTGCTCGTGCGCGCGGAGGGCGTCGAGGGCCGCGAGGCCGCTGAGGAGCTGCGCGGCGCGCTGCTCCTCGTCACCGCCGACGAGCTCGAGTCCACCGACGACCCGGACGAGTTCCACGACCACCAGCTCGAAGGCCTGCGCGTGGTGTTCCCCGCGGGCGAGGAGGCCGGGGTCGTGGCCGAGGTCGTGCACACGCCCGCAGGCGAGCTGCTGGCCGTGCGCACTCCCGACGACCGGGAGGTGCTCGTGCCGTTCGTCTCGGAGATGGTTCCCGAGATCGACCTCGAAGCCGGCCGCCTCGTCGTCGATCCGCCGGAAGGCCTGTTCGACGCCGAGGAGTGACCCGCGGGCGCGCCGCCCGGCGTTCCCGCTCCCATCCCGGCCATCCACCGCAAGGCTGCCATGCGAATCGACGTCATCACGATCTTCCCCGACTACCTGAACCCGCTGCGCGAGGCGTTGCTCGGCAAGGCCATCGAGCGGGAGCGGATCGCCGTCGGCGTGCACGACCTGCGGAACTGGACCCATGACGTGCACCGCGCCGTGGACGACAGCCCCTACGGCGGCGGTCCCGGCATGGTCATGAAGCCCGACGTGTGGGGCGAGGCGCTCGACGAGATCTGCGGTGACGGGACCGGCCAGGTACCCCGCCTGGTCGTGCCGACCCCGGCGGGCCGCCCATTCACCCAGCGCACGGCGGTGCGCTGGTCGCAGGAGCCGTGGCTGGTCTTCGCCTGCGGGCGCTACGAGGGCATCGACCAGCGGGTGATCTCCGACGCCGCCCGCCGGATGCCGGTCGAGGAGGTCTCGATCGGCGACTACGTGCTGGTCGGCGGCGAGGTCGCCGCGCTGACCATGATCGAGGCCGTGGTCCGGCTGCTGCCCGGCGTGCTGGGCAACCCGGCCTCGGCCGAGCAGGACTCCTTCTCCGACGGCCTGCTCGAAGGCCCCTGCTACACCCGTCCGGAGGTGTGGCGGGACCAGCCGGTGCCGGAGGTGCTGCGCTCCGGCAACCACGCCGCGATCGCCCGCTGGCGGCGCGACCAGTCGCTGGAGCGCACGTGGCGGCGGCGGCCCGAACTGATCGACGCGCTGCCGGAAGGGACCCTGGACGCCAGGGACCGCGAGGTGCTCGATAAGGTGCGGGAGTCGGATCACTCCGGCGATTCCCGGTCCCCCGGAAGCGACTAGCGGCGCTACCGCCTCTCGGGTGGGGCCGGTTTCAGCATGGAAGTGCCCGTCTGGCACACTGGACCGGTTGCTGCAGCCGGATTGAACAGTCGGCGCACTCAAAGCAAGCTCACCCGTGCCCGGGGCCCCACCGCGAGGTCGGGCCGCCGATGTGCCAGGGCGCGGGACGACACGGATGAGGACGGACCACCGATGAACACCCTGGACGCTCTGGACGCCCAGTCGCTGCGTTCCGACATCCCCGCCTTCCGGCCTGGCGACACGCTGAAGGTCCACGTCCGCGTCATCGAGGGTTCGCGCGAGCGGAACCAGGTTTTCCAGGGCGTCGTGATCCGCCGCCAGGGCGGCGGCGTCCGGGAGACCTTCACCGTCCGCAAGGTTTCCTTCGGTGTCGGCGTGGAGCGCACCTTCCCGGTGCACAGCCCCAACATCGCCAAGGTCGAGGTCGCCACCCGTGGTGACGTCCGGCGGGCCAAGCTCTACTACCTGCGCGAACTGCGCGGCAAGGCCGCCAAGATCAAGGAGAAGCGCGAGACCGCGCCTGCCTCCTGAGGCCTGCGCACCGCAGCCGTCGAACGACCCGGGCACCCCGCCCGGGTCGTTCTGCATTTCCCGGATGGGGTGCGCCGTTCACCGGTCCGGCTGATGGCGATGCGGTTTCGGTCGGCGGTGTGTGGAGGTTGACGGCCGCGGGGTAGCCCGATCGCGACTGGCCAGTCTCCAGTAGCCTGGCCGGGTGGCCGACGTGATGCGCTCCACCGGACCGGACGAAGATCCCCAGGGCGGGGAGGAGCCCCGTGCTACACCCGAAGAGCGCCCCGCGCGTCGGTGGAGGTCCTCGGGCAAGCAGCAGAAGAAGGGCTCGTTCTGGCGCGAGCTCCCCATCCTCATCGTCACCGCGCTGGCGCTGACGGTGCTGATCCAGGCGTTCCTGGCCCGGGTCTACGTCATCCCCTCGCAGTCGATGGAGCAGACCCTGCACGGGTGCACGGGCTGCAACAACGACCGGGTGCTGGTGGACAAGGTCAGCTACCGGTTCGGCAACCCCGAGCCCGGTGACGTCGTGGTGTTCCGCGGCCCGCAGGCGTGGGTGCAGAACGAGTTCCACGTCCCGGAGGACACCAACCCCGTGGTGCGGTTCTTCCAGGGCGCGGCGTCGCTGATCGGGTTCGGCTCGCCGGACGAGAAGGACTTCGTCAAGCGCGTGATCGCCACCCAGGGCCAGACCGTGGAGTGCTGCGACCCGCAGAACCGCGTCCTGGTCGACGGCCGCCCGCTCAACGAGCCCTACATCTACTGGGAGCCCGGCAGGGGCAACGAGCAGCAGGAGTTCCAGCCGGTCACGGTGCCGCCGGGGCACCTGTGGGTGATGGGTGACAACCGCAACGACTCCTCCGACTCCCGCTTCCAGGGCGGCGGTGGCGTCAGCGGGGCGGTGCCGGTCGACAACGTCATCGGCAAGGCGCAGGTCATCGTGCTGCCGCCGACCCGCTGGCAGGCCATCCCGGAGCCCAACCCGCAGGCCGACGCCCTCGGCGCGCCCGCGTGGCAGGCGGGGCTGCCGGTCGGCGCCGGTTTCGCGGCGGCGTTCCCCGTCGTCTGGGCGGGTCGTAGGCTCGTGCGTGTGGTGAACCTACGTTCGCGGGAGCGGCACTGACCGTGGCTGTCAGGCTGGCGGCGGGCTTGCGGCCGCCGAGGACGGTGGTCCGGCGCAGCACGGGCAACTGGGCGTTGCAGAGCGCCCTGGACCGGCGGGGCCTGGGGCCCGTCGCGGGCGTGGACGAGGCCGGCCGTGGGGCCTGCGCTGGACCGCTGGTGGTGGCCGCGTGCGCGCTCAAGCCCGGTGACGGGCGCCGTTTCGAAGGGCTGACTGACTCGAAGGTGCTCAGCCCGGCGGAACGGGAACGCCTGTACGACGTGATCCACGCCAAGGCGCTCAGCTCGTCGGTCATCGTCATTCCGGCCGACGAGGTCGACGCCCTCGGCATCCACGTCGCCAACCTGGAGGGGATGCGCCGAGCGGTGGCGCAGCTCTCGGTGCCCCCCGGTTACGTGCTCACCGACGGTTTCCGGGTGCCCGGCCTGGGGACGCCGAGCGTGGCGGTGGTCAAGGGCGACCTGGTCGCCGCGTGCGTGGCGGCGGCGTCGGTGCTCGCGAAGGTGACCAGGGACCGGATCATGACGGGTCTGCACGAGCAGTTCCCGATGTACGGCTTCGACGAGCACAAGGGGTACTGCACGTCCGACCACACCGTCCGGCTCACCGAGCACGGCCCGTGCGAGGAGCACCGCTGGTGCTACGCCAACGTGGTGGCCGCCGCGCAGGTACACGGGATGCGTTCACCTCGAACGGTGAGCAGCAAGCCCGGTTTGTTCGATGCTTTCGAGGGGGATGTGGTGGACAATGAGCAGTTGTAGTCCGAACGGCAACGGGGAAGGGCTCGCACACCGATGAGCGCCGAGGATCTCGAGAAGTACGAGACCGAGATGGAGCTGCAGCTCTACAAGGAGTACCGCGACATCGTCGGCCAGTTCACCTACGTCGTGGAGACCGAGCGCCGGTTCTACCTGGCCAACGCGGTGGACGTGCAGGTGCGCAACTCCGATTCGGAGGTCTACTTCGAGGTGGCCATGTCGGATGCCTGGGTCTGGGACATGTACCGCCCTGCGCGTTTTGTGAAGAATGTCCGGGTCATCACCTTCAAGGACGTCAACGTCGAGGAACTGGACAAACCGGATCTGCGGCTGCCGGAAAGCGGCCCGTTCGGCAGCTGAGCCGGTAGCAAAGCGCGAGAGGACGCGGGGGACTGGCGGCCAGCACGCCCCGGGGCGACCGTGCACGCGAGCGTCCCGGGGCGTTCTTGCTCTCGCGCTCTTCTGGCTTGCTCTCGCACTCTGCCGACGCCGTGTGGCGACCGCTGATGGCATTGCCAGTTGCTTTCGTCTGATCAACTCCTTTGGCTTCGGCTCGGTCGCCGCTCGTTTTCGCGCGGCCACTGCTCGCCGCTTTCCTTCGTGTGAACACTGGCCGCATTCGTTTTGTGCTTCCGTTTGGTCAACCCACGCCGTCTCGGCCTGGTCAATTCCGCCGCTTCCGCCTCGTGGCCCCTGGGCCCCACCTGCTTCCACCCCCTGCGGCCCGTTTCCACCAGCTACGTGCTTCCGCCCCTATGAGGCGTTCCCGCCGTCGCTAGCGCAATTGATCACCCGTTGCGGTTGAATCCGTGGCTTCCACTACCTCCTTCGTGTGGCGAGTTATCCACACCCGCCCCATTTATCCACAAGTTCTGAAACTGAACCTGTCGGCGACCACCGCGCCCGGGCAACGTGGATCTCGAGCAACGCGACACCGCTGGAGGAACCATGAGCCGCACGGCGATTTTCGGAACCCTGTCCGATGACGACACCAAGGGCCGCAGGCATGCGCTGGGCGTGGAGGGAGAACGCCTCGCGGCCCGTTTCCTGGAGGAGCACGGCATAACCGTGCTGGAGCGAAACTGGCGATGCGACCAAGGCGAACTGGACATCGTTGCCACGGATGGGGAAACCGTCATCTTCTGCGAGGTCAAGGCGCGCTCCGGGGTGGACTACGGCGCCCCGCTTAACGCTGTCAGCCCGCACAAGGTCAGACATCTGCGCGCCTTGGCGAGAACCTGGCTGTCGGAAAGGAACCTGACCGGCTGCACAGCCCGCTTCGACGTCGTCTCCGTGCTGTGGCCACCAGGCCGTCCCGCCCGGATCGAGCACCTCGAGGGGGCGTTCTGACATGGCGTTGCACAGGACGTGGGCGGTCGCACTGTTCGGTGTGGACGGTGTGCTCGTCGAGATCGAGGCCGACGTGCGCAAGGGCGGTCTGCCGAGCCTCCAGCTCCTCGGACTGCCGGATTCGGCGTTGCAGGAGTCGAAGAACCGGGTCCGCTCGGCGATCGTGAACTGCCAGGAGAACTGGCCCGCGAGGTGCGTGACGCTGGCGCTGTCGCCCGCGGCGATCCCCAAAACGGGCACCTCCTACGACCTCGCGCTGGCGTGCGCGGTGCTTGCCGGGGCGGAGCAGGTACCGCCGCACCGACTGAATGGCACAGTTCTGTTCGGCGAACTCGCCCTGGACGGGCGGGTGCGTGCGGTGCGGGGTCTCCTACCGGCGGTGCTTGCGGCGAAGCGGGCCGGCATGCCCAGGGCGATCGTGCCCACGGCGGGGCTTGCCGAGGCCAAGCTCGTCGAGGGCATCGATGTCATGGGAGCGAACCACCTGCGTGATGTCGTCGCATGGCTGCGGGAAACCGGCGAGCTCGACCGGGAACCGCCCTCGGCCGCACGCGCTGCCGAGCCCTCCGAAACGCTCGATCTCGCCGATGTGATGGGGCAGCCGGAAGCGCGTTGGGCACTGGAGGTCGCTGCCGCGGGTGGCCACCACCTGCTGCTCGTCGGCCCGCCCGGGACCGGCAAGACCATGCTGGCCAGGAGGTTGGGCGGTCTGCTGCCGGACCTCACACCGCAGGAGGCGCTGGAGGTGACCGCGATCCATTCGGTCGCGGGGGAGTCGCCCTGCGCCGACCTGATGACCGCACCGCCCTTCGTCGCCCCGCACCACTCGTTGTCGATCACGGCCCTCGTCGGCGGCGGCGCGGGCCTGGCCAGGCCCGGTGCGGTCAGCCGTGCGCATCGCGGTGTTCTGCTACTGGACGAGGCGTGCGAACTCGGTCCGAAGCGGCTCGAGGCACTGCGCACTGCGTTGGAGGAGGGAGAGATACGTCTCGCCCGGCGAGACGGCACGGTCCGCTACCCGGCGAGGTTCCAGCTCGTGCTCGCCACGAACCCATGCCCGTGCGCACCCGCGAGGGACGTGGACTGCCAGTGCCCTCCGCAGGCCCGCCGTCGCTACTTCGGCAAGCTCTCCGGGCCGCTGATGGACCGCGTGGACCTGCGTGCCCGGACGAGGCCCATGCTCGCGATGGCTTCACAACTCGGGTGCGAGCCGGAGCCGACGGAAGTGGTCCGCAAGCGGGTCGGTGACGCGCGAGCGGCTGCGTTGCAACGCTGGTCCGCTCACGGCTGGCAGACCAACACCGAGGTGCCGGGCCCCGCGTTGCGCCGCGAGTTCGCCCTGCCACGCCAGGCGACCGCTCTGCTGGACCGCGGTCTGGAGACCGGTGCCATCACCGCTCGCGGTGCGGACCGCTGCCTGCGTGTCGCCTGGACGCTCGCCGACCTGGAAGGCAGTTCTCGGCCGGACGCGGATCACGTTGCGGCGGCGCTGGAATTCCGGGATCGGAGGTCGCCGTGATGTGGAGCATGGAGAAGGCGGGCCCGCCCGGAGCCGAAGTCGGCGACGAGGTCCTGGTCGCTCGCGCGTACCTCTCGGCCGTGGCCGAGCCACCGGCGCCGGCACTCGCCGGATTCATCGCTGCACATGGTGCCTGCCGCGCCGCGGAAGTGGTCCGCAGCGGTTCGGCACCACCGTCGGTGGCGGACGAGGTCGATGCGCGCAGGGAGCACGTCTCGGGCGAAGCAGCTCTGGATGCCGCCGCGATGGCGGGGTTGCGACTGGTGATGCCGGAGCATTCCGACTGGCCGCACGAAAGCTTCGAGAGCTTGGCGGACGCGTGTGCCATCGGCCTACCGGGCGTGGCGGCGCCGATAGCGCTGTGGGTGCGCGGGCGGATCCCCTTGGCGGAAGCCCTGGGCACATCCGTCGCGATCGTCGGTGCTCGCGCGGCCTCGGGATATGGCGAGCGCGTGGCGGCCGAGTTCGCGCACGGCCTCGCCGTCGAGGGCTACACCGTCGTATCCGGTGCCGCGTACGGGATCGACGGCGCGGCGCATCGCGGAGCGCTCGCCGCCGGGCGACCGACGATCGCCTTCCTGGCCTGCGGTGTCGACATCGACTATCCGTCGGGACACAGCATGCTGCTCCGCGCGATCGGCGAGCAGGGCGCCGTCGTGAGCGAGTACGCCCCAGGCACCGAACCGCGAAAGCATCGCTTCCTGGTGCGGAACAGGCTCATCGCCGCCTGCGGGCAGGGCACCGTCGTGGTGGAGGCAGGCGCGCGCAGCGGAGCGAGCAACACCGCCAACACCGCCGATGCGCTCGGTCGCCCGGTCATGGCGGTGCCGGGTCCGGTGACGTCGAAGAGTTCCGTCGGCTGTCACGAGATGGTCCGCAGCGGCAAGGCGTTGCTCGTGACGAACGTCGACCACGTCAGGGAAGTCCTGAGCCCGCTCGGTGTCGGCCCGGCAACCGACCTACCCGTTCCGGCCAAGGCCACCGACAACCTCGACCGCTTCGCCAAGCAACTGCACGACGCCCTAAGCGAGTCCGGTGCTACCAGCGCCGACGAACTCGCCCGCGACTCCGGCCTCCCACTGCGAAAAGTGCGCGCCCTGCTCCCCGCCCTTGAACTCGCGGGTCTCGCAGTGCGAGGAGAACGGGGGTGGTCCCGCAACCCCGCCTAACGCCACCAACCCGGCGGGACCGGCAACCCCACCGGCACCAAGTCCGGCCGGAGCCACCAAGTCCGGCGGGGGCCGCATGTCTGGCGGAAGCCACCATGCCCGCCGGGCCGCCAAGTCCGGCGGGTCCCGCCAAGTCCGGCGGGATCCGACATGCCCGGCGGGACCCGCAAGTCTGGCAGGAGCCGACATGCCCGACGGGACCCGCCAAACTCACCGGGCCTGACTGCGCCGGACCAAGCCTGACTGTGCCGGACCGGGTGCGACGGGCCCGATCTCGTCTGATCGGCTCCTGACCGCGCCTGACCGGGCTCAGCCGTGCCTGACCGCGTCTGAGGGCCTGACCTCGGTGGTCGAGCCCGGACCGCGCCTGAGCCGAGCCCGGCCGGGCCCGACTGGGCCAGACAAGGCTCATTCAAACGGCCAATTCGAGCCCGCCAGGGTCAGCCCCCGAGCCCGAGCGGGTCCCTCTCGAGCCCAACTGCCGGACCGGGCTCCGACCCGGCTGCAACGGAGGCGCGCACCGAGTGCGAGCGGCCGCGTCGGGCGCTCGTGCCCTGACCACGCAACCTACTTACCCGCTCGCGCTTACCGTTCACGCTTAACGGCCTGCGGCATCAACATTCAGCAGTGCGGGTCGAGCCGATTCGGTCGGGCCGTACCCGGACATCCGTGTTGGTCCTCGTACGGCATCAGCACCGACCAACCAGTTCTCTCCACCGTCGCGGCCCCTATCCACCACCCGCCCATAGCGGGGCGTGTACGGGTCGCCGCCGTGTGGGGTCGCGGTGACCAGCGTGCCCACGAACGGCGCGGCGTCCGGCGCCCCGTGCGCTCCAGCATCGCGGCGGTCACCGCGGTCGCCGCTGACCAGCAGCCGCCGCTGACCAGCAGCTGTCGCATCAGCGGATGGTGATCACGACCACCACGTGTTCGCTCTCGCATCGACGAAAGCGTTCACCTAATCGAAGCGTTCACCCAATCAAGCAAGCCAAGCAAGCTAATCCTTGCCCTTTTCGGCGCACGCCTTGTTCGGCATTCGAACCCCGCCCGCAGTGCGGCAGCGACGCGGCTTCCGATGGTCTCGTTGCGGGCTATCAATGCCGCTCGTACCGGTAGCCCGCCCGCACTCACTCGATGCGCTTCCCATGCTCGCGCCTTCGCGAGCGTTGCTGCCCGCCCCGTGCATGCGGTTGTGCGTACCGGTGCGGACATGTCCGGACCCGGGCTCACTTCTGGTCCTGACTGCGTCGGCTCCGCCTGCGCCTGTGCTCCTGCCCGCGTGCGGGTTCCGCACTCACCACTGTGTTCCTGCCTGCGTGCGGACTCGCGTTGCCGCATCCGAATTCGCACTTGTGTCCGTGTTTTCCCCTGCCCATGTGCTGGCTCTGTCAGAATTCCGCGTGTGCGCGTCCGAGATGGCGCTGGTGGGCGCCGCGTTCGGCGCTCGCTCCCTGGGTTCCGCGTTCATGCTGGTGCCGGTTGGTGCAGTGCGTTGCCGAAGCCTGGTCTCTCGTTGTCGCTGGTGCACACCTCTCGGTCGTGGCCGGTGCTCGCGGCCATCGTGGCCACCCGGTGGCCGCACCCGACGGAGGCGGTCTCCCCGGGTAGTTGCCACCACATGCATCCAAGAGGTCATGATCACTACCCGCTATGGCGTGGCGATGCTTGACCGCGGTGGCCACAAGGGCCAGCTTCGGGGTATGGCTCGCATCTCTTCCGACCCGACGAAGGGACCGGACTCGCGGAAGGCCCGTGATGGGCTGCCGGGACCGGTGGGCGCGGTGGTCGGCAGATTCGAGCGGCACCTCAGGTCCGAGCGCGGGCTTTCCGCGCACACCGTGCGCGCGTACATCGGCGATGTGGTTTCGCTGCTGGACCACTTCTGCGCCGGCGACCAGGAAAGCAAGGGGCTGAACGGGTTGGGGCTCACCGTGCTGAGGGAATGGCTGGCTGCCCAGCACGCCGATGGCGCGAGCCGCTCCACGCTCGCACGGCGTGCCGCCTCCGCCCGGACCTTCACGGCGTGGGCCCACCGCGCTGAGCTGCTCCCGCACGACCCGGGCCCGCGGCTGGCCGCTCCCACCCCGAAGCGGAAGCTGCCGGCCGTCCTTCGCGCCGAACAGGCCAAGGCGGCGATGTCGGCTTCGCAGGCGGGGGCGGAGCAGGGTGACCCCATCGCGTTGCGGGACCACGCGGTCGTGGAACTGCTCTACGCGACCGGTGTCCGGGTGTCCGAGCTGTGCGGGCTCGACCTCGACGACGTCGATCACGAACGGCACCTCGTCCGGGTCATCGGCAAGGGTGACAAGGAACGCGCTGTGCCGTTCGGTGTGCCGGCCGAAGATGCCGTCTCCCGCTGGATCACCGCTGGTCGGCCGAGCCTGGCCACCGAATCGTCCGGCCCGGCGCTGTTCCTGGGCGCGCGAGGCGGGCGCATTGATCCGCGCGCGGTGCGTCGTGTCGTGCACGATGCGGTGGGGGCCGTTTCCGGTGCTACCGACGTCGGGCCGCACGGACTGCGTCACTCCGCGGCGACCCACTTACTCGAAGGAGGAGCGGACCTCCGTAGCGTTCAGGAGTTGCTTGGTCACGCTACGCTCGCAACGACGCAGCTTTACACACACGTGACCGTCGAACGGCTGAAGGCGATCCATGACCGAACTCACCCCCGTTCCTGACGACGCCGGGGGCGGTGCCCACACCGTGGCAGCGAGATCGACATCGACCACGTCGGCTTCTCGCCAGGGCGCGGAACAGCGCACCTCGACCAACGGCCACCACGTCAACGGCCGGAGCCGCCCCACCGCTCGTGCCAGGCGTTCCACCCCGCCGTCGGGCTCGGACCCCTACCAGGCCGAGAACGGTGACCAGCGCAGCGCCGACGAGGTCGAGGCCGGCATCGTGGCTCTGTGGAAGGCGTTCGGCCAGCAGCGTGACCAGGAACTCCGCGATCGGTTGGTGTTGCACTACGCCCCGTTGGTGAAGTACGTCGCGGGGCGTGTCGGAACCGGGCTGCCCTCGCACGTCGAGGTTTCGGACCTGATCCAGTCCGGGATCTTCGGCCTGGTCGACGCCATCGAGAAGTTCGAGCCGGAGCGCGGCCTCAAGTTCGAGACCTACGCGATGCAGCGCATCCGCGGCGCGATCCTCGACGACCTGCGTGCACAGGACTGGGTGCCGCGTTCGGTGCGCAGCCGGGCGCGCGACGTCGAACGCGCCCTGGAACGCCTCGAAGCGAAACTGCAGCGCACGGCGTCGGACGCGGAACTCGCCGAGGAACTCGAACTCTCGCTGGACGAACTGCGCGAGCTGTTCGCGCAGCTGCAGATGACCAGCGTGGTCGCCCTCGACGACCTGATCGGCGCGGGTCAGACCACGTCGTCGCTGGCCGAGACCCTGCCGGACGATCGTGCCGAGGACCCGGTCGCCACGCTCGTCGACAGGGACAGCCGTCGCCAGCTCGCCGAGGCTGTAGAACGTCTCAGTGACCGCGACCGCATCGTGGTCACGCTGTACTACTTCGAGAACCTGACTCTCGCCGAGATCGGGAAGGTGCTCGGCGTGACGGAATCCCGCGTGTGTCAGCTTCACACCAGGGCTGTCCTGCGGTTGCGCACGAAGCTCACGGAGCAGAACTGATCGAGCAGCGGGTCTGCTCGGACTGTTCGTGCGCTAGGTGGGTACTGGCATCCGGCGCCGAGGTGAGAAACGTTCTACCGCGTGCAGTGGCGAGTGTGCGGGATTGGCGATGTGACCGATCAGAGATGTGGACTCGGCGATGTGCCCGACGGGTGCGGGAGTCCGCGGGGGCAATGGCGTGGGTCGGCCGAACCGGACCGTGCCGTTGGCAAGGGGTACGGGAGGGACCGTCCCGTCGGCAGGGGGCAGGATAAGGGCGCGTCCCGTCGGCAGGAGACACGACACGGGGACGTCCCGTCGGTTGTATAGCGAGTCCTGAGCGGTAGGCGTTTCTCGGACGTAGAAGAGGCGGGCTATACCGGGGGTGGATTGGCTCGGTCGCCAGGTGCTGTTCGTGCGCAGCAAGACTCCTCGTGGACGCCAGCAGCGAGCGTGAAGCCAGCTCTGTTGCACGCAAGATCGTTCGCCGTGCATTTGTATCGGGTCGCAACGATGGATGGCGTGTGCGCGGCGTTTCACCAAGCCGCCCCGCTGTTGGCTCCGTTCGTGGAAGAGCGTGCCCTGTATTTCTGCTGGTAGAGGTGCGGGGTGGTGGTTCCAGGGACGGGGCTGTCGCGGGCTCGGTTCATTTTCACCTGTGTCAATGGGGAGATGGGGTGATATTCGGCTTGGGGGAAAGCGGAGAACCGGCTGAGGCTGTTCACGCAACGCGATTGATTCCTTCGGAAGTGATCGATACGCGCTCTGAAAGGGAGCAAGTGCTGTGGGTCTCGGGTGGAGGCGTCGCTGCGGTGGGCCTCCTGGGCATTACTGAGGCGGGGCGTCCCAGGGCAGCAGTCGGACGTTGCCCAGGCCGAGGAGGCTGAGGGGGTCCAGGTAGACCGTGCGTCTTCGTGCTCCCCAGTGCAGGCAGGTCTTGGGTGGCGAGGCTGTGCACTCCAGGTGGCCCGCATCGAGAGTGCCGATCTGCTGACCCCGGACCACCTGTTGGCCCACGGCCACGTTGGGGGTGACCGGCTCGTACGTGGTGCGCAGGCCGCCGGGGTGTTCGATCGACACGAGGTTGCGGTCGGCCAGCGGCCCCGCGTAGAGGGCCAGCCCGGGGCCTGCGGCGAGGACGGCTTGGCCGACATCGCCGGTGAGGTCGACGCCCCGGTGACCTGGGCCGTACGCGTGGTCCGGGGCTTCGAACGGGCGCGTGACCTGCGGCGCGCCCGCTATCGGCCAGCCGAACCGCACCGGGGGTGGTAGGGGATCTGCGGAGCGATAGCTGAAGGTCAGGGGCGGGGCACTGAAGGCGGCGGTGCAGGTCAGCAGGGTTGCGGTGACGAGGAGCTTGATCGCGGGACGCATGGCTCCAAGTTGGTGTGGTGGGGGTCGGGCCGCCAGGGTGGATTTGGGAATCTGTGGATAAACCCGGTGGGTGTGGATAACTCGGCCCTGCGGCCCTGCGGCCCTGCGGCCCTGCGGCCCTGCGGCCCTGCGGCCCTGCGGCCCTGCGGCCCTGCGGCCCTGCGGCGCGCACTGGCGGGCCCAACCTCCGTGTCGTACTCGGTGGCGGGCTACGAATGACCGCCGCGCCGGGAAGGCCATGTCAAGCCGCGCAGACCCGCAGTGGTCCGAACCAAATCCTCCGAGTGGGCGGACGTGCCTGGGCAAAGCGGGCTCGGCCTCGGCTGGGCGTGACACGTCCAGTACACTCGTTGACGCGGTTTCGTGTCCGCACGAAGCCGACTTCGCGTGTCCGCACCACATCCGCAGAGATCACGGTCGATTCGCCGGAATCAGCCGGCGACCGCCGTGGGCAGCTCTCGACGGAAGTGCGGTGCCCCCGAGGTCCCGGGGCTCGGTCCGAGCCGCGGGTGGGGACCCCGCCGGACACCAGGGCGGAGGACCACCGGTCCCCCGCGTCAACCGAAACCGCGCGTCCGTTCTCGAACGGCGCGCCCGACACACGAGGTGCGAACCAGGCCATGGCCGTCGTCACCATGAAGCAGCTGCTCGACAGCGGCGTGCACTTCGGGCACCAGACCCGGCGCTGGAACCCGAAGATGAAGCGCTACATCCTGACCGAGCGCAACGGCATCTACATCATCGACCTGCAGCAGACCCTGTCCTACATCGACGGGGCCTACGACTTCGTCAAGCAGACGGTCGCCCACGGCGGGACGATCCTGTTCGTCGGCACCAAGAAGCAGGCGCAGGAGGCCATCGCCGAGCAGGCGCTGCGGGTCGGCATGCCCTACGTCAACCAGCGCTGGCTGGGCGGCATGCTCACCAACTTCCAGACCGTTCACAAGCGCCTGCAGCGTCTCAAGGAACTCGAGACGATGGAGCAGACCGGGGGCTTCGAGGGCCGCACCAAGAAGGAAATCTTGATGCTGACCCGCGAGAAGGACAAGCTCGAGAAGACCCTCGGCGGTATCCGCGACATGTCCAAGGTGCCCAGCGCCGTCTGGATCGTGGACACCAAGAAGGAGCACATCGCCGTCGGCGAGGCCCGCAAGCTGGGCATCCCGGTCGTGGCGATCCTCGACACCAACTGCGACCCGGACGAGGTCGACTACCCGATCCCGGGCAACGACGACGCGATCCGCTCCGCCGCGCTGCTGACCCGCGTGGTCGCCGACGGTGTCGCCGACGGCCTCATGGCCCGCAGCGGCCGCACCAACGGTGCCGCCGAGGGCGAGGAGAAGCCGGCCGGCGGCGAGCCGCTCGCCGAGTGGGAGAAGGAGCTGCTGGCAGGCTCCGGCGAGGCCGAGGCCGCCGCGCCGAGCGAGCAGCCCGCCCAGTCCTGATCCGCTCGCTTCGCGCCCACCGCGACCCGGTGGGCGCGAAGCGGGGTCAGCACCGGCGTTGCCACACTGCCGGTACGACGCCCGGGTGACCACGGCGCGGCCCGTGGCGACCGCGCCGCCGCCGAGCCCGTTCGCCCGGCGGAAACGATCTTTCCCACTGCGCACACATTCCGAAGAAGGACGGACAACGCACGATGGCGAACTACAGTGCGGCCGACGTCAAGCGGCTCCGCGACCTGACCGGCGCCGGCATGATGGACTGCAAGAAGGCCCTCGAGGCGACCGAGGGCGACTTCGACAAGGCCGTTGAGAACCTGCGCATCAAGGGCGCCAAGGACGTCGGCAAGCGCGCCGAGCGCGCCACCGCCGAGGGCCTGGTCGCCGCCGACAACGGCGTGCTGATCGAGCTGAACAGCGAGACCGACTTCGTCGCCAAGAACGACGAGTTCATCGAGCTGGCCGACAAGGTCGTCGCCGCGGTCAAGGCCGCGGGCGCCAAGGACCTCGAGGGCGCCCTGGCCGCCTCGCTGGACGGCAAGACCGTCGGCGAGGTCATCCAGGAACTGTCGGCCAAGATCGGCGAGAAGCTGGAGCTGCGCCGGGTCGCCACCTTCGACGGCAAGGTCGCCACCTACCTGCACCGCCGCTCCGCCGACCTGCCGCCGGCCGTCGGTGTGCTGATCGAGTACTCCGGTGACAGCGAGGAGGCCGCCCGCGGTGCCGCGATGCAGGTCGCCGCGCTCAAGCCGAAGTACCTGACCCGCGATGAGGTCCCGGCCGACATCGTCGCCGACGAGCGCCGCATCGCCGAGGAGACCGCCCGCGCCGAGGGCAAGCCGGAGAAGGCCCTGGAGAAGATCGTCGAGGGTCGCCTGAACGGGTTCTACAAGGACAACGTGCTGCTCGACCAGCCGTCGGTCCAGGACAGCAAGAAGACCGTCAAGGCGCTGCTCGACGAGGCCGGCGTGACCGTGACCGGCTTCGCCCGGTTCGAGGTCGGCCAGGCCTGAGTGAGGCTCCGGCGTCGCGAGCACGCCGGGTGCCGGCTGGGTAGGGTGCCGACCGAGCGGGTCGGCACCGCGCCCGGCGAGATTCGACATGTGCGCCCCGCCTTCGCCGCAAGCGAGGGCGGGGCGCTTTCTCAAGATGGTGCGCGGACGTCGCCGGCCGACCGCGCAGCGCAGGACCTGCCGCCGCTGGAGGAGGAACTAGTGACCGACGAGGGCCCGTCGAAGGGTGGCTACCGCCGGGTGCTGCTCAAGCTCGGTGGTGAGATGTTCGGTGGTGGCAGCGTCGGAATCGATCCCGACGTGGTCGGCACCGTCGCCCGCCAGATCGCGGAGGTGGTGGCCGACGGCGTCGAGGTCGCCATCGTCATCGGCGGGGGCAACTTCTTCCGCGGCGCCGAGCTGCAGCAGCGCGGCATGGAGCGGGCCCGCGGCGACTACATGGCCATGCTCGGCACCGTGATGAACTGCCTCGCGCTGCAGGACTTCCTGGAGCGCGAGCACGGCATCGACACCCGGGTGATGACCGCGATCACCATGGGCCAGGTCGCCGAGCCCTACATCCCGCGCCGGGCGGCGCGGCACATGGAGAAGGGCCGCGTGGTGATCTTCGGCGCCGGTACCGGCATGCCGTACTTCTCCACCGACACCACCGCCGCGCAGCGCGCCCTGGAGATCGGGTGCGAGGTCGTGCTGATGGCCAAGGGCGTCGACGGCGTCTACACGGCCGACCCCAAGACCACGCCGAGCGCGACGCTCTTCGAGACGATCACCCATCGCGAGGTGCTGGAACGCGGCCTGAAGGTCGCCGACGCGACCGCGTTCAGCCTCTGCATGGACAACCAGATGCCGATCCTGGTCTTCAACCTGCTGACCGAAGGCAACATCGCACGCGCGGTCGGTGGTGAGAAGATCGGGACCCTGGTCAGCACCCCGGCGTCGGGTGTGGCCTGATGGTGCTGGAATCCTGATCGGGGCCGCCGCGCACCGGCGACGTCGGCAATGTCAAGCGATCGGCACACTATCAAGGGAGCAGCCGTGATCGACGAGACTCTTCTCGAGGGCGAGGAGAAGATGCAGAAGGCCGTGGAGGTGGCCAAGGACGAGCTGGCCACGGTCCGCACCGGCCGCGCGAACCCGGCGATGTTCTCCGGCATCGTCGTCGACTACTACGGCTCTCCGACGCCGCTGAACCAGCTGGCCAGCATCAGCGTGCCGGAGGCCCGGCTGGTCGTCATCAAGCCCTACGACGCCAGCCAGCTCGGTGCCATGGAGAAGGCCATCCGCGACTCCGACCTCGGGGTGAACCCGTCAAATGACGGGCAGCTCATCCGGATCTCGATCCCGCAGATGACCGAGGAGCGCCGCAAGGAGATGGTCAAGCTCGCCAAGCACAAGGGCGAGGAGGGCCGGATCACCGTCCGCGGCATCCGCCGCAAGGTCAAGGAAGAGATCGACCGCATCGTCAAGGACGGCGAGGCAGGCGAGGACGAGGGCACCCGCGGTGAGAAGGAGCTCGAGAACCTCACGCACCGCTACGTCGGCCAGATCGACGACCTCGTCAAGCACAAGGAAGCGGAACTCCTGGAAGTCTGAGTGGTGACGGCCGGCCAGTGCGAAGGTGAGTCCGGGATGCCCGCTGAAGCTCCGGACCCGCCTTCGCGTCCCTCCAGGGCCGGACGTGATCTTCGTGCGGCGATCGCGGTCGGGCTCGTGCTCGGGGCTGCGATCATCTTCTCGCTGCTGATGCTGCGGTTCCTGTTCATCGGGGTCGTCGCGGCCGCGGTCGCGGTCTCGACGGTGGAGCTGGCGGGGGCGTTGCGGCGCGGTGCGGGCATCCGGGTCTCGCTGCCGCCGGTCCTGCTCGGCGGTCAGCTGATGGTGTGGTTGTCCTGGCCGTTCGGCCTACGGGGACTGCTGGTCGGGTTCGCCATCACGACGCTGGGCTGCCTGGCGTGGCGGTTCCGCGACGGAGTCGACGGCTACGTGCGCGACGCGACGGCCTCGGTGTTCACCGCCGCCTACGTGCCGATGTTCGCCGCGTTCGCGGCGATGCTGGTGCGTCCTGAGGACGGGGCCTTCCGCGCGTTGTGCTTCATGATCGGCGTGGTCGCCTCCGACACCGGTGGCTACGCGTTCGGCGTCCTGCTCGGCAAGCACCCGATGGCTCCGAAGGTGAGCCCGAAGAAGTCCTGGGAGGGCTTCGGCGGCTCGATGCTGGCCGGGGTGGTCGCCGGGGCGCTGTCGGTCTGGCTGCTGCTCGACGGGCAGTGGTGGCAGGGTGCGCTGTTCGGCGCTGCGCTGGTGTGCAGCGCGACGCTGGGCGACCTGATGGAGTCGCTGATCAAGCGCGACCTCGGTATCAAGGACATGGGCAACCTGCTGCCCGGCCACGGCGGGCTGATGGACCGGATGGACTCGCTGCTGCCGTCGGCGGTGGTGGCGTGGCTGATGCTGTTCTGGCTGCTCCCGGTGTGATGCGGACCTGGCGCTCGCGGCCTCGCGCGGAGGTCACGCCCAGCCCGAACATCTGGCACTGGCCGGAGGTCTACGAGGTCGAGAACCGCGCCCAGGACTCGACGGGGGCGCTGTGGAGCGCGCTGCGCGAGCGGTGCGACTGGACTGGCCGGGACGTGGTCGACGTCGGCTGCGGGGACGGCTTCCACCTGGCTCTGTTCGCCGGGTCCGCGCGCAGCGCGATCGGCGTTGAGCCGCATCCGCCGCTGGCGCGGCGGGCGCGGGAGCGGCTGGCGGGCGTGGCGGGCGCCGACGTGCGGATCGCGCCCGCTCAGCGGTTGCCGCTGGCCGACGCCAGCGCGGATCTGGTGCACGCGCGCACCGCTTACTTCTTCGGACCGGGTTGCGAGCCGGGGCTGGCGGAGGCCGAGCGCGTGCTGCGGCCTGGTGGGACGCTCGCGATCGTCGACCTGGACCTCGCCTGCTCGCCCTACGGCGACTGGATGCGCGCCGACACCCCGCACCTGGACGCGGGCGAGGTTGAGGCGTTCTTCGAGCGCCACGGCTTCACCAGCCGTTCGGTGGACACGGTGTGGCGCTTCGCCGGGCGCGCGCAGCTCGAAGCGGTGCTCGGCATCGAGTTCTCGGCGAAGGTGGCCCGGCGGGCGGTGCGGGAGACCCCGGGCACCACTGTCGAGGTCGGCTACCGGCTGCGGGTGCGCACCAAGCCCACCGGCCTCCTGCGGGTCTGAGCGGGCTCGCGGTCCCGCTCACTCGCCGGTGCGCAGCGCGGTGTCGATGACGAAGAACGGCGCCCCCACGACGTCCTGCAACTGGGCGAGCCTGCCGTGCGGGGAGTCCGACGGTTCGCGCAGCACCTTGCCGCCGAGGACCACGGCCCGCTCGACCGCGCTGTCGGTGTCCTGGTCCGGGTTCACCTGGAAGTAGAGCTGCCAGTGCGGCGGCAGGTCCGTGGGCAGGGCCGCCGAGGCGTCGAAGCGCCCCGCGGTCGGCATGTCGTCGACGTACCAGACGGTGTAGTCGAACTCGCCGCCCGGTTCGCCGATCTGCTCCTGGCGGTAGCCCAGCAGGTCGGCGTAGAAGGGGTCGGCCGAGGACGCGTCGCGGGTGTGCAGCTCGGCCCAGCACAGCATCCCCGCGTGGTCGCGTCCGAAGGTCGCGCCAGGCGGCGCCTGCCACAGCCCGACCACGGCGCCGGAGGGGTCCCGGGCGACCAGGAAGGTCTCGTCGGCCGGGGTCTCGGTCGGCGGGATGAGCACCTGCCCGCCCAGCGCGTGGACGTGGTCGGCGGCGCGCTGCACGGACCCGCACTCCAGGTACAGCGTCCAGACCGTGGGCATCTCCGCGACGGGCTCCAGGATGCCCGCCACAGGTGTCTTCGCCGCGAACGCGACGCTGTAGTCGGGCTGCCGGCGCCACGTCCAGCCGAACAGGCCGGTGTAGAAGTCCCGGGCGTTGCCGGGGTCGGTCGTGGCCAGGTCCACCCAGGCGGGTGAGCCAACTGCACTGGGCATTGCGCCTCCCGGTTCCGGACGGGATACGACGCCCCAATGGTGCTGGCAACCGGCGGTCGGCACCCGTCGAAACCACTCCAGGGGCCGGTAGCGCTGAGTGATCGGTGACACGTACCGTGATCGTCGGCAGGCCGGCGCCGCTGCTACCGCCCGAACGAGAACCGGGTGGCGTATCAAGGCGACCACAGGCGGCCTGCGAAGTTACTCTTCGGTGCTTTTTCCGCAACGTGAACGCCCCCGAATGACGCCTTGATACTCGGCGCGAGCCGTGATCGACTTATATCGGTCACTCAGGGTGTGCGCGTTACACCCGAGGACTTGCAAAGGCAACGCAGACGGGCAACAGGAGCAGCCATGGCCGACCGCGCCGCGAAGCCGGTGACCGCGGGCCTGAGCCAGGTTGCCCAGATGGACCGGCGGGAGCGCGCCCGCATCGTCCGCCAGCTCTGCCAGCAGTACCCGGCTTTCCGGTCGCTGCTCACCCAGGTGACGGTGGCCCGGGGAGTGGCGTTCACATCCGGGCTGGCGCTGGCCCTCGCGGTGATGTTCCTCGCGCAGGGCGTCTCGGTCTGGTGGGTCGCGACGCTGGTCCTGGGCGGGCTGGTCGGGTTCGGCTACGTCGCCGTCGTCCTCACCGACAGCCGTTTCGACCTGCTGCTGGCCGTGCTCGGCGCGCACCGCACCGACGAGTTGCACGGGCGGCTGGTGACCGACCAGATCTACGGCGAGGAGAAGCCGGAGTCGCAGCAGTCCACGCCGCCGGTGGTGAACTCCCGGCCGGCGATGGGCGCGGCCCGCCTGCTGCGCAGGCAGAACGCCTCCTGAAGCCGCACAGGCGTCACCTGACGGCGATCGACAGCGCCGCGGCGATCTCGTCCCCGAGGAAGTGCGTCTGGGCTTCCGGCGGCTCGCCGACCCGCACCACCAGCGGCCCGCCGAACGGCTTGCGCTCGACGATCTCGATGCGGGTGCCCAGCGTGATGTGGTGGTCGGTGAGGTAGCGCAGCAGCTCCGAGTCGGTGTCCCAGACTCGGGCGACGGTGCCGACGGTGCCGGGCTCGACCTGGTCGAGCAGCTTGGTCGCCGGCTTCTCGACCACGCCGTCGGCGGTGGGGATCGGATCGCCGTGCGGGTCATGGGTGGGGTGGCCGAGCTTGGCGGCGATGTGCTCGACGAGCTCGTCGGATACCGCGTGCTCCAGCGCGTCGGCCTCGCGGTGCACCTCGTCCCAGGTGTAGTCCAGCTCCTCCACCAGGAACAGCTCGATCAGGCGGTGCCTGCGCAGCACGTCGTAGGCCAGCCGCCGGCCCTCCGGGGTGAGTTCGACGCTGCGGTAGCGGACGTGGGTGACCAGGCCGAGCTGGGCGAGTTTGTTGATCATGCCCGAGACCGAGGACGGGCTGAGCCCGAGGCGCTGGGTCAGGGTCGCGTTCGTGACGGGCACGCCGCGCTCGCTGAGCCCGTAGATCGCCCGGACGTAGTCCTCGACGGAGGACGACGGACGCTCGGCCATGCTTGTCATGGTCTCAACGATAGAGCCGTGGACGCCGCAACCGATGCGTGCCCGTTGATGAACGGGTCGTGTCGGGGCGTCGTACCACCGGTCGGGCCGAACCTGGCGGGTGTCCTATACCGCGGCGGCCCGCGCGGCGCGCCTGCGACGCCGGCGCAGCGCCTCGGCCACGAGGCCTTGGCCGGGCGCGGCCAGGTAGACCACGGCGAACAGGCATGCCTGGCAGAGCACGATCATCCCGCCGGTCGAGGTGTCGATGTGGAAGCTGAGGTAGGTCCCCAGCACGCCGCTGAACACCGAGAGCGCGGCGGCCACGGCGAGCATCCGCGAGAACCGGCGGGTCAGCAGGAACGCGGTCGCCCCGGGCGTGATGAGCATCGCGGTCACCAGGATGACCCCGACCGCCTGCAACGCCACGACCACGGTCAGCGCGAGCATCGTCAGCAGCAGCGCGGCGATGCGCCGCGGGTTGAGGCCGATGGCGTGGGCGTGGGTGGGGTCGAAGGCGTAGAGGGTGAGGTCGCGCCGCTTGAGCAGCGCGACGGTGAGCACCAGGCCCGCGATGACCAGCACCTGGACGATGTCGTTGTCGGAGACGCCCAGGACGTTGCCGAACAGGATGTGGTTGAGGTCGACCTGGCTCGGGATCCGCGAGACCAGCACCAGCCCGAGCGCGAACAGGCCGGTGAACACCACGCCGATCGCCGCGTCGCCCTTGAGCCTGGTCGTGGACCGCACGGCGGCGATCAGGCCCACGGCCAGGCTGCCGAAGAGGAACGCGCCCGCCGAGAACGGCACCGAGAACACGTAGGCGAGCACGACCCCGGGCAGCACGGCGTGCGAGACCGCGTCGCCGAGCAGCGACCAGCCGATGAGCGTCACCCAGCACGACAGCACCGCGCACACGAGGCCGGCGACGACGCTGATCAGCAGGGCCCGTTGCATGAACCCGAACTGCAGGGGCTCGACGATCCACTGCACCACGTCGTTCACCGCGCTCCTCCCCGTTCGTCCATCGACCGCCTGCCGCGCGCCGGTGCGTCCATCGACCGCCACCTCGGCGGCCTACTGTGTGGCGGGGCGCTCACCGGCCGCCTCCCGCGTCGTCGCGGGGCCTGGCGGCGGCCACCTCGGCACCGAAGGTGCGGGCGAGGGTCTCCGGCGCGAGCACCTCGTCGAGCGGGCCGTGTGCGATCACCCGCTGCTGGATCAGGACGGCCTCATCGCACAGCGCGGGCACGCTGGCGAGGTCGTGGGTGGAGATCATGATCGTGCGCCCCTCGCCGCGCAGCGCCCGCAGCAGCTCGGCGATGGTCGCCTCCGACCTCTTGTCGACCCCGGCGAACGGCTCGTCGAGGAACAGCAGCCGGGCGTCCTGGGCGATCCCCCTGGCGACGAAGGCCCGCTTGCGCTGCCCGCCGGAGAGAGCGCCGATCGGGTTGCCGGCCAGGTCGGTGAGACCGACCCGTTCCAGAGCCGTCGCGACCGCGGCCCGGTCGGCCGCGCGGGGCCTGCGGGTGAGGCCGAGGTGGCCGTAGCGGCCCATCATCACGACGTCGGCGACGGTCACGGGGAACGTCCAGTCGACGGCCTCGGACTGCGGGACGTAGGCGATCAGTCCCTCCCGGCGGGCCTGCCGGGGCGAGCGCCCGAGCAGCCGGATCGTGCCGTGGTCCGGTCGCACCAGGCCCATCAGGGCCTTGAACAGCGTCGACTTGCCGGACCCGTTCATGCCCAGCAGCCCGCAGACCTGCCCGGCGGGCACGTCGACGGTGACGTCGTCCAGTGCCAGCGTCTCGCCGTAGTGGACGGTGACGCCGTGCGCGCTGATCCCGCCGCTCATCGCGAACCTCCGGTCAGCCCGGCCACGATGCTCTCGGCGTCGTGGCGCAGCAGGTCGAGGTAGGTGGGGACCGGGCCGCCGGGTTCGGACAGCGAGTCGACGTAGAGCTTCTCGCCCATCCGGGCACCGGTCTCGGCGGCCACCTGCCGCTGGGCCTTGTCGTTGACCGTCGACTCGCAGAACACAGCGGGCACGCGGTTGTCGCGGACGAAGCGGGTGGTGTCCTTGATCTGCTGCGGGGTGCCTTCCTCGTCGCTGTTGACCGGCCACAGGTAGGCCTCGCGCAGACCCGCGTCGCGCGCCAGGTAGGAGAACGCGCCCTCGCAGGTGACCAGCGCACGGTGGTGTCCGGGCAGCCGGGCCAGCTCCGCGCGCAGGTACTGGTCGATCTCGCCGATGCGGCGCAGGTAGGTGTCGGCGTTGGCGTGGAAGGTGGCGGCGTTGGCGGGGTCGAGCTGGGAGAGCGCGTCGCGGATGTTGGTGACGTAGACGGCGGCGTTGCGCGGAGACATCCACGCGTGCGGGTTGGCCTTGCCGCCGTACTGGCCGCTGCGGATCGGCATCGGCTCGACGCCGCTGGTGAGCGTGACGTGGCGGGCCTCGCTGCGCTGCACGAACCGGTCGAACCAGCGTTCCAGACCGAGCCCGTTGTCCAGGACCAGATCGGCCTTGGCCCCCTTGAGCAGGTCGCTGGGCGTGGGTTCGTACTCGTGGATCTCGGTGCCCGGCTTGGTGATCGACTCGACCACGACCTTGTCCCCGGCGATGTTGCGGGTCATGTCGGCGATCACGGTGAAGGTCGTGACGACGTGCTTGCGCCCGTCGTCGGCCGGCGCGCCCGCGACGGTGCCGCACGCCGTGGCCGTCACCGCGAGCGCCAGTGCGCACGTCAGGGCGACGAACGTGTTTCGGTGACCTGATGCCCGAGTTTTCGCCACGACGAAAACTGTACTAGGTGCGTTGCCGGCCACCAAGGGGTGTGATCGAAGCGGGACATGGGACACTGGACGGCGCTATGTCTGCATCCCTGCCGCTTGTCTTCGACGCGCCCCGCCGCGGCATGCCGCCCCGGCACCTCGCCGACCTCTCGGCCGACGAGCGGCGCGCGGCCGTCACCGAGCTGGGCGAGAAGCCGTTCCGGGCCCGCCAGCTCGCGCACCACTACTTCGGCCGCCTCAACGCCGACGTGGAGTCGATGACCGACATCCCGGCGGGCAGCCGCGCCAAGCTCGGCGCCGACCTGCTGCCGACGCTGCTCACACCGGTCCGCAACGTCGACACCGACGAGGGCACGACCCGCAAGACCCTGTGGCGCGCCCACGACGGCACGCTGCTGGAGAGCGTGCTGATGCGCTACCCGGACCGCGCCACGGTCTGCATCTCCAGCCAGGCGGGCTGCGGGATGGCGTGCCCGTTCTGCGCGACCGGCCAGGGCGGCCTGCAGCGCAACCTGTCCACCGCCGAGATCGTCGACCAGGTCCGCTCCGCGGCGGCGATGATGCGCGACGGCGAGGTGCCCGGCGGGCCGGGCAGGCTGTCCAACGTCGTGTTCATGGGGATGGGCGAGCCGCTGGCCAACTACAAGCGCGTGATCAACGCGGTGCACCGCATCTGCGATCCCGCGCCCGAGGGCCTGGGCCTGTCGCAGCGCTCGGTCACGGTCTCCACGGTCGGCCTGGTGCCCGCCATCAAGCGGATGACCGCGGAGGACCTGCACGTCACGCTCGCGGTGTCGCTGCACACCCCGGACGACGAGCTGCGGGACACCCTCGTGCCGGTCAACAACCGGTGGAAGGTCGAGGAGGTCCTGCAGGCGGCCAGGGGCTACGCCGACCACACCGGGCGGCGGGTGTCGATCGAGTACGCCCTGATCCGCGACATCAACGACCAGCCGTGGCGGGCCGACCTGCTCGGCAAGCTGCTGCACAAGCACCTCGGCCAGTTCGTGCACGTGAACCTGATCCCGCTGAACCCGACGCCGGGCAGCAAGTGGGACGCCAGCCCCAAGCCGGTCGAGCGCGAGTTCGTGCGCCGCGTGCGCGAGGCGGGTGTGCCGTGCACAGTGCGCGACACCCGCGGGCAGGAGATCGCTGCGGCCTGCGGCCAGCTCGCCGCCGAGGAGTAGGTCCCGGCTCGCCTGCGTGGGTGCCTCAGGTCCAGACGCCCGATGTGCCGCGCCGGTGGCTGCCGACCAGGTGGGTGTCGACCATCCCGATCGCCTCCATCAGGGCGAACATCGTCGTGGGTCCGACGAAAGCGAACCCCTTGCGGCGCAGCGCCTTGGCCAGCGCGGCCGACTCCGGGGAGCGCGTGGGCACCTCCGTCATCGTGCGCGGCGCAGGCGTCGTCTCCGGCCGGAACGACCAGACGAACGCGTCGAGGCCGCCCTCGGCGCGCAGCGCGAGCGTGGCCCGGGCGTTGGTGACGGCCGCGCGGACCTTCAGGCGGTTGCGCACGATCCCGGGGTCGGCCAGCAGCCGTTCGACGTCGGCCTCGGTGTAGGCGGCGACCGCCTCGGGGTCGAAGTCGTCGAAGGCCTTGCGGAACGCGGGCCGCTTGCGCAGGATCGTCGCCCACGACAGGCCGGCCTGGAACGCCTCCAGGCTGATGCGCTCGTATAGCGCCTGCTCGCCGCGCACCGGCATGCCCCACTCGGTGTCGTAGTAGTCGCGCAGCAGCGGATCGCTCGCCGCCCACGGCGGCCGGGCGAGGCCGTCGGCGCAGATCACCGCGCCGGTGGAGGGCGCGGCGCGCTCGTCGTCGGCGGGCACCTGATCGGCGGGCATCAGAACAGCCTGCCCTCCTTCGCCTCGGACGGTTCCTCCAGCGCCAGCAGGAACCGCTTGCGGTCGAGGCCGCCGGCGTAGCCGGTGAGCTTGCCGTCCGCGCCGACGACGCGGTGGCACGGCACGATCACCGACAGCGGGTTGCGGCCGTTGGCCGCGCCGACCGCCTGCGAGTAGCCGACGCCGCCCAGTTCGCGCGCGAGGTCGCCGTAGGTGCGCGTCTCGCCGTAGGGGATGCGGGTGAGCAGCTCCCAGACGCGCTGGTGGAACTCGTCGCCGCGCGGGGCCAGCGGCAGGTCGAAGGTGGTCCGCTCACCGGCGAAGTACTCGCCGAGCTGGCGCTCGGTCTCCTCGAAACCGGTGTCCACGCGCTGCCCCATGCTCTCGGCGCCGGGCTTTCGCCGATGGTCCTCGTAGTACAGGCCGACCAGGGCGCCGTCGGTGGCGACGGCGGTCAGTTCGCCGACCGGTGAGTCGATCACCGCGTGCACCGTGCTCATGTCGTCTCCATAAGATCGTTGGTGTTCAGGACGTGGTGTTCTGGATGCCCAGGGCGGCGGGGTGTGGCTGATGTTGTCTTGCCGTGGCCGCCTACGCAGGACTCGCACCCGTCCCCCGCGACTCCGGGCGCATCCGCGGCAACCTGCACCGCCCGAAGCGCTACCACCGCGGCCTGCGGCGGGTGTTCTACCTCGCCGCGCTGTCGAGCATCAAACGCCCCGACAGCCCCTCCCGTTCCTTCTACCAGCGCAAACGTGGCGAGGGGAAACGGCACACCCAGGCATTGATCGCGCTCGCCCGCCGCCTGGTCGACGTGATCTGGGCACTGCTGCGCGACGGCCGCACCTTCCAGATCACGCCACCGCCCCAGACCGACGCGACTTGACACGATCATTGAGACTCCTCGGGTCCTCGTGTCCTCCGTCCGGTAGACGTTCGGGCGGGGCCGAGCGTGAGACGGCGACGCGCTGACGCTAGCCGAGCGCACCGACGGTTAGGCTCGGCCGGTCGAGGTGCCAAGGGAGGAGTGGCGGCGCATGGAGATCTGGGTCAACCCGGCGTGTTCGAAGTGCCGGTCGGCGGTGTCGCTGCTGGACGAGGCCGGTGCGCACTACACGGTGCGCAAGTACCTGGAGGACCCGCCGAACGAGCGGGAGCTCGCCGAGGTGCTGGACCGGCTCGGGCTCGAGCCGTGGGACATCACCAGGACCGGTGAGGAGACGGCGAAGCGGCTGGAGATCGGCACCTGGGAGCGGACGCCCGCCGAGCGGCCACGGTGGATCCAGGCCCTCGTGGCGAACCCGGAGCTCATCCAGCGCCCGATCATCACCGCCGACGACGGCACCGCGGTCGTCGGCCGCACCCCGGACGCGGTGGCGTCGATGCTGCGTTGAGCCGGGGACCGCGGGACGTGCCGGAACGCCGGACGCCCCTCGCCCCCGGGCGTGGGAGGCGAGGGGCGCTTCCAGGTCCGGGCGGCCCCTGGTGAGGTGCTCGCACCAGGGACCGGCCCGGCGCGGGCCGCGAGGACTCCCGGCGAGTCCCCGGGCCCGGTCTCCGAGTCGGGCCCGGCGGTCAGCGCGTGTGCTCGACGATGGCTTCATGGAGGACGCGCAGACCTTCGTCGAGCAGGTCGTGGCCGATCACCAGCGGCGGCAGCAGCCGGATGACGTTGCCGTAGGTGCCGCAGGTGAGCACCACGACGCCCTTCTCGTGGCAGGTCTTCGCGATCCGCGAGGTCAGCTCGGGGTCGGGCTCGTCGCCGCCCGCCTTGACGAACTCGACGCCGATCATGGCGCCGCGGCCGCGGACGTCGAGGATCCGGTCGGTGTACTCGGCCGCGCTGCGCAGACGCGGCATGACCGCGTCCTGCACGCCTCGGGCCGCGGCGGCGAGGTCCTGCTCGCGCATGGCCCGGATCGAGCCCAGCGCGGCGGCGCAGGCCAGCGGGTTGCCGCCGTAGGTGCCGCCGAGGCTGCCCGGGGGCAGCGCGTCCATCAGCTCGGCGCGACCGGTGACCGCGGCCAGCGGCAGCCCGCCCGCGATGCCCTTGGCGGTGGTGATCAGGTCCGGCACCACGTTCTCGTGGTCGCAGGCGAACCAGGCGCCGGTGCGGCAGAAGCCGGTCTGGATCTCGTCGGCGACGAACAGCACGCCGTTGTCGGTGCACCACTTCGAGATCGCGGGCAGGAAACCGGGCGCGGGCTCGATGAAGCCGCCCTCGCCCTGCAACGGCTCGATCAGCACCGCGGCCACGGTGTCGGCGCCGAGCTGCTTCTCGATGCGGTCGACGGCCTCGCGGGCGCTCTCCGCGCCGCCGCGCTGGTCGCGCGCCGGGTAGGACATCGGCACCCGGTAGACCTCGGGCGCGAACGGCCCGAAGCCGTGCTTGTACGGCTTGGACTTGGCGGTCAGCGCCATCGTGAGGTTGGTGCGGCCGTGGTAGGCGTGGTCGAACACCACGACCGCCTGCCTGCCGGTGGCCCGGCGGGCGATCTTGACCGCGTTCTCCACCGCCTCGGCACCGGAGTTGAACAGCGCGCTGCGCTTGTCGTGGTGGCCGGGCGTGAGCTGGGCGAGCTCCTCGCAGACCTGCAGGTAGTTCTCGTAGGGCGTGACCATGAAGCAGGTGTGGGTGAACTCGCCCGCCTGCCTGCGCACCGGCTCCACGACCTCAGGGGCGGCGTTGCCGACGTTGGTCACCGCGATCCCGGAGCCGAGGTCGATCAGCGAGTTCCCGTCGACATCCCGCAGCACGCCCCCGGCCGCCTCGGTGACGAACACCGGCAGCACACTGGAGACGCCGGCGGCGACCGCGGCGGTGCGACGCTGTTGCAGCTCGCGCGACAGCGGGCCCGGGATCTCCGTGCGCAGCTCGCGGACCTGGGGCAGGGACATCGTTGTGGTCACTGGCGACCTCCTTCACGTCTTGGCAGCGACCACTTTCCGGGGTGCGGGTTGCGACCGGCAGTGGACAATTTGGTTAGATCCCGGCCGCCGTTTCAACGTTCTGTCAGGTGGTTGCGATGCCGTTGACCTTGCGAGAGCTCGCTGCCGACCGCGCTCTGGGACTGGTCGCGCACGCCGGCGCCGAGGCGCTGGAGCGCCCGATCTCGTGGGTGCACGGCAGCGAGCTGGACGACCCGACCCCGTTCCTGGAGGGCGGGGAGCTGCTGCTGACGACCGGTCTCTCGCTCCGGCCGGAGAACTGCGCGGAGTTCGTCGACCGGCTGACCGGCGTGGGCGTGGCCGGGCTCGGCTTCGGCGTCGGCCTGAGCCACGAGCGGGTCCCGCCCGCGCTCGAGGAAGCCGCCGCGCGGGCTGGGCTGCCGCTGCTGGAGGTGCCGAGGCGGACGCCGTTCATCGCGATCAGCAAGGCGGTGTCGCGGGCGATCGCGGCCGAGGAGTACGCCGGGCTGCGCCGCACCAGCCGGGCGCAGCACGAGCTGGCGCAGGCCGCGGGCACCGCGCACGGGCTGGCCGCGGTCGTGCGCAAGCTGTCGTCGCTGCTGGACGCCTGGGTGCTCCTGCTCGACGCGGCGGGCGCGCTGATGCACGTCGCTCCCGCCTCGGCCGCCTCGCGGCTGCCCGAGCTGGCCGCCGACGTCGACCGGCTGCGCGCCAAGAAGGGGCTCGCCGCGGCGGGGGTGTCGGTGGCCGGCCAGGAGGTCAGCATGCAGGCGCTGGGCGGCAGGGCCCGCGGGTTCCTGGTCGTCGGCCGCGACGAGCCGCTGGGCACCACCGACCACCACGTCATCAACTCCGCCGCCTCGCTGCTGACGCTGGCGCTGGAGCAGGTCGAGGCGCTGGGGGCGGCCCGGCGCAGGCTGCGCTCGGGGTTCCTGCGGCTGATGCTGCGCGGTGAGCCGGTGCGCGACGTGCTCGGCGACCTGCACGCCGAGCTGCCGCCGGAACCGATGCGGGTGCTCGTGCTGCGCGGCGGCCGCGACCCCGACGAGCTCCTGCAGTGGCTGGAGACCGAGAAGCCGAGCTCCCCGATGTTCCTCGCCGAGCACGACGGCGCGGTGGTCGCGCTCGCTGCGGAGTCGGGCGCGGACTGGCTGACGGAAGTGCAGGGGGTGCGGATCGGGGTGTCGGACCCCTGCGGGGTGGCGGGGCTCGGCGACGGGCTGCGCCAGGCGTGGCAGGCGGCCGACGCCGCCGGTCGCGGCGGGGCCGCGGCGGTGGTGCGCTTCGGCGAGCTGGCAGGGGGCGGCCTGTTGCGGCTGGTCGCCGATTCCGACGCGAGAGCCTTCGCGGAGGCGCTGTTGCAGCCCGTGCGCTCCAACGACGTGCTGGTGGAGTCGCTGCGGGAGTGGCTGGCCCAGCACGGCCAGTGGGACCCCGCCGCGGGACGGCTCGGGGTGCACCGGCATACCCTGCGCAATCGCATGCGCAAGGTCGAGGACCTGCTGGGTCGCAGCCTCGACCAGCCGGGAGTGCGCGCCGAGCTGTGGCTGGCGCTGCAGGTGCTCGACCGCCCCGGCAGATGACGGAAAGGACGCCGCGGTGCTGGTCGACGATCTCCTCGGCAAGCCGGAGCTGGCCCTCGAAACGCGGGTCCGCGGCAACACGCAGCGGCCGATCCGCTGGGTGCACACCATCGAGGTCCGCGCACCCGGACGGTTCCTGCGCGGCGGTGAGGTCGTGCTCACCGCGGGCGTGTGGCGGGCCGCCGGGGTCACCGCGCGGGACTTCGTCGCCGACCTGGTGGAGGCCGACGTAGCGGCGGTCGGCTTCGGCCCGGTGCCGCCCGAGCTCCAGGTGCCCGACGAGTTCGTCGACGCCGCCCGCGAGCACGGCCTGACCTGCTTCGTGGTGCCGGTCGACGTGGCGTTCCTGCAGGTCGTCGAGGCCTTCGTGAGCACGAAGCGGGCCGAGTGGGAGCGGCCGCTGCGGCGGCACCTCGGCCAGCACGACGCGATCGTGGCGGCACTGCGGGTGCAGCGGGGCGTCGACACCGTGCTGCGCACGCTGTCCGGTCAGCTCGGACTGCCGGTCGCGGTGCGCGTCGACGGCGGCTTGGTGGAGGGCGAGGAGCCGCGGCCGCAGTACCCGTTGCCGCTGGTCGGCGAGGGCCTGGCGGAGGCGGAGCTGCTGCTGCCGCGTCCGCTGGAGGAGCTCGACGTCGAGCAGCAGGCCGCGGTGGTGCAGGCGATGCCGTTCATCGCGCTGGAGATCGAACGCAACCGCGCGGTGCGGGCCACCGAGCTGCGCTACGCGTGGGAGCTCTTCGAGTGGGTGCACACCGGGGCCGTGGGACCCGAGACGGTCCGCACCCGGCTGCACTCGCTGGGCCTGCCGCCGGACGGACCGCTCGCGGCCGTCGTCGTGCGCAGCGCGAACCCCGACGTCGACGCCGTCCGGCTCGGGGAGCTGCTGGGCAGCGACGGCGTCGCGGTGCAGCGCGGGGGAGAGGCAGTGGCGTTCGCACGGGTCCGCGACACCACGGCGGCCCTGGCCCGGCGGGTCCACGAGGCGCTGGGCGCGCACATCGGCGCGGGCAAGCCGGGAACCGCGGGTGACCTGCGGGTGAGCCTGTTGCAGGCGTCGCACGCGGCCGAGGCGGTGTCGGGCCGCTCCGACGGAGGATGGATGACCCACGAGCAGCTCAGCAGCCCCTCGCTGCTGCTCTCGGCGCAGGACCCGGAGCTGCTGGTGTCGACCTCGCGGGCGCTGCTCGGCCCGGTGCTCGACCACGACGAGCGGCGCGGTGGCGACCTGCTGCCGTCGCTGTGGGTCTTCCTCGACGCCGGATGCCGCTGGCAGGAGTCCGCGCAGCGGCTGCACGTGCACATCAACACGCTGCGGCACCGGATGAGCCGCGTCGAGGAGCTGACCGGCCGCTCGCTGTCGAGCACCGCGGACCGCGTGGACCTCTTCCTGGCGCTGCGCGCCCTCCGCCAGTCGTAACACCGCGCGCGCGTCTTCTCGATCGCCACAACGCCCCAGAAGACTCACGCGTGAGTGCTGACCTGCGACGGGACTTCATTGGCTCGAACGAGTGATGAACGATCCGTGGGTCCCGTTGTGGGATCGTCCAACGCCGCCCGAGGACTTCGGAGGATCGGCCCCTACCCGTTCGAAGTGACCGCCCCCACTCTTGCTGGAGCCGCGCGGAGCGAACGCAAGCCCGACCTGGTGCAGGCGCACCGGCCAGTCCCTCGAGGAGGTCACCGATGACCCCGGAGTCCCAGACGCCGACAGGCGTCGATTCCGCGCCGCGCGGATCCGGCATCGAGAAGCACGGCGTCGACACCATCCCGGACTCCGACCGGACCGGACGCCCGCGCGACATCGTCGGCATCCTGCTGGGCTCCAACATGTGCCTGGGCGTGGTCATCTTCGGCTGGCTGCCCGCCTCGTTCGGCCTGGAGTTCTGGCCGAGCGTGACCTCGATGATCGCGGGCACGCTGCTGGGCACCCTGCTCGTCGCGCCGCTGTCGCTGGTCTCGTTCCGCACCGGGACCAACCTCTCGACCAGCAGCGGCGGCACCTTCGGGGTGCGCGGCAGGCTCATCGGCTCGGTCATCGGCCTGCTGCTCTCGCTCGGCTACGCCGCCCTGACGGTGTGGACCGGCGGCGCGGCCGTCGTCGGCCCGCTGCACCGGCTGCTCGGCCTGCCCGACGGCGGGGTCAGCTACACCGTCACCTACGGGGTCCTCTCGGTGCTGTCGGTGCTGATCGCGATCTACGGCTACCGGCTGCTGACCAGCATGAGCAAGTGGGTCGCGGCGGGCACGCTGGTGCTGATGGCGGCAGGTGTGCTGGCCTACTCCGGGCAGTTCAGCACCAGCCCGGTCGTCGAGAGCGGCTACCTGCTGGGCGACTTCTGGACGACGTGGGCGCTTTCCACCGTCGCCGCCGGTCTCAGCGGGCCGATGGCCTTCATCACCCTGCTCGGCGACTACAGCCGCTACATCTCCCCGAAGCGCTACTCGTCGGGGAAGATCTTCGCCGCCACCGTCGCAGGGATGGTCATGGGGCTGCTGGTCCCGCAGCTCTTCGGCACCTTCACCGCGTTCGCCTCGCGGGCCGCCGACGACTACGTCGGCCCGCTGGTGGCCGCCGCGCCGGTGTGGTTCCTGCTCCCGCTGCTGCTCAACGGCGTGTTCGGCACCATCGGCAACGCCGGCATCCTGGTCTACAGCATGGGTCTGGACCTGGACGCGATCGTGCCGCCGCTGTCGCGGGTGAAGGCCACGGTGCTGACCTCGGCGCTGTCGACGGTCCTGGTCTTCCTCGGCTACTTCGTCTGGGACGCCCAGGACGCGGTCACCGCGTTCGTGCTGCTGCTGACGGCCATCGGCACGCCGTGGGCGGTGATCACCCTGATCGGCTTCGTGCGCTGCCGCGGCCACTACGACCCCGACGCGCTGCAGGTCTACAACCGCCGTTCGCGGGGCGGCATCTACTGGTACACCGCCGGCTGGAACGTGCGGGCCGCCGTCGCCTGGGCGATCGGCTCCGCGGTCGGCCTGCTCTCGGTCGACACCGCCCTGTTCAAGGGCCCGCTGATCGAGTGGACCCGCGGCATCGACCTGAGCTTCCTGCTCGCCGCGGCGACCACCGCGGTCGCCTACCTGCTGCTGTCGCTGGGCAGCCCGCAGCCGGTGCCCACCCGAACCGAACCCGAAACCCAGGCCCAGGCCGTGCGCGCCTGAAGCCGCAACCGACCCCGGAACAAGGAAGTGCAGAGCAAGATGGATCGCTACGACGTCGTCGTCATCGGAGCGGGCTTCGCGGGCCTGACCGCGGCGCGTGACCTGCGGGAAGCTGGCAAGAGCGTGCTGGTGCTGGAGGCCAGGGACCGCATCGGCGGCTCCACCTGGTACCGCCCCGGCGCCCTCGGCGGATTCGGCCTGGAGATGGGCGGTACCTGGATCGTCCCGGAGCAGACCCACGTCTGGGCCGAGGTGCAGCGCTACGACGTGCCGATCAAGGACAGCGAGCTGCCCGAGCGGATGACCTGGTCCGACCACGGCAGGGTGCTCGACTCGCTGCTGCCGGTGCCGCCGGAGGAGTACGGCGCGCTCGAGCACGCCGTGCGGTCGCTGATCGAGGCGGGCGAGCGCCTGGACCCGATGCGCCCGCTGTCCGAGCAGGGCCTGGAGGACCTCGACGTCCCGATCCGGCAGTGGGCCGACGACGTCGGCCTGACCGGAAACGCCCGCGAGCTGCTGATGTCGTGGTTCTGCGGCTGCGCCAACGCCAGCGAGGAAACCGGTTCGGCGCTGGACGTCATCCGCTGGCTGGCCTCGATGGACAACTCGCTGTGGGGCATGGTGCAGGCCAGCGTGCTGGGCTACACCTTCGTCAACGGCACCGTCTCGCTGGCCGAGGCGATCCGCCAGGACGGCGGGGCGGACCTGGAGCTGTCCAGCCCGGTGCGGTCGGTGGAGGCCGACGACGACGGCGTCACCGTCACCTACGACGGCGGCGAGGTGCGTGCCGACCGGGTGCTGATGACCACCGCGGTCGGCGTGTGGCAGGACATCCGGTTCACCCCGGAGCTGTCGCCCGCCAAGCAGGCCATGTCCAAGGAGAACCACGCCGGGCAGGGCCAGAAGGTCTGGGCGCTGGCCCGCAACGTGCCCGAGGACATCAGCGGGTTCGGCTGGGGCACCAGCTTCGACTACGTCGGCGCGATGGAGACCACCGAGGAGGGCGTGGTGCTGGTCTGCTTCGCCCCCGAGCACGACCGGGTGGACGCCACCGACCTGGCCGACGTGCAGCGCGCGGTGCGCGAGTTCGCCCCGGAGGCCGAGGTCGTGGGGGCGGAGTCGCACGACTGGGTCAACGACGAGTACAACAAGGGCCTCTGGTCGACCTTCCGCGCCGGCCAGTTCGCCAAGTACGAGGTCGCCGTGGGCGAGCCGGAGGGCCGCGTGCACTTCGCCGGTTCCCACACCGCCCGACGCTGGCGGACCTTCATCGATGGTGCGATCGAGTCCGGCAAGCGCGGCGCGGCCGAGATCCTGGCCGTGCGGTAACGCGAAGTTCGTCGAGCACAACGTGGCCCGCGGCCGCACCCGGCGAGTCCCCGCGCGGGACACCGCGGCCGCAGCCACCTAGGAGGAAACGCAGTGAACGACCCGATCGGCCCGGTGGACGCCACCCGCGTCCCCCGCTACGGCGGCGACACCACCTTCGCCCGCCTGCCCAGGCTGGCCGACGTGACCGAAGCCGACGCGCTGGTGTGGGGCGTGCCGTTCGACACCGGCGTCAGCTACCGGCCGGGCGCGCGGTTCGGCCCCAACCACGTGCGGCAGAGCTCGCGCCTGCTGCGCCCGTACAACCCGGCGCTGGACGCCATGCCCTTCGGACGCAGGCAGGTCGCCGACGCCGGTGACCTGGGCGTCAACCCGTTCGACATCGGCGAGGCCATCGCCACCGTGGAGAACGGGGCACGCGAGCTGTCCGGGACGAGCCGGACGCTGATCACGGTGGGCGGCGACCACACCATCGCGCTGCCGCTGCTGCGTGTGCAGCACGAGCGGCACGGGCCGGTCGCGGTGCTGCACTTCGACGCGCACCTCGACACCTGGGACACCTACTTCGGCGCTCCTCACACGCACGGCACGCCGTTCCGCCGCGCGGCCGAGGAAGGGCTCATCGACTTCGACCACTCGATGCACGTCGGCATCCGGGGGCCGCTGTACTCCAAGCTCGACCTCGACGAGAGCGAGAAGATGGGCTTCGCCGCGGTGCACTGCCGCGACTTCGCCCGCTCGCCGCTGGACGACATCATCAACCGGATCCGCACCCGGCTCGGTTCCCGGCCGGTGTACGTGTCGGTGGACATCGACGTCCTCGACCCCGGTTTCGCGCCGGGCACCGGCACGCCCGAGGCGGGCGGCCTGTCCAGCCGCGAGCTGCTGGAGGTCCTGCGGGGGCTCGACGGTCTCGACATCGTCGGCGCCGACCTCGTCGAGGTCGCGCCCGCCTACGACCACGCCGAGATCACCGGGATCGCCGCGGCGCACGTCGTGTACGAAATGCTGAGCATCCTGCCTGGAGGCCGCTGATGCGCACCGTTGCCAACATCATCGACGGCAGGGCCGTGGGCGCCGCCGACGGCCGCACCACCGAGCTCGTCGACCCCTGCACCGGCGAGGTCTTCGGCACCGCGCCGCTGTCGTCCGATGTGGACGTCGACGCGGCCTACCAGGCGGCGCAGCGGGCTTTCGAGTCGTGGCGGATCACGACTCCGGCCGAGCGGCAGCGGCTGCTGCTGCGCCTGGCCGACGAGCTCGAGCGCCGCGCCGAGGACTTCGTCGCCGCGGAGGTGCAGAACACCGGCAAGCCGGTGGAGGCCACCCGGGTCGAGGAGGTCGGCATGTGCGTCGACCAGATCCGGTTCTTCGCCGGGGCCGCCCGTGTCCTGGAGGGCACGGCGGCCGGTGAGTACGCCGACGGCCACACCTCCTACGTGCGCCGCGAGCCGGTCGGCGTCGTCGGCCAGGTCGCCCCGTGGAACTACCCGCTGATGATGGGCGTCTGGAAGGTCGCCCCGGCCATCGCCGCGGGCTGCACCGTCGTGCTCAAGCCCGCCGACACCACGCCGGTCACGGCGTCGCTGCTCGGCGAGCTGGCCGCCGAGGTGCTGCCGCCCGGCGTGCTCAACGTCGTCTGCGGCGACCGTGACACCGGACGCGCCGTGGTGGGGCACCCGGTGTCGGCGATGGTGTCGATCACCGGCTCCACCCGGGCCGGACAGCAGGTCGCCGCCGCGGCGGCCGAGGGCGTCAAGCGCGTGCACCTGGAGCTCGGCGGCAAGGCTCCGGCGCTGGTGTTCGCCGACGCCGACCTGGACGCCGCGGCCGAGGGCATCGCGGGCGCGGGCCTGTTCAACGGCGGGCAGGACTGCACCGCCGCGACCCGCGTCCTGGTCGCCGAGGAGGTGGCCGAGGAGTTCACCCGCAAGCTCGTCGCGCAGGCCGAGGCGCTGCGCTGCGGGCCGCCGTCGGACGCCGACGCCGCGTTCGGGCCGCTGAACAACGCCGGCCAGTTCGCCCGGGTGCAGGGCGTCGTGGAACGGCTGCCCGAGCACGCGCGCGTGCTCACCGGCGGCAAGCGGGTCGGGGACCGGGGCTACTTCTTCGCCCCGACCGTGGTGGCCGGGCTGGACCAGGGCGACGAGGCGGTCCAGGAGGAGATCTTCGGACCGGTCCTGACCGTGCAGACCTTCCGGGACGACCAGGAGGCGCTGCGGCTGGCCAACGGCGTCGACTACGCGCTGGCCTCCAGCGTGTGGACCCGCGACCACGGCCGCGCCGGGCGCTTCGCCGCCGGGCTCGACTTCGGCTGCGTGTGGGTCAACACCCACATGGTCCTGGCCGCCGAGATGCCGCACGGGGGCTTCAAGCACTCCGGGTACGGCAAGGACCTGTCCAAGTACGGCTTCGAGGACTACACCCGCATCAAGCACGTGATGCACAAACTGGACTGACGCGCCGACCCCGCGCGTCCCCACCGGGTGCCTTCCGCCCGAGCCCCCCGCGGGTGGAAGGCACCTGGGCCCCGGCAACGGGGCGAACGACGGAGTGCGTAGGCACGTCCGGCTCCGTCGGCTCTCTTCGACGACCACTCCCGACAGGGCAGTGATCGGGCTCGCACTGCCCTCGAGCGCAGCGGACCCGATCCGCGATGTCCGAACAGGAGTGACCATGACCAGGATCGGCAACATGCACGGCCCCGACTTCACCTACCTCGGGGTGCCCAAGGCCGACCTCGACGACGAATCCACCTACGCCGACGCCGACGTCGTCATCATCGGCGCGCCCTTCGACGGCGGCACCGGGCACCGGTCCGGCTGCCGGATGGGGCCGATGGCGATCCGCGGCTGCGACTACCTGCCGCACGACGGCTCCCGGCCGCACCTGTCGCTGCGGGTCGACCCGTTGCAGGAGCTGAAGATCGTCGACGTGGGCGACGTCCTGATGCCCGCAGGCGACACCGAGAAGTCCCTGGAGCGCATCGGCGAGGCGGTGCGCAAGGTGTGCGCGGCGGGCGCGATCCCGGTGTGCATCGGCGGCGACCACACCATCGCGCTGGCCGACATCACCGGCGTCGCCCGCCATCACGGCTGGGGGCGGGTGTCGGTGGTGCACTTCGACGCCCACGCCGACACCGGCGACATCATCCACGGCGAGCTGGTCGGCCACGGCACGCCGATGCGGCGGCTGCTGGAGTCCGGCGCGTGCCGGGGCGACCGGTTCCTCCAGCTCGGCCTGCGCGGGTACTGGCCGGAGCCGGAGACCCTGGAGTGGATGGCCCGGCAGGGCATGCGGTGCTTCGAGATGGCCGAGATCGTCGACCGGGGCCTGGACGACGTGCTGACCGAGGCGTCGCGCATCGCCCTCGACGACTGCGACGGCGTGTTCATCTCCGTCGACATCGACGTCGTCGACCCGGGCATGGCACCGGGTACCGGCACCCCCGAGCCCGGCGGCTTCACCTCGCGCCAGCTGCTCGACTCGGTGCGCAGGCTGTGCCTGGAGCTGCCGGTGGTCGGCGTCGAGGTGGTGGAGGTGTCCCCGCCGTACGACCACGCCGACATCACCGTCGCGCTCGGCAACCGGGTGGTGCTCGAGGCGCTGTCGGCCATCGCCGCCCGCCGCCGGGGCGTGCCGGTGAACCCGGCGCGTCCGCTGCTCGAAGGTCGCTGACGGCTGTCGGGGCGCGGGCGGGGACCGCCCGCGCCCCTGGCCAATGCGTACAACCGCCCCGCCCCGGGATGGACGGATTGGCACTGCTGGTGCGCGTGCCGCGCTCGTAGCGTCGCAGGCGCAGGAACGGACCGAGGAAGGAAACGCCCATGGTCACCGGGTACTGGATCGCCGGCCATGCCGCGACGAGCGACGCGACGTTCGAGGTGCGCCACCCCTACGACGGCTCCGCCGTCGCGACGGCGTGCTACGCCACCGACGCCGACGTCGAGCGCGCCGTGGCCGCCGCGCACGCGTGCCGCGGCGAGTTCGCCGCGCTGCCCGCGCACGCCCGCGCCGCGGCGCTGGACCACGTCGTGCGGAGGCTGGGCGAGCGGGCCGCCGAGATCGCCGACCTCATCACCGCCGAGAACGGCAAGCCGGTGTTCTGGGCCCGCGCCGAGGTCAACCGCGCGATCTCGACCTTCCGCTGGGCAGCCGAGGAGGCCCGCCGGTTTTCCGGCGAGCTCCAGCGCCTGGACACCGACCCCGGCGGCACCGGCCGGATGGCCCTGGTCCGCCGGGTGCCGCGCGGACCGGTGCTCGGCATCGCGCCGTTCAACTTCCCGCTGAACCTGGTCGTGCACAAGATCGCCCCGGCGCTGGCGGCGGGCGTGCCGATCGTGCTCAAGCCCGCGCCGAAAACCCCGCTGTCGGCTCTGGTGCTCGGTGAGATCCTGGCCGAGACCGACCTGCCCGCCGGTTCCTGGTCCATCGTCACCACCACCAACGAGAAGGCGGCCGAGCTGGTCGCCGACCCTCGGCTCCCCGTGGTGTCCTTCACCGGGTCCGGCCCGGTCGGCTTCGGCATCCAGGCCGCAGCCCCGCACAAGCACGTCACCCTCGAACTCGGCGGCAACGCCGCGGCGGTGGTCTGCCCGGACTGGACCGACCTGGACTTCGCCGCCGAGCGCATCGCCACCTTCGCGATGTACCAGGCCGGGCAGTCGTGCATCTCGGTGCAGCGCGTCTTCGCCCACCGCGACGTCTACGACGAACTGGTCGCCCGCATCGTCAAGGCCGTCGAGGCGCAGGGCACCGGCGACCCGCGCGGCGAGGCCACCAGGGTCGGCCCGCTGATCGACACCGCCGCCGCGGAGCGCGTCGAGCAGTGGGTGGACGAGGCCGTCGAGGCGGGTGCCCGCCTGCTCACCGGCGGCGTCCGCGAGGGCAGCACCTATGCGCCGACGGTGCTGGCCGACGTGCCCGCGGACACGAAGGTCTCCTGCGAGGAGGTCTTCGGGCCGGTGCTGACCATCGCGCCGGTCGACTCGGTGGACGAGGCGTTCGCCGAGGTCAACGCATCCCGGTTCGGCCTGCAGACCGGAGTGTTCACCAAGGACCTCCAGACGGCGTTCCGCGCGTCGGCCGAGCTGGAGGTCGGCGGCGTGATCGTCGGCGACGTGCCGAGCTTCCGAGCCGATCAGATGCCCTACGGCGGGGTGAAGGAGTCCGGCGTGGGCCGCGAAGGGGTCCGTGCGGCGATGACCGACCTCACCGAGGAGCGCGTCACCGTGCTGACCGGCATCACCCTCTGAGCAAGCCGAACCCGGCCAGCGCCGCGCGTCGCTCCCGCGGCGCGCGGCGCTGGCGTATCAGCGGCTCAGCAGGGCCCGGGCGATGACGACGTCGGCGGGCGGCAGCGCGTGCTTGCCGTCCTCGACCTCCCACAGCGCGTTTTGCAGCACCCGGCCGAGCGTCCATGCCGCGGCGCGGCGGCGGTCGAGCCCGAGCACTCCGGTGAGCAGGTCGAAGCGCCGCAGCACCGCGCGCTTGGGTTCAGCGGTGGCCGTCACGGCGTCCCAGCGGCCGTCCAGCGCGGGCCACAGGTCGAAACCCGGGTCGCCGACCAGCGGTTCGGGGTCGATGGCCAACCACGGTTCGCGCTGACCGGCGAGAACGTTGTCGTGGTGCAGGTCCCAGTGCAGCAGCCGATCGCCCGGCTCGTCGAGCACTTCGGCCACGGCGGCCGCGCAAATGCGCAGTAGCCGGCGCTCGCCGGCGTCGGGCAGCGCGGGCAGGGCGCCCGGCACCTCGGCGAGCATCGCGGCCGCGACGTCGGACAGGTGCGGAAGCCCTGGCGGCGCGGGCACTGCGCCCAGGCGCGCCAGCAGCTCGGCGAGCACCTGCGTGGCGGCGGTGTCGTCGGGCAGCACTGACAGCGGCCGGGACGCGTCCAGGCGTTCCAGCAGCATCGCGCCGCGGTCGGGGGCGTGGTCGAGTAGTCGCACCGCGCCGCGCCCGTCCCACGCCCGCAGGCCGATAGCGGCGGCGGTGTGCTCGGGCTGGAGCTTCAGCACGGCGGGCTCGCCCGTCCTGGTCACCGGCAGGACCAGGCCGGCCATTCCGTGCCGGGCCGGACCGTCCGGCCGCAGGTCCCAGCGGTCCAGCAGGTCCGCGACCAAACCGGGCAGGGCTGCCGCCCAGTCGTGGCCGTGCGCGGCGAGCAGCGCGTCGGGTACGTCGATGAGCATGTTTTCGATCTCCTTCGGGAACGGCCGTTGCGAGGTCGTGGAAGGAGTCGGGGTGGTGCCCGGGCCGACGGCGTGCACGCGTCGGGCGGTCCGGACGCGACGAAGGGCCGCCCCGCGCGGGGACGGCCCTGGTCAGCTCCGTGCGGCCGGAGTCAGCGGCGCCAGGAGGTGCGCTTGCGGCGCAGGTCCATCAGCAGGCCGATTGCCAGCGCGGCGGCGATCGCGACCAGCCAGCCGTCCTCGGTCTTGAACTGTCCGCCACCGCTGAGGATGCCCTGGTGGTTGCCGATGAGCATCACCAGCACGGCGAAGACGGAGAACCAGCCGGCGATCTGGGTCCCCTTCGGGAAACCTCCGTGCCAACCCCACTCGACCGACGGCTCCTCGGCCGGGTCGATGGCCTGGCTGGGCTTCTTCTCCAGCTCGGTGCTCGCCACGATGCCCTCCTGTGCAACACCGGCCACCCGGCCGGGATCCTTGCTCGCGCGACGACGGGTCCGCGCGGGCTCATCCTCGCACACCGCGCGTCGCGTGCCGCAGGGCGATCTGCCGCCGGGGTCCGGAGCCCGCAGCGTCCCGCGCCGACCGCGGTGGCGCCTGGCGCTGAGCGGTCGGCTCCGGTGCGCCCGTCGTCAGCCCTTGCCGACGGCCTTGCGGCCGACCACGGCCCGGTAGATGCCCAGCACGATCACCGACCCCAGGATCGCCAGCAGCCAGGTGCTGAGCGACCAGAACCGGTCGATGCCGACGCCGAAGATGAAGTTGCCGATCAGACCGCCCAAGAACGCGCCGACGACCCCCAGCAGCATCGTGACGAGGATCCCACCCGGGTCCTTGCCGGGCATGATGGCCTTCGCGATGGCGCCCACGATGAGTCCGAGCACGATCCATCCGATGATGCCCATGGCTCAACCCCTTCCTGCCTGCGGTTAGGCCCGACACCGGCCTACCCCGATCGTGACTGCGGACCGTGCTTCGCGCACCAGGAGCGACGGCCCCTTACACCCTTCGGGGACAATGGCCGCGATGCCTCCCGTGAACCCGCACCCAGACCCCGCAGCCGCACCGGCTCCTCCGGCGCGCGGCGAGCCACGGACCGTGGTCGTGCTCGGCTCGACCGGGTCGATCGGAACCCAGGCGTTGGACGTGATCCGGCAGAACCCGGACTGGTTCCGCGTCGCCGGGATCGCGGCGGGAGGCAGCGACCCCGCCGCGCTGGCCGCGCAGGCCCTGGAGTTCGGCGTCGGCGCCGTCGCCGTGGCCAAGGGCACCGCGGTCGAGGACGTGCAGCTCGCGCTCTACGCCGAGGCGCAGCGCCTCGGCTACGCGGCGGGCGACTTCAAGCTGCCGCGCCTGCTGGCCGGCCCCGACGCCGCCACCGAGCTGGTCGAGACCACACCGGCCGACGTGGTGCTCAACGGCGTCGACGGCTCGCGCGGCCTGAAGCCGACGCTGGCCGCGCTGGCTTCCGGCGCCCAGCTCGCGCTGGCCAACAAGGAGTCGCTGATCGCGGGCGGCTCGCTGGTGCTGCGGGCCGCGAAGCCGGGCCAGATCGTCCCGGTCGACTCCGAGCACTCCGCGCTGGCCCAGTGCCTGCTCGGCGGCCGTGCCCACGAGGTCGACCGGCTGGTGCTGACCGCATCGGGCGGGCCGTTCCGCGGGCGCCGCGCCGAGGAGCTGCGCGAGGTGACCCTGGAGCAGGCGCTGGCCCATCCGACCTGGTCGATGGGCAGCGTGGTGACCATCAACTCGGCGACCCTGGTCAACAAGGGCCTGGAGCTGATCGAGGCGCACCTGCTGTTCGGCATCCCCTACGAGCGCATCGACGTGGTGGTGCACCCGCAGTCGATCGTGCACTCGATGGTGACCTTCACCGACGGCTCGACGCTGGCCCAGGCCAGCCCGCCGAACATGCGGCTGCCGATCGCGCTCGGCCTGGACTGGCCGAACCGGGTACCCGGCGCGGCACCGGCGCTGTCGTTCACCGAGGCGATGTCCTGGACCTTCGAGCCGGTCGACAACGAGGCGTTCCCGGCGGTGGAGCTGGCCAGGCACGCGGGCAGCACGGGAGGCGGCCTGCCCGCGATCTACAACGCCGCCAACGAGGAGGCGCTGGCCGCCTTCGTCGCGGGCAACCTCGGTTTCACATCGATCGTGCACACTGTCGGTGAGGTGCTCTCCGAGGCGGACCAGTGGCGGGCCGAGCCGGCGAGTGTGGAAGAGGTCTTCGCGGCCGAGGAGTGGGCGCGGGTGCGCGCCCGGGAGCTGGCCGCGGCAGGGAGGTCGAACTAGATGCTGGTCGTCCTGGGCATCCTGATCTTCTTCGTCGGGTTGCTGCTCTCGATCGCCTGGCACGAGCTCGGCCACCTGATGTGGGCCAAGCTCTTCGGCGTCAAGGTCACCCAGTACATGGTCGGCTTCGGCCGCACGATCTGGTCCCGCAAGAAGGGCGAGACCGAGTACGGGCTCAAGCTCATCCCGTTCGGCGGCTACATCCGCATGATCGGGATGTTCCCGCCGAAGAAGGACGAGGAGTACGGCCGCTCGGCCTCGTCCTCGCCGTGGCGCACGATGATCGAGGACGCCCGGCAGGCCGTCGCGGAGGAGGTCCGCCCCGAGGACGCGCACCGGCAGTTCTACCAGCGCAAGCCGTGGAAGCGCGTCATCGTGATGTTCGGCGGCCCGTTCATGAACCTGATCCTGGCCGTGGTGATCTTCTCCGGGATCCTGATGGGCTACGGCACCGCCGAGCCGACGACCACGGTCGGCAGGGTGAGCGAGTGCGTGCTGCCCGCGACCGCGCAGTGCCCGCCGGACGCCCCGCGAACCCCCGCCGCGGCGGCCGGCTTCCAGGCCGGTGACAAGATCGTCGAGTTCAACGGGCGCCCCTACGCCTCCTGGGACGAGCTCCAGCTCGCCATCAGGCAGTCCAGCGGCACGGTCCCCGTGGTCGTCGAACGCGACGGCCACCGGCTGACCCTGCACCCGAGCCTGGTGCAGAACGAGATGCCCAACCTCGAGGACACCGACGAGATGGTCAAGGTCGGCTTCCTCGGCCTGGCACCGACGACGGCGCTGGTCAAGCAGGACATCCCCGGTGTGGTCAACACCATGGGCGAGATGATCGGCATGACCGTGCAGAAGGTCGTCGAGCTGCCGCAGCGGGTGCCGGACCTGGTCTCGGCGATCTTCGGCGGCGAACGCCAGGACGACTCGCCGGTCGGCATCGTCGGCGCCAGCAGGCTCGGCGGCGAGGTGCTGTCCTACGACCAGTTCTCCGTGGGCGCGCGGATCGTGATGATGTTCAACCTGCTGGCCGGGGTGAACCTCTCGCTGTTCGTGCTGAACATGCTGCCGATCCTGCCGCTGGACGGCGGGCACATCGCCGGGGCGCTGTGGGAGTCGGTCCGGCGGAAGTTCGCCAAGCTGGTCCGCAGGCCCGATCCGGGGCCGTTCGACACCGCGCGGCTCATGCCGCTGGCCTACGGCGTCAGCCTGGTGTTCATCGCCTACTCGCTGCTGGTGCTGGTGGCCGACATCGTCAACCCGGTGACGATCTTCTAGCGCCCGTGCCCGGGTCGCCGGGGGCCGCGCAAGGGCCACCACACGCACGTGTGGCAACTGCGGCCATGCGGGTTGGTGCATCGAACGCGAAAGGTGTCCGCGTCAGCGCGGTGGTCATCGCTGCGTCACGCGCTCGTGTGGCGTCGGGGCTGCCGCGCGGTGTCCCGCCGGTGAATGATCACGGACCGTGATGCAGGTGAGGGGTTTCCGGCTCCAGGTGGGTGAGAGACCGCCGGTATCGTGGATCCCGACGTCCGAAATCGTCGCGCAGAGGTGGAGAGGAATCGATGACCGTCGACCTGGGCATGCCCGCCGCGCCGCTCCCGGTGCTGGCCGAACGGCGCAAGACCCGCCAACTCAAGGTTGGGCCGGTCGGCGTGGGCAGTGAGCACCCCATCTCGGTGCAGAGCATGACCACGACCAACACGGCGGACATCAACGGCACCCTGCAGCAGATCGCCGAGCTGACAGCCTCCGGCTGCGACATCGTCAGGGTCGCCTGCCCGAGCGCCGACGACGCCGAGGCGCTGCCCGCGATCGCCAAGAAGTCGCAGATCCCGGTCATCGCCGACATCCACTTCCAGCCCAAGTACGTCTTCGCCGCGATCGAGGCGGGCTGCGCGGGCGTGCGGGTCAACCCCGGCAACATCCGCAAGTTCGACGACCAGGTCAAGGAGATCGCGCAGGCCGCCAAGGACCACGGCACGCCGATCCGGATCGGCGTCAACGCCGGTTCGCTCGACCCGCGGCTGCTCAAGAAGCACGGCAAGGCCACCCCGGAGGCGCTGGCCGAGTCGGCGCTGTGGGAGGCGAGCCTGTTCGCCGAGCACGACTTCCACGACATCAAGATCTCGGTCAAGCACAACGACCCGGTCGTGATGGTGCGCGCCTACGAGCTCCTGGCCGAGCAGTGCGACTACCCGCTGCACCTGGGCGTCACCGAGGCCGGGCCGGCGTTCCAGGGCACGATCAAGTCGGCGGTGGCCTTCGGCGCGCTGCTGCGCCAGGGCATCGGCGACACCATCCGGGTGTCGCTGTCGGCCCCGCCGGTCGAGGAGATCAAGGTCGGCGCGCAGATCCTGCAGTCGCTGAACCTGCGCCCGCGCAAGCTGGAGATCGTCTCCTGCCCGTCCTGCGGCCGCGCCCAGGTCGACGTCTACAAGCTCGCCGACGAGGTCACCGCGGGCCTGGAGGGCATGGAGGTGCCGCTGCGCGTGGCGGTGATGGGCTGTGTGGTGAACGGTCCCGGTGAGGCCCGCGAGGCCGACCTCGGCGTGGCCTCCGGCAACGGCAAGGGCCAGATCTTCGTCAAGGGCGAGGTCATCAAGACCGTGCCCGAGCACCAGATCGTGGAGACCCTCATCGAGGAGGCCATGCGCATCGCCGAGGGCATGGAGTCCGCCGAGGAGGCCGACTCCGGCGCTCCGGTCGTCACCGTCGGCTGACCCGCGCTCGCGTGCCGGGGCGGCTTGCCCGGCCGCCCGGGGCGCTGTCCCTCGGAGACTCGAGCGGCTTGCCCGGCTGACCGGGCGGGCGTGGTCGCCAGGCGCGGTCACCGTCGGCTGACCGGTTCCCGATCGGGGTTCGCGTGCTTCGCCCGGAACTCGGCGCGTCGCGTCCGCGGGTCGCGATTTCCGGCCCGGCCGACGCGCCGCGCTACTCCTTTCGGGTGAGTGCGGCGGCGAGATGGGGATTGCTGTGCCGGGCGGTACAGCCTCGTGCGCACCATTTCTGGCAGTCTTGGCGCGTGCTCAAGCTCGCCGGTGCCCGGCTTCTGGAGGAACGGGACGCGGTCGGTGTCCGCTCGGTGCTGGACTCCGACCCCGTCGCGGCATGCATGGTCGCGTCGCGGGTCGAGGTGGCCGGTGTCCACCCGCTCCGGCTCGGTGGCGAACTGTGGGGCTACGGCAGCAAGCTCGACGGGCTGTGCTTCTCCGGCGTGAACCTGATCCCGCTGCGTGGGCGGCCGGACGCCATGCGGGCCTTCGCCGACCGGGCCCTGCGCCGCCGCCGCGTCTGCTCGTCGCTGGTCGGCCCGGCCGAGCAGGTCCTCAACCTGTGGGCGGAGCTGGAGCCGCAGTGGGGTCCGGCCCGCGAGGTACGGGCGGAGCAGCCGCTGATGGTGCTCTCGGGGCCGCCCAGCGTGGCCCCCGACCCGCTGGTCCGGCCGGTTCGCCCCGACGAGCTCGACATCTACCTGCCCGCCGCGGTGGCGATGTTCACCGAGGAGGTCGGCATCGACCCGTCCAGCGACGGGGGAGCGGCAGGCTACCGGGCGCGGGTCGCCGAGCTGATCGCCGGCGGCCGGGCCTTCGCCCGCATCGAGGGCGGCCAGGTGGTCTTCAAGGCCGAGATCGGGGCGATGTCGCGGTCGGTGGGGCAGATCCAGGGCGTCTGGGTGCATCCGGACCGCCGCAGCACCGGGATCGGCACGGCGGGCACCGCGGCGGTGGCCGACCGGCTGGTGCGCGGGCTCCGGCGCACCGCGAGCCTGTACGTCAACGACTTCAACATCGGTGCCCGGATCGCCTACCGCAAGGTCGGGTTCCAGGAGCTCGGCTCGTTCGCGACCGTCCTGTTCTGACCGACCCGTCGGCGCGCTTTCCGACCGGCGTGTCGGCGCGCTCTCTGACCGGCGTGTCGGCGCGTCGCGAACGGTCCTTTGCGGATCGGCCCCGTTCCAGACGCCATGTTCCAAGTCACCCCGTTCGGCATCGGCCCTGCTCCGGGCGTTGACGCACAGCCCGGTGGCCAATCACGGGTGACCCGGGCGGGGGATCTTGGGCATACTCGCGGCGTGTGTTCCTACCGGATCTTCGGGCTGATGGCCGGGCTGCTGCTGTTGCTGCCGACCGCGGGCTGCGGGGTCTTCGACTCCGGTCCTTCCGCCGGCGACGTGGCTTCGGCGTTCCTGCGGGCCTACACCGCGGGTGACGTGGCCGGGGCGGCTGCCCGCACCAACGCTCCCGACGCGGCGCGGCCGGTGCTGGAGGCCAACCGCGAGGCCCTGGCTCCGAAGGCGGCCACGGCCAAGCTTGGCAAGGTCGAGGAAGCCGACACCGCGACCGCGAACTACGACCTGACCTGGGATTTCGGTGACGGCCGCAGCTGGTCCTACCCGGCCTCGATGCAACTGGTCGAGGACGACCAGGGCTGGAAGGTCCGCTGGGCCCCGTCGGTGATCCACCCCGACCTCGGCGCCCAGCAGACGCTCGCCTTCCAGGAGCAGCGGCCCGACCCGGGGCCGGTGCTCGACCGCGACGGGGTGCAGCTCATGGGCCTCGAGCAGCTGGTGACGGTGAGCCTGAACCCGCAGGAGGCCGGGGACGTGCCCGGCGTCGCGGGCAGGCTCGCGGCGGCGCTGAGCAGCGTCGAGCCCGCGATCACCCAGCAGTCGATCATGGATGGCGTGGCCAGGACGCCCGCCGGCCAGCCCTACGCGGTGGTGACGCTGCGGCAGGCCGACTACGAGCGCGTCAGGTCCGGTGTCTACAACCTGCCGGGTGTCAGGTTCCCGGCGCAGGAGAAGCTGGTCACCGCCGAGCGCGGCTACGGCTCGCAGGTGCTCGCCGGACTGGCCAGGACGGTGGACGACCAGATCCAGGCCGGTACCGGCTGGCGCGTGGTCGCCCGCAACGACTTCAACGGAGCCGTGGTGCGGACGCTGCACGACGTTCCGGCGCGCCCGGTGCCCGCGGTGCACTCCACGCTCAGCGACCGGGCGCAGCGCGCCGCGGAAGGGGCAGTGGACCCGGTGCCGCAGGCGGCGATGATGGTCGCGCTGCGCCCCTCCAACGGTGAGGTGCTCGCGGTGGCGCAGAACGCCCCGGCCGACGCGCAGGGCGCGGTCGCGCTGACCGGCCAGTACCCGCCCGGCTCGACCTTCAAGATCGCGACGGCGGCGGCCGCGCTGGAGTCGGGCGGGATCGGCATCGACACCCCGGTGCAGTGCCCGCCCAAGAAGCCGTTCGACGGCCGGGTCATCCCCAACGACAAGGAGTTCGACCTCGGTACCGTCCCGCTGCGGACCGCCTTCGCGAAGTCCTGCAACACGACGTTCGCGCAGCTCTCGGTCGACCAGCGCACCGGCGCCCTGACCGACGCGGCCAAGCGCCTGGGCGTCGGGGTGGACTTCGAGATGACCGGTGCCACCACGATCACCGGTGCCGCCCCGGAGGCCGAGGCGACCGTGCAGCGCGCCGAGAACGGCATCGGGCAGGGCAAGGTGCTGGCGAGCCCGTTCGGGATGGCGCTGGCCGCGGCGACGGTGGCCAACGGCTCGATGCCGGTCCCGACGCTGGTGCAGGGCACCCAGACCAAGGTCGACGCGACGCCGCAGCCGCTCTCCCAGCGCACCCTCGACCAGCTCCGGCCGATGATGCGCGAGGTCGTCACCTCGGGCACCGCGACCGCTCTGGCCGGGTCCGGGGAGGTCGCGGGCAAGACCGGTACCGCGCAGTTCGGCGACGGCACGCACTCGCACGGCTGGTTCGTCGGCTATCGGGGCGACCTGGCGTTCGCGGTGCTGGTCACCGACGCCGGGACGTCCGGCCCGGCGATCGAGGCGGCCAAGCGGTTCCTCTCCGCCGCGCCGTGACGCCCACCACGCCGACGTGTGGGATTCGTCATGCGCGCACCGGGTTGCGGACCGGTGCGCGGCCGGGCGCGCACCGGACGTTTTAGAGTGAGGACATGCCGGTAAGAGCCCCCCTTGAGCCAGGTGTGCAGACGCCACACCGACAGGTCCCCAAGACCATCGAGCGTCCCGAGTACGTCGGCAAGGCGGCTCCGAAGCGCAACACCGAGCCCTACGTCCAGCCGCCCGAGGTCGTCGAGGCGATGCGGGTGGCGGGCAAGCTGGCCGCGCAGGCCCTGGTGGCCGCAGGCGAGGCGGTGCGCCCCGGCGTCACCACCGACCACATCGACGCGGTCGTGCACGAGTTCTTCCTCGACCACGGCGTGTACCCGTCGACGCTGGGCTACCGGGGGTTCCCGAAGTCCTGCTGCACATCGCTGAACGAGGTCATCTGCCACGGCATCCCGGACTCGACGGTGATCGAGGACGGCGACATCGTCAACGTCGACGTCACCGGTTACGTCGGGGGCGTGCACGGCGACACCAACGCGACCTTCCTCGCCGGTGACGTGTCGGAGGAGGTGCGGCTGCTGGTCGAGCGCACCCGCGAGGCGACGATGCGCGCGATCAAGGCCGCCAGGCCCGGGCGGCAGCTCAACGTGATCGGCCGGGTCATCGAGTCCTACGCCAAGCGCTTCGGCTACGGCGTGGTCCGCGACTTCACCGGGCACGGCATCGGCCGCGCGTTCCACAGCGGCCTGGTCGTCCTGCACTACGACGAGCCGTCGGTGCAGACCGTGCTGGAGCCCGGCATGACCTTCACCATCGAGCCGATGATCACCCTCGGCACCCACGAGTACGACATGTGGAGCGATGGCTGGACGGTGACCACCAAGGACAAGAGCTGGACGGCGCAGTTCGAGCACACCATCCTCATCACCGAGGACGGCAACGAGATCCTCACCCTGCCCTGACGCACATGTCGACGCACAGCGGCCTGGCGCCCGGCGAGAACGCGACGGTGGTCCGGTACCGGTACGGCTGGGGCATGCTCGCCGGGGCGCTCGGACTGTGCGCCTTCGCCGGGATCTTCGTCTTCTACCTGCTCACGCCGGACCAGGCGGCTCGCGAGTTCAACCCGTTCGTGCCGTGGGTGATGATCATCCTGGTCGGCCCGCTCGCACTGCTGTTCCTCGTGGGGTCGCTGTTCGTGCTCTCCCGCACGCACCGCGTGCACGTCGACGAGCGCGGCATGTGGTTCAGCAGCTGGAACGAGACCGACCTCGTCGCGTGGACGGAGCTGCGCGCGGTCCGCGGTGAGCCGCAGCCCAAGCCGAAGGACGACCCGAAGGCCAACAGCCTCCCTGCCGCGCTGGAGCTGTATCCGGGCGATGCGAACTTCGCGCAGCGCCACGGCAAGCTCGTCAAGGCCACCGACGCCGGGCCCTGCACCGTCGACCTCCCTGGGCGAGCCACCGCGCGGCGGCTCGCCCAGGCGATCTCGGCGCACCGGCCGGACCTGCTGCGCTGAGGCGGTTCAGCCCTTGCGCTGCTGCCGGGCCTGCTTGCGCTGCTCCCGGTTGCGGCGCATCTGGTCCCAGAACTCCTGGTCCTTTTTCTTCTTCGCGGCGCGCTCCTCCGGCGAGCCGTGGATCTTCTCCCAGAATTTCCGCTGCTCGGCCTGGCTGAACGACCAGACGACGGACTTGGAGAACATCCACAGCGCGGGGATGCCGAGAACTCCGGCGGCGACGATCGAAATCATCGTCACCGTGCCGCTGGAGAAGCCCTCGGCTTGCGTATAGGTGCGCTTGTCCGTGTTGATGTTCCCGCGTCCGCCACCGTATCCCCACGTCAGTCGCTGTGGTTCACCGATCTCGTCGGGGGTGAAGAAGTTCATGTCGATGGACGTGGTCCATGTCTGCCCGGTCTCGTCGTCCCGGATCGTCGCGACGCAGTTCCAGTTGTGGCCGAAGCCGCGTCGCGTGACGGGGCCGGTGTCCTCGCACGACTTCACGTCGGCGGTCGCGTTCGGTTTGTCCTTCATCGTCGGGAAGGAGAAGACGATGGTCGGCCAGAGCATCACAAGGACCGCGACGACGATGAAGCCGGCGATCATCTTGCCAAGCCGGACCGCGAGGTTGTCCGATTTGAGCACAGCAATTCCTGAATCTGTTGCTAGTGGTCTGCCACTTCGTCCTTGCCGTCGTCCAGCTTCGCCGTCTCTTTGACAGCTTCGTAGCCGAGTTTGCTCGCGCCCCCGTCCGTCCATCCCGCTTCGAAGATGTTGCCCCTGAAGGAGGGCATGAACTCACTGCCACCGGCCATGAATCCTCGACTCGCTGCACTGCCCGTGGTGGTGCTCGGAGCGATCTTGCGCGCAGCGTCGGTGAGGCTCTGCTCCGTGATGGCGCTCTGCTTCGGAGCGATTCCCGGCATGTTGCCCAGGTTGTGGAAGAAGCCGTCGATGCCCTTGCGGATCGACGCGGCGGCCGAACCGAGTTCGTCGAGCTTGTTCCAGAGGTTCTTGAGAACCGTGCCGAGCTTGTTCATCCATTCGGAGATCTTGTCGGCCCACTTGAGCGCGATGCGGATCGCATCGGCGATGGCCCCTCCCGCTGCGATACCGGCGGTGGCCGCCGCGGCGGCGGCCCATTTCAGCAGGGCGCTGACGATTTCAGCGACAGCCCCCGCGATGAGGTCGCGCACGATGCCGCGTACAGCCGCGACAACGACCTGCGCGCCCTCGACCGCTGATTTCATGGCGGTGCTGGCTTCAGCCATGGCATCGATCGCTTTGGCGCCGTCCTCTCCAAGCTTCCTGTAGGCGTCCGCCGATTTGCCTTCCCACTGGGTAGTGGCACTGACCGACTGGCCGTATTCCTTACCGGCCCCCTTGAGTTCGGTGCCGATCTTCTCCCAGCTTGCCGCCATGCCGGAAATGGCGTCCGGGTCGCCCATCAGGTCGTTGAAAGGTTCCTTGATGAAGGAAACGTTGTCGATGACCCACCCGAATCCCCAGCTCAACAGGGTTCCCAGCGGATCAGCGGCGAGGCCGACCGCGTCGACACCCGCTCCCATCGCGTTGAGGCCGACCGAGTCCCAGTCACCGTTCGAAATGGACTGGCCGATGCCGTAGACGTTCTCGAAGCCGCCCGCTCCGCTGAAGGGGTTTGCGGTGCCCTTCTCTTCCGATTCCTTGGCTGCCTCGTCTCCGGTGACGACGAGAGCGTCTTCAGAAGCCACCTTCAACCTCCTTCAGGATGGCACCGCTCTCCTGGTCGGTGGCCTCGTAGTCGGCGGCTGTGTCATCCAGGGCCTTTTTGATCGAGTCGAGCGACTTCCCGCCGCTTTCGATGGTCGACTTGACCTCGTTGCACTGGGTGATCACCGCTTGGGCGAGAAACTGACCGAATACGCCGAAGGCGTCGGAACTCATCGAGGTCTGCGCCGCGCCGTGCGCCGTCTTGACGCGTTCGGTGAAGCCCTGGACCTTGCCCGCGTGTTCCTTGATCGTCGGTACGTCCGCCCGGAACCCGTCGTCGCTCACCGCAGGTACCTCCCGCCGGAGTTGTCGTCGAAGTCGTCGTCGATCTCGTTGCCGCCGCGGCCGCCGGGAGCGGCGTCATCGTCGGTGCCGTCACCCGCGTAGCCGTGCGGCAGGTTGCTCTTGACGAACTCCAGCGCGTCGCCCTCGCCGACGAACCGCTGCATCACGTCCATCATCTGGCCGGCCGCCTCGCGCTGGGCCCTGCGGACGCATTCCATGATCGACTCGCGCACCTTCTCGGGCTGGGGGTGCTGGAAGTCACGGCCGAACTGGATGTCCTCCAGCACGCCGCTGCTGTTGACACGCACGGTGACCTGGCCGTCCTGTGACGTCGCCGACCCGCCTACCTCGCTGAGCTGGCCGCGGGCGCGGTCGGTGTCCTCCTTGACCTTCTGGAGCTTGGCGCTTTACTGGGACAGCCAGTCGTCGGGGTGCATGGGTCTCCTCGGGTCCGTGCGGTGCGCGTTCGTCGGAGCAGGCTAGTTGATTTCGGACATAGGGACGTAAGCGTCCGCGACTTGGTTCCGCAAGGTTCACGACCGACTGGTGGAGCGGGCGGCGCAGTGGGGTAGGAAGGCTGATGTGAACGCGCTGCTGATCGCCGGGACGACGTCGGATGCCGGCAAGAGCGTGGTCGCGGCCGGTGTCTGCCGGTGGCTGGCCCGCACCGGAGCCCGCGTGGCGCCGTTCAAGGCGCAGAACATGTCGAACAACTCGGTGGTGACGCCGGACGGCGGTGAGATCGGACGGGCGCAGGCGGTGCAGGCCGCGGCGTGCGGTCTGGAGCCGTCGGTGCGGTTCAACCCGGTGCTGCTCAAGCCGGGCAGCGACCGCAGGTCGCAGGTGGTGGTGCTCGGGCAGGTCAGCGGCGAGGTGACCGCGATGTCCTACCGGGAGCGCAAGGCGGCCCTCCTGGACACCGTGGTGTCCACTTTGGATGGTCTGCGCGCCGAGCACGACCACGTGATCTGCGAGGGCGCCGGTTCCCCGGCGGAGATCAACCTGCGCGCCACCGACATCGCCAACATGGGGCTGGCCAGGGCCGCGGGGCTGCCGGTGCTGGTGGTCGGCGACATCGACCGGGGCGGGGTGTTCGCCCAGCTCTTCGGCACGCTGGCGCTGCTCGACGCGGCCGACCAGGCGCTGGTCGGCGGTTTCGTGATCAACAAGTTCCGCGGCGACCCCGCCCTGCTGGACTCCGGGCTCGACCAGCTCCGCGCGCTGACCGGCCGGCCGGTACACGGCGTGCTGCCGTGGGCCGAGGACCTGTGGCTCGATGCCGAGGACTCGCTCTCCTACGTCGCCGACGGCGTGGTGGGCCGCCCGGCTCCGCCGCGCGGCTCGCAGTGGCTGCGGGTGGCGGTGCCGAGGCTGCCGCGGATCTCCAACGCCACCGACGTCGAGGCCCTGGCGGCCGAGCCGGGGGTCGCGGTCCGGTTCGTGACCGAGCCGTCGCGGCTGACCGACGCGGACCTCGTGGTGCTACCCGGGTCGAAGTCGACCGTCGCCGACCTCGGTTGGCTGCACGACACCGGACTCGCCGACGCGATCCGCGCGCACGCCGGGGCGGGGCTGCCGGTCGTCGGCATCTGCGGTGGCTTCCAGATGCTGACCCGCCGCATAACCGACCAGGTGGAGTCGGGGGCCGGGGTGGTCGACGGCCTCGGGATGCTCGACCTGGAGATCGAGTTCGCGGAGGCCAAGACGCTGCGCAGGCCGTCAGGAACGGCCTTCGGGGAGCCGGTGCACGGCTACGAGATCCACCACGGTGTGCCGGTGCGCCGAGGCGACGACCTCACTGGTCTGGTCCGGCTGCCCGACGGCGAGGACGAGGGCGCGCTCCGCGGGTCGGTGGCGGGCACGCACTGGCACGGCCTGTTCGAGAACGACGGTTTCCGCAGGAAGTTGCTGACCTGGGCGGCCGGGTGCGCGGGCCGCGACGGCTTCGTCGCGGCCGATGACACGTCGTTCGCCGCGATCCGCGCCGGTCAGCTCGACCTGCTCGGCGACCTGGTTGAGAAGCACCTCGACACCGACGCGATCCGGCGGCTGCTCGAAGGCGGCGCCCCGGCCGGGCTCCCGTTGCTCCCGCCGGGTGCAGGCAGTCACGCGGCGCTGCGCTCCGGCGGCGGTTCCGAGTAACGTCTGCCACATGGCCGCTGAGTTCACCATCGCTGAAGCCCAGGAACGGTTGGCGGAGCTGATCGACCGGGCGGAGTCGGGTGAGGACATCGTGATCACCCGGTTCGGCGCACCTTCCGTCCGCCTGCAGGCAACCGGTGGTCGGGGTGCGACGACCGCGCTGGCGGGCGGCGTCGTCGGGGCGGCGTGGCTCGCCCCGGTCGCCGGCGACGCCGGCGGTGCGTCTCTCGACTCCGGCGGCGCTTCCTTCGACGTGGGCACGGACTACTGACCGGGCTGCCCCACGTGACCTAGTCGCGTGGGACCGCAGGTCCGGACCACGTTCCCGGCGCCTGCGTGCGTGTCCGGGCGCTCGGGCAGGACGTCCGCCGTCGGGCGGGCGCTGCTGCCCGCCGCTCAGTAGCCCAGCGCTGCCCGACGGTCGGCCGTAGCCCAGCCGGCCAGCGCTCCGCTGCGCGACGGCCGGCCGCCGTTCCGTTGCCCGGCCAACTGGTGCTTCGCCGCTTCGCTGTCGGCCGCCACTTCGCGGCTCGGCCGTCCTACTGGCTGCCCCGCCAGCAGCTCCGCAGCCCGGCTGCCGCCGCTCCGCCGCCGCGCTAGTCGTCCGTGCTGGGCGTCTGGGCCAGCAGCTCGTCCAGGAAGCCGCCTGCCTCGGCGGCGGCCCGGTCGGGGGCGCGGTCGCGGACGGCGGCCACCAGCTCCGTGTGGGAGACGTGCTCCTCGGGCGGGATCTCCGGGTCGAACGCCGATGCGACGCTGGAGCGGACCGCCTCGCTCAGGCCCTCGTAGAGGCCGATCAGCACCGGGTTGTGCGAGGCCTGCACGAGCCGGAGGTGGAAGTCGGCGTCCTTGGTGATCACCGTCTCGCGGTCCATGCGCCGGACCGCCTCGTCCCGGTCGCGCAGGGCGACTCCGAGATCGCGGACGTCCTCGTCGGTCCGGGCGCTTGCCGCCAGCCGGGCGCCTTCGACCTCCAGCGCGCGGCGCACTTCGAGGACGTGGCGCAGCTCCGACCCGCACAGCTTGCGCACGGCACCGGAGATCTCACTGGTTGCCCGGACGAAGGTGCCGTCCCCCTGGCGCACCTCGAGCAGGCCGGAGTGGGAGAGCGCCCGGATCGCCTCGCGCACGGTGTTGCGGCCGACCCCGAGGCCCGTGACCAGCTCGCTTTCGGGCGGGATGCGGCTGCCCAGCGGCCACTCGCCGGAGGCCATGAGCTCCCGGAACTGGTCGATCACCTGATCGACCAGCCCGGTCCGCTTGGTGGTGACCAAGGGCACGTAGACGTCCTTTCGTCCAAACATCCTACGTTTGACATACTAGTACGCGATGTCCATAGAGTCGCGCAGCCAGCATGTCCCTGACCATGTGACCGACCAGGATGCCAGCTCTCCTCCGCACGCCCCGCACCCCGATGCGCTGCGGCTGGAGAACGACGGTGCCTCCGAGGCGGTGCTGCCCAACCGGCACACGGCGGTGGCCGGAGGTGGGCTGCTCCTCGCCGGTGTCGCGCTGGCGGCGGCCAACATGCGCCCGGCGGTCACCAGCCTCGCGTCGGTGCTGGGTGAGGTGCGCGACTCCCTCGGCAGCAGCAGCACGTGGGCCAGCATCGTCACCTCGGTGCCGACCCTGTGCTTCGGCGCGGCGGGCATCGCCGCCCCGCTGCTGGCGAGGCGCTGGGGCATGAGCCGGGTGATCGGCGTCTCGCTGGCGGTGCTGACCGCGGCGATGGTGCTGCGCGTGGTCGACGGACCGTGGACGGTCCTGGCCGGGACGGTGCTGGTCTGCGCCTCGATCGCGATGTGCAACGTGCTGATCCCGGTGGTGGTCAAGGAGGCCTTCCCCAACCGGGTCGGCATGGCCACCGGCCTCTACACCACCACGATGGCCGCGGGCGGTGCCGTGGGCTCGGCGCTGACGCCGATGTTGCAGCACTCGACGGGCAGCTGGCAGCTGGCCCTGGCCACCTGGGCGGTCGTGGCGCTCGCCGCGTTCTGCGTGTGGGTCCCAGCGACCCGGCGCCATGCCGCGTCCAGGCAGGTCACCGGCACGGCGGCGCAGGGCGGGCGCCGTTCGCTGATGCGCAGCCCGCTGGCGTGGGCGATCACCGCCTACTTCGCGATGCAGTCGCTGGTCGCGTATGTGGTGATGGGCTGGATGCCCGAGGTGTTCAAGAGCGCCGGCGTCGACGCCACCACGGCGGGCGCCCTGCTCGGCGTGCTGCTGCTGGTCGGCGTGCCGCTCAACATGATCCTGCCGCCGCTGGTCACCCGGACGCGGGGGCAGTCCGGCTGGGCCGTCGGGCTCGCGGTGCTGACGGCGAGCGGCGTCGTGGGACTGCTGGTCGCGCCGCAGAGCGCCCCGCTGCTATGGGCGCTGCTGCTCGGCGTGGGACTGAGCGCGTTCCCGCTGGCGCTGGTGTTCATCTCACTGCGGACCAGCAACGCCGCCGACACCGGCCAGCTCTCGGCGATGTCGCAGAGCTTCGGCTACCTGATCGCCTCGGTCGGCCCCTTCATGTTCGGCGTCATGCACGACGTGACGGGCGGCTGGACCGTTTCGCTGGCGATCGTGCTGGCGATCGTGCTGATCCAGGGCTGCATCGGCATCGTCGCGGGACGCCCCCGCACCATCTGAACGCGGTAGGGCGACGGCGGAACGCGGCGCGATCGCCCGCGGAAAGCGCTAGACATGCGGCCGGAAACGCCGGTGGGGCGCGGCCGGAGACGCGGCCCGGCTCGGCCGAATCGCCAGCCGGGCGCGACCGGGACGCCAGCCAGGCTTGGCCGGAGACGCCAGCCGGGCGCGACCGGGACGCCAGCCAGGCTTGCCGGAGGCGCGGAAGCGATCGGGCCGAACCCAGCCGCCGCCCGGTCTGGGTGGACCGCCCGGCCCGCGGCCGTGGCCGGAGCCGGGCGGCGCCTCGCCGGCTCAGACCAGCCCGAGTCGCAGCATCGTGTCGGCCACCGCGGTGAAACCCGCGATGTTGGCGCCCGCGACGTAGTCGCCGGGTGCGCCGTACTCCTCCGCCGTGGCGTAGCAGCGGTCGTGCAGGTCCTTCATGATCGTTTCGAGCCGCCGCTCGGTGCGCTCGAAGCTCCACGTGTCGCGGGACGCGTTCTGCTGCATCTCCAGCGCCGAGGTCGCCACGCCGCCCGCGTTGGCGGCCTTGCCCGGCCCGAACGCGATTCCGGCTTCCCGGAACACCCGGACCGCCTCCGGTGTGGCGGGCATGTTCGCGCCCTCGCCGACGGCCATGCAGCCGTTGGCGATGAGCGTTGCGGCGTCTTGCGCGGTCAGCTCGTTCTGCGTCGCCGAAGGCATCGCGACCTGGCAGGGCACCTCCCAGATCACACCGCCCTCCTCGAACTTCGAGCCCGGCCGGCGGTCGGTGTAGGCGCTGATGCGCCCCCGCTCGACCTCCTTGATCTGCTTGACCAGGCCGACGTCGATGCCGTTCTCGTCGTAGACGTAGCCGGTGGAGTCCGAGCAGGCGACCACGGTCCCGCCCAGCTGGTGGACCTTCTCCATGCCGTAGGTCGCGACGTTGCCGGAGCCCGACACCACGACCTGCTTGCCCTCGAACGACTCGCCGCGCGCGGCCAGCATCTCCCGGACGAAGTAGGCGCAGCCGTAGCCGGTGGCCTCGGTGCGCACCTTCGCCCCGCCGAAGGAATGGTGCTTGCCGGTGAGCACACCGGTCTCGTAGCGGTTGGTGATCCGCTTGTACTGTCCGAAGAGGTAGCCGATCTCCCGGCCGCCGACACCGATGTCACCGGCGGGCACGTCGGTGTGCTCGCCGATGTGCCGGTGCAGCTCGGTCATGAAGCTCTGGCAGAAGCGCATGATCTCGCGATCCGAGCGCCCCTTCGGGTCGAAGTCGGCGCCGCCCTTGCCGCCGCCGATCGGCAGCCCGGTGAGGGCGTTCTTGAAGATCTGCTCGAACCCGAGGAACTTCACGATGCCCTGGTAGACCGAGGGGTGGAAGCGCAGACCGCCCTTGTACGGGCCGAGGGCGCTGTTGAACTCCACTCGGAAACCGCGGTTGACGTGCACCTCGCCGTGGTCGTCCTCCCACGGCACGCGGAAGGTGACCATCCGCTCGGGTTCGCAGATCCGCTCGACGATCTTGTGCTCGGCGTACTCGGGGTGCTTGTCCAGCGCCGGTCCGATGCTCTCCAGGACTTCCTGGACAGCTTGGTGGAACTCGGTTTCTCCTCGGTTGCGCTGGACGATGTCGTTGTAGACCGCTTCGAGACGTGCGTGCGGCACCAGGTCGCCTTTCTCTCCGTTGGGAAGGGCCGGGTCAGATGATGGCGGACGCCGCGCGAGGTGTTGCCCGCGCAGGGGCCGGGTGGGACGGGCCGGGCGGTCGCCGCATACCGAAACCTGTTGCCAGTGCTCACTTTCCGCGTTGCTGTAACGATAAGGGCGCGACGATCGGCACCCGAGATCGTTTCACCGCAAGGGAAGGTTCAGCAACGCGTTCTCGATCAGCTCCGGCATCCCCGGGTGGATCCAGTACTGGCCACGGGCCATCGTGCGGGCGTCCAGGCCGAACTGCATCGCCTGGATCAGCGGTTGCAGCAGCGTCGGAGCCTGCGGGCCGATGATGTGCGCGCCGAGCAGCTTCCCGGTTTCCGGGTCCGCGAGCAGCTTCGCGAAGCCGGTGCTGTCCTCCATCGCCCAGCCGTAGGCGATCCCGCCGTAGTCCTGCACGCTGGTGACGTACTCCACACCCAGCCGCTGCGCTTCCTGCTCGGTGAGTCCCACCGACGCGATCTGCGGCGACGAGAACACCGCGGCCGGCACGTAGCGGTGGTCGGACGCGATGGGCGCGTCCGGGTGCAGCAGGTTGTGCTGCACGACCCGCATCTCGTGGTTGGCCACGTGTTTGAGCTCGTAGGGCGAGCTGATGTCGCCCAGCGCCCAGACCCCGTCGACGGAGGTGCGCTGCTCGGAGTCGACCTCGATCTTGCCGTTCCTGGACAGCGCGAGGCCGCCCTTCGCGGCGTCGAGGCGATCGGAGTTGGGCACCCGGCCGACGGCGATCAGCAGCGCCTCGGCCTCGACGACCTCCGAGCCGTCCGGGCCCTCGAGGTACAGGCGGGTCAGGTCCCCGTCCTGCTCGACGCCGATCTCCTTGCGGTTGAGCCGCAGGTCCCAGCGTCGGCCCGCCAGCTCGGTGAACCGCTCGGAGACATCGACGTCCTGGCTGCGCAGCGCCCGGCCGGACCGGCCGACCAGGGTCACCTCGACGCCCAGCGCGGAGAAGACGTGCGCGAACTCCGCACCGACGAAGCCGGTGCCCATGATGATCATGCGCCGGGGGAGCTCGTCGAGTCGCATCACCGAGTCGCTGGTGTGGTAGTCGACCTTCTCGATGCCGGGGATGTCCGGAATCGCCGGCCGGCCACCGGCGGCGACGACGAAGCGGTCGGCGGTGATCGTCTCGGTGCCGCCCGCGGTCTCGACCTCGACCTGCTTGACGTCGGTGAACCGCCCCACACCCTCGAACAGGGTGACGTTGGGGTTGTCCTCGGCCCGGTAGCGCCTGCCGCCGGACGAGATCTCGTCGATGCGCCCGAAGATGCGGTCGCGGATGTCGTGCCAGCGCACGTCCCGCAGCTCGAGGTCGACCCCGAGCCGGGTGCCCGCCGACGGCGCGCCTGCCACGTCGGCGGTGTGCACGAACATCTTGGTCGGGATGCAACCGACGTTCAGGCAGGTACCGCCGTAGTTGCCGGTGCTGCCGACGCCCTTCTCGACGATGGCCACGTTCCAGTCCGCGAACCGGTCGTCGAGGATCGAGTTGCCCGAGCCGGAACCGATGATGACGAGATCGAAGTGCCGCACGTGTCCATCCTGCATCAGGTGTCGGTGTCGGTGACGTGGAGCTCCCGCTCGGGGCGCTCCGGGCGTCGCTCACGTACAACCCGGCGAGCCGCATGCTGATTCCCCGCTCGGCGGGGGTTCCGGCCACACCACGTGCGTGGGCCGCGCACCAGGCTGCCGACAGTGGTCCCGCCGGCCCCGACCAGTCCGCGAGTCCCCACGCGTCCATCAGCGCCGCGAGGGCCTGTACCGCCGCGAGACCTCCGGTTCCCGCTGCCCACCTGCGCGCGGTCGCCGCCGCGCTCGGCGGGCTTCCGTCCCGCGCGAGCGTGCGCAGGAGCACGACGTGCTGGCCGGGGCTGGTACCCCGGTACGCGAGGGTGACGCCGAGCACGGCGAGCGCGGGCGCGCACCACAGCACCGCGGCTTCCAGCCACTTGCCGGTGACCGGCGACACCGCGTGGTCGGTGAGGTCGGCGCCGATCACGATCGCTCCGCGCAACGCTGTTCCGAGCCACCACAGCAGCAGGAGGTCGCAGCACATGCCCAGCAGCCGCCGGTAGGCGGTGACCGGGCGAGGCGCGCAGGTCGGCAGGCGGGGAGGGGATGGTGCATCCCTTTGCGCGGGCCCGGCCCGGCCCGCGCGTGGTGCACCGGTGACCGGTTGTGGTGCAAAGCAAGTATCGGGGCCGCAATCGAGCAGGGGCAAAGGAGTCGCTGCCCGCTCAGGCTTCGGCAACGTCACCGCGCGGCCGGCCACGGCTCCCGCGTACGCGACCCCGTTCAGTGCGGACAGTGCGTTCGGTAACTGCCAGGAGCGCTGCGCGGGAAGGGCGAGACCGCGACGTCCCGTCGGCATGGCCGCGCCACGGCGCCCACCGGCGGTCACCCGGGCGAGCAGACAGCCGGCCACGGCTCCACCCGTGTTCGCGAGCAGGTCGTCGACGTCGAACAGGCGGTACGGACAGGGGAGGAGGAACCACACCCCGGTGAGCTGCGTCAGCTCGACCGCCAGGGACACGGACGCGCCGGTGAGCGCGGCCACGGGCACGCGTCGCCGGATAAGCACGCCCAGCGGTACGAACAGCGCGACGTTGAGAGCGAACTGCGCCGCGCCGTCCGCGCCGCGCTCCGCGACCCCGGCCAGCGGCCGCAACTGCGGGTCCATGGCCACGCACGCGCCGTCTGCGGGCAGCGGGAGCAGCACGTACGCGGCCAGGCCCAACACGTACAGCAGCGTGCCGAACCGCAGTGCGAGGGTGCGGGGACGCAGCTCGCCGCGCAGCCGGTGCTCGCGAGCCGCGAAGGGCACCAGCAGCAGGGCCGCCACGGCCGCGGCGAGCACCGCGGCGGTGGCGGCGGGCACCACCTGGACGTTCACCCGTACCTCCCGGAGCCGACGGTGTTCCTGGACCGCGAACGCAGTTCGGTCGGCACCGATGCGGCTGCCGGGAAGTGCGTCGCCTCCTGGAAAGAGGCACGAGCACCCGGGCTGGATTCGGTCAGCGTCCGGAAAGCCGCTTCCAGCAGCCGGATTCAGCTCTTCCGGGTGAAATCCGGGGAGTCGTCAGTGGGCGTAGGTCGGCGTGATGATCGCCCGCGCGAGGCTGTGGAAGGCCAGGTTGAAGTTGACCACGGCCAGGCTCGCGGTGCCGTCCACGCCGAGCTTCTCGGTGTCCACCGCGTGCACCGCGAAGTAGTACCGGTGCGGGCGGTCACCGGGCGGCGGCGCGGCGCCGCCGTAGGCGTGCTCACCCATGTCGTTGGCCACGTGGAAGGCTCCCTCCGGCACGCTCCGGCCGTCGCGGCTGCCCGCGTCGGCAGGCAGCTCGGTCACCGAGGCCGGGATGTCGACCAGGCCCCAGTGCCAGAAACCGCCGGGGATGGGCGCGTCGGGGTCGAAGCAGGTGACCACGAAGCTCTTGGTGTTCTCCGGGAACCCCTCCCACCGCAGGTGCGGCGACCGGTTCTGCCCGCCCGCTCCCATGCCGTCGAAGGCGTGGTCCAGGGCCATCGGGCTGCCGTCGGTCACGTCGTCGGACGTCACGGTGAACGACGGGACCTCGGGCAGCAGCGAGTAGGGGTCCGGGTCGATCGGGCGCTCCAGGCTCATCGAGCTTCCTCCTCAGCGTCGGAGTAGGGGCTTTGATCACTCGCCGACCAGCCTAGTTGGGCGGCCGCGTGGATGTGTCGTGGCCGACGTTGTGCACATGCTGCAAGTCCAGTGTGTTTTTCGCAGTGGCTGGTCGTTAGTCTGCGTCCCGAGGAGGTCCGACTTGACCACGCGCGCTGGACATGAAGTGCTGTGCCTGGGCGAGACGATGTCGCTGATCGCCCCGGCCGAGCCGGTCGGGCTGGAGACCGCCACGTCGTTCACGCTGGCCACGGGTGGTGCGGAGTCCAATGTGGCCGTCCACCTGGCCGCGCTGGGGCACCGGGTGGCCTGGGCGAGCCGGGTCGGCGCCGACCCCCTGGGCCGCCGACTGGTCGCGACCATCGGTGCGGCCGGGGTCGACACCTCGCTCGTCGAGACCCATTCCACCGCACCGACCGGCGTGTACTTCAAGGACCCCGCGCCCGGCGGCACGACGGTGTACTACTACCGCACGGGTTCCGCCGCATCCACAATGGACGAGCGGTTCCTCGGCGGCGCCGCTGACGCGGAACTGCTGCACATCAGCGGGATCACGCCCGCTCTCTCGCCGGGATGCGACCGTCTGATCACGCATCTGCTGACCGGTCCGCGCAGGTCGAAGATCTCCTTCGACGTCAACTACCGCCCGGCGCTGTGGCCGGCCGAAGCCGCCGGGCCCCGGCTGCGGGAGCTCGCGCAGCTCGCCGACATCGTCTTCGTCGGCCTGGACGAGGCGGGCACGCTGTGGGGAGCGAAGACGGCCGACGACGTCCGCGCGGTCCTCGACGGTCCGGCGACGCTGGTGGTCAAGGACGCCGCCAACGACGCCACCGCGTTCGGCGCGCGGCCTGCCGTCGTCACCGCGCCGGAGGTGCGCGTCGTGGAGCCGGTCGGCGCGGGCGACGCCTTCGCCGCCGGCTACCTGTCCGGTGTGCTGCGAGGGGAGAGCGGGGTCCGCTGCCTGCGCCTGGGCCACCTGCTCGCCGCGCACAGCCTGCTCAGCACGGAGGACCACACCGCGCTGCCGACGGCCGACGTGCTGGCCGGATGGCTCGACTGCGACGAGAGCACGTGGAACGCACTGCGGTTCGGTGGGAGCTTATGACCTTCTTCGACGACCTGTTCTCCTGCGGGGTCATGGCGATCCTGCGCGGCATGGACCCCGAGCGCACCGCGATGCTCGCCGAGCGCGCCTGGGACCTGGGCATCGACGCCGTCGAGGTGCCCATCGAGACACCGGAGGCCGAGCCGTCGCTGCGCGCGGCGATCGAGGCGGGCGCGCGCCGCGGCAGACCGGTCGGCGCGGGCACCGTGGTCGGCGTCGAACAGCTGCGCACGGCGACCGACCTGGGCGCCGCGTTCACCGTGGCACCGGGGCTGGACCCCGAGCTGGTGCGCGCGAGCGAGCTGCCGCACCTGCCCGGCGTCGCCACGCCCAGCGAGGTGCAGCACGCCCGCAAACTCGGCCTGACCTGGGTGAAAGCATTTCCCGCCGCCGTGCTCGGCACCGGTTGGTTCGCCGCCATGGGCGGCCCGTTCCCCGGTATGCACTTCGCGGCCACGGGAGGGATGAACGCGCACAACGCGCCGGACTTCCTGGCTGCGGGGGCGTCGGTGGTCGCCGTCGGGTCGGCGTTGGAGGATCCCGAGCAGTTGCCCGCGCTGGCGGAGCTCATCAGAAGGTCGTGAATCCGCCTCGGAAACAGAGGCCCGCGACCCGCACGTGTTCGTAGCACTACGGCAGGAGTTCAGGTGAAGATCCACGTCGGACCGGTCGCGCAGCCGGAGCTGGAAGCGGCGGTGCGCGCCGGCGGAGCCGAACCGAGTTCGGCCGAGGAGGCGTCGGCGCTGGTCTGGTACGGCGCGGGGCCCGAGCGGTTCCACGAGCTCTTCCACGAGGGCATGGAGTGGGTGCAGCTCCCGGCAGCGGGCGTGGAGACCTGGTTCGCCGGCGGCGTGCTGCGCGAGGGCGTGCGGTTCACCTCCGCCGCGGGGGTCTACGCCGAGACGGTGGCCGAGCACACCCTGGCGATGATGCTCGCCGGGTTCCGGCAGCTGCACACCATGGCGCGGGCGGACCGCTGGGCGCCGCCGGATGGCATCCGGTCGCTGTTCGGGGCGACGGTGGGCATCCTGGGCGCGGGCGGGATCGGCCGCGCCCTGATCGGGTTGCTGAAGCCGTTCGGGGTGCGGATCCTGGCGGTGAACCGGTCCGGGCGACCGGTCGACGGCGCGGAGCGGACGTGGCCGTCCGAGGACGCCGACGGCGTGCGGGAGCTGCTGTCGGCGTCGGATTTCGTCGTGGTGGCCGCGCCCGCCACCGCGCAGACCGCCAAGCTGGTCGACGCCGAGGCGCTGGCCGTGATGAAGTCCGGCGCCTGGCTGGTCAACGTGGCCCGCGGCTCGCTGGTCGACACCGACGCGCTGGTGGCGGCGCTGGCGGAGGGGCGCATCGGCGGGGCCGCGCTCGACGTCACGGACCCGGAGCCGCTGCCCGACGGCCACCCGCTCCTCAGCGAGCCCCGCGCGCTCGTTTCCCCGCACACCGCCAACCCGAAGTCCTTGCTCGTTCCGGCTTTGGCGCGCAGGGTGGAGGAGAACGTGCGACGCCACCTCGCGGGCGAGCCGTTGCTGGGCGTCGTCGACGTCGCGGCGGGCTACTGAGCGTGTGGCGCGGTGCGGAGGGTTTCCTTGCGCTGTAACCGATTCCTTCGGTCGCGGGAGCACGGGAGTCGCCGCGCGGACCTCGCGCGTCCGGCACATGTCCAAAGTGGACCTGTCGCTCGCGTGGGTGATCTTGTTGCCTGACCTTCACCTGATCGGGTGCTAACTTCCGGTTGCGGTGAATCAGGATCAAGCTTCGTTCCTCTCTCTAATGGACACTTTGTCGAGCCGGAGACGGGCGGTCGTGCGGGCCGTGCCCAGCGCTCCGGAGGGAGGAGATCAGCGAGATGGCACGGATGTCGCGTCGAACGTGGCCTTTCCTGGGGGTGGCCGGTGCGGTGGCGCTCTCGTCGGCCCTGTTGACCCCGGCGGCGGGCGGGCTGGCGACCGGTCCGCCCGTACTGCAGGCGCCGCCGATCGTGGGCGGGCAGCCCGCGAGCATCGCCCAGCACCCGTGGATGGTCTACCTGACCGACGCGCAGGGCAACCAGCTCTGCGGCGGTGCCATCGGGGCACCGGACAAGGTCGTCACCGCGGGCCACTGCGTCCTGGGGGAGAAACCGGAGAATGTGCAGGTCGTGGCCGGCCGGGAGCGGCTGGACGGCAAGGACGGCACGGTCGCCAGGGTCACCGGCATCTGGGTGCACCCGAAGTACCAGGACGCGAACAGCGGTTCGGACGTGGCGGTGCTGACGCTGGACCAGCAGCTGCCGCAGCCACCGCTGCCGGTGGCCTCCGGGCAGGACACCGCGCTCTACCAACCTGGCACCCCGAGCATGGTGCTGGGCTGGGGGAAGACGGCCGAGAACGGGCAGAGCTCGAACGAGCTGCGCATGGGCGAACTGCAGGTCCTCGCCGACCAGGAGTGCACCAAGGCGTACAAGGAGCAGTACAAGGCCGACAGCATGGCCTGCGCGGGTGTGCCAGGGGGCGGGGTCGACGCCTGCCAGGGCGACTCCGGCGGACCGCTGGTGGCCGGTGACCGGCTCATCGGGCTCGTCTCGTGGGGGGACGGGTGCGCACGTCCGGAAAGTCCCGGCGTCTACACGCGCATCGCGGCTTTCCACGACGACATCCAGGCTCAACTGGGTACCTGAGGCCAGGTCGCGCCGGGGGCCGAGGCCGCCCGGCGGCGTTGACCGGCCCGGGCCGGGTGGGAGCGGCTGGGGCCGGAGGCCGACCGGTGGTCGGTGCGGTTGCTGGGGCGCCGCGCCGACTGGGGGATCGGTCGGCCGAGCCGGGAATTCCGCGTCCCGACGGACTTCTCGTCCTTCGGGGTGGTGGGTTCCCGGACTGAGCCTGTGACTCCGCGTCCGTGCGGGTTTGCCGGGAGTGGGTGGCTGGGGACGTGTTTCGGTCTCCGGTTCCGGTTTCCGGACCCGAGTCCTGGGTGGCTTGCGCACAGGGCGGAGAACGGGCTTGCCGGTCGGGCCGCGGTTCGCGCGAACCGCGGCCCGACCGTTCAGGGCTGTGCCCGCTGGGGGAACTACCTGAACCGCGGCTCAGTCGGAGCTGCGAGTCGGGTTGCCGGTCGACTGGCTGGCGGAGTCAGTGCGTGTCCGTGGGGACAGCGCCGTGTCGGGTGGATGCACCGGAGGGAGGTGAGAGCCGAAGACGTGGTCCGAGTTCGCGCGCGAGCTTCGTCGCGATGTTGCGCAGCAGGAGGACATCCGGACGGCGGTCATCCGCGCGAGTGGCGAGCACGCTCTGCTCCCACGGCGCGTCGGCCACCGGCACGAACGTCGTGCCCGGCCACGAGTAGTAGCGGGTGAACGAGAGCAGGGCCGACCCGGCACCGCGACCGAGCGCGGCGTTCATCAGCACGTCCTGCGGCGTCAGCGCGTGGTCGCTGCTCCGCCGCGGTTGCTCGCCACCACGTGAGGACGCGAAGTAGAGGTAGTCGGTGAACGACCGGGGAGTGCGGTCGGGGAGGCTGAAGTAGGGCAGCTCCAGCACGTCGCGCAGGCGGACTCCGGGGGCGTCGGCGACCTGCCAGGCGCTCGGGACGACGACGATGCGCTGCTCGGTGGTCAGGACGTCGACGGCGATGCGTTCGTCGACCGGTGCGGGCCGCACGAAAGCCACGTCGACCCGGCGCTCCAGCAGCGCCGAAACGCCCTCGGTGAAGTCCAGCGTCGACAACGCCAGCCGAACCTCCGGGCGTGCCCGCCGGAACGCCTGCAACGAGGCGGGAGTCAGCTCGGCCGAACCATGGCCCATGATCCCGACCCGCAGCGGCAGGTCGTCCACGGGAGCGTCGGCGAGCTCGGCCGACGCCGCGTTGGCGGTGTCGATCAGTACCCGCGCGTGCCTGAGCAGGCGCTCCCCCGCGGCCGTCGGTCGCACCGGCGTGCGATCGAGCAGGGTCACGCCGAGCTCGCGTTCGAGTTGCTTGACGTGCGCGGTGACGGCGGCCGGTGAGAGGAACAACCGTGCGGCGGCCCGCCCGAAGTGGCCTTCCTCGGCCACCGCGACGAAGGAGGTCAGCCGACGCAGGTCCACCTCGCGGAGCGTAACGCGCGAAACCCGCACGTGTACGCGGATGTGCGCGGCGGAACAGGGCGGCCGGATGAGGTTTTCAGCGGGGTGGCCAGGGGCGGCAGCGTCTGGCCACCGCGGCGACGCGGGAACTTCGGCTGGTGGGCTTAGGTGGGTGCGGCGTTCGGGCTTGGCGGGTGTGCGGCGGTCGGTGGTGGGGAGGTGAGCATGCGGCGCGGCCGGGCCGTCAGGTAGGCGGTCGGTCGTGGGTCGGCGTTCGGTTTGGAGGCTGGCTGGCGTTGGGTCGGAGGCCGATTTGCGGCCGGGGCCGTCGGTGTGGCTGTGGGCGGCCCGGGTAGGCGGTCGGTCGTGGATGGTGGGGTGGTTCAGCGCGGCGTTCCGCTGTTGATGGACCGATGGTTGGTCTGGTGGTGGACCGGGCGACTGGCGGCGGTCCTGACCGGGGCGACCAGTGGCGGTTCCGACCGGATGGAGTGGGTGGCCCAGTCGGCCGGCGGTCGGTCGTGGCCGCTCGCTCGGGTGGTGCGAGCTCGGGTGGTGGGAGCAAGGTGACGGATCTGTCGGCGGGCGCTCGGCCGTCGCTCGTTCGGCGGGCGTTCGGCGCTCGGTTATGTGCTCTGGTCGGCCCGGTCGCGGGAGGTCGGTCGCGTGGCGGTGGCCAGCCTGGGCGCCGCTGGTGTGGCGACCGGTGTGCCGGCTGTGACTGAGCGATGTGGTCCCGGCTAACACGTGATCAGCCGGTGGCGGTATCGGCGTTCACGCTTCCTGAAGGGGCGGTGTGCGCCCGACCCCTCACCGTCTAGAAGTGGATACGTGAGAAGTGCTTGGGTTCGGGCGGCGTTGCTTCTGACCGCCGCCGGGTGGGGAGCGAACCAGTTCTCGTCGCTGCTGGGTGCTTACGGGACTCATCTCGGTCTCTCCAGCACGACGGTGACCAGCCTGTTCGCCGTCTACGTCGTGGGGCTGCTGCCGGGGCTGCTGCTCGGCGGCCCGACCGCCGACCGGTTCGGTCGTAAGCCCGTCGTGCTGGGTGCGGTCGCCGCCGGCGTGGCCGGGACTGCGGCGCTGATGGCGGGGGCGGTCGCCACTCCGTGGCTCGCCGTCGGCAGGCTGCTGACCGGTGTCGGCACCGGCGCCGCACTGGCCGCGGGAAGCGCCTGGGTGAAGGAACTGTCCTATGCGGGCGATGTCGTCGATGAGGGAACCGGCGCACGGCGAGCGGGCCTGTTCCTGTCCGCCGGGTTCAGCGTGAGCGGACTGGTCGCCGCCCTGATCGCGCAGTGGGCACCGCACCCGATGGTCACCGCCTACGTGCCGCACCTTGTGCTTTGCGCCGGTGCGCTCACGGCCGCCGCGGCCGCTCCCGAAACCAGGCCGAAGTCGCTGTCGGTTGCCTCGTCCGGAAGTGGATTGCGAGATCCGCGCTTCTGGTGGCTGGTGGTACCGGTCGCGCCGTGGGTCTTCCTCGCGCCGTCGGTCGGGTTCGGTGTGCTCCCCGGTCTGGTCGACGGCCGCCTGACCGGTTTGGAGACCGTCTACGCCGGGGTCGCGACCCTGCTGACGCCGGGCAGCGGAGTCCTCACCCAGCCGCTTGCCAGGCGGCTGGCGGCCCGCAACCGCATCGTGCCCGCGTTGGCCGGGCTGTGGGCGGTGGCGGCGGGACTCGCGCTGGCGGTCCCGGCGATCGTCCTGGAGGAGCCGTGGACGGCCCTGTGCGCGGACGTCCTGCTGGGCGGCGGCTACGGGATGCTGGTGACCTACTGCCTGACCGAGGTCGGCCTCATCGCACCGCCGTCGCAGCTCGCCCGCCTGACGGCGGTGTTCTGGGCGCTGGCCTACCTCGGCTTCTGCGCGCCTTACGTGTTCGACCTGCTCACGGGTGTCGCCACCCCGCCGGTGATCTTCACCGCGAGCGCGGTGCTCGCGCTGCTCACCTGCCTGCTGGTCGCGGCGCGCGGCCGGTCAGCCCGCGACGAGCCCGACCGAGATCGTCAGGAACGCCGCGGCACTGACCATGTCGAGCGACTTGGCGACCCGCGGGTGCCGTAGCCGGTCGGCGATCCGGGCCGCCGCCAGCACAATGGTCAGCTCCCAGATGGCGGCCAGGACGAGGAAGATCACGCCCAGCGCGACGAGTTGCAGCGCGGGGTTGGCCGCGGCGCCGACGAACTGCGGCAGGAACGCCAGGCTGAACAGCAGCATCTTCGGATTGGTGATGTTGCTGAGCAGCCCGCGCAGGTACGGGTTCGCGGGGTCCGGCGCGGGGGTGGCGTCGAGCGCGCCGTTGGCGGACTCCTTCCTGGTCAGCCACAGACCGCGCAGGATCGTCGCGGCAAGGTAGATCAGGTACGCCGCGCCGATCCACTTGAGCGCGGCCAGCACCGCGGGCTGCCGCGTGATCAACGCGCCGAGGCCGGAGATCACCGCCGCGACCTGCACGATGCTCGCGGTGTGGATGCCGGCGAGGGTGAGGAGCCCGGGCCGGACGCCCGAGCGCAGCGACGTGCGCAGCAGCAGGAAGGCGTCGACGCCGGGGGTCAGGATGACCACCGCGCTCGCGAGCAGGAACGCGGGCACGGTGGTCAGGTCCAGCAACATTCGGTCCCTCCTTCTGGGGCGTGCGGCATCGCCCCGCACGACCGGGTGTCACTTGATCTGGTGGATCTGGTCCTGCATCGGCGCAGGCGGACGACCCCGGATCGCGCGGAGCGCCGGGATCGTGTTGGGGCGAGGCGGATGAGCAACGGGCCAGCAGGGCTTGTCCCGCAAGATTTCCCGCCGCAGACCATCTTAACGAAATATTTTCTTGTCGACGTGTGAGTTGTGCCTCGTGATGTTCGGGTAGTCGGCTCGCTACGGTGTGCCGTCATCGCTCGGCCAGGGAGAGGTGGAGGCTCGACGTGCGGCACGGCACACGGCACAGCGTCGGATCGGCTGGAACGTCCACCGGCTCGGGGGAGGTGTGGGCGGATCGCCGACGGAGTGGCGGAGCGGGGTCCCGTGTTGGGGCGCCTGGCCTTGTAGTCACGGAGCAGGGCGAGGCGGCGGTCCGCGCTGAGGCGGCCCACGGCGGAGCGCCTCGGGGCGGCGTGGCGGCAGCTGGGAGCGCCGGGGAACCAGGAAGCGGCGTGGCGGTCAACGGGCATAGCGGCGTGGCTCGAGTTGGCGCGGCCGCCGGGCGTGGGGGAGCGCTCGCGGCTGAGGTCGCTCCCGGTGAGGCCGTGGCGGCCGATGGCGAGGCTGTCCGGGGCGTGGTGGTGCCTGGTGGCGAGGTGGCTGTCCGGGGTGCGGTGGCGCCTGGTGGAGGGGTGAAGGCGCGGCGTGCGGTGGTGCCCGGTGGCGAGGCGAAGGCGCGGCGTGCGACCGCAGCTGCTCGTGAGGTGAAGGCCCGGCGTGAGGTGGCTGTCCGGGGTGTGGTGGTGCCCGGTGGCGAGGTGAAGGTGCGGCGTGCGGCCGACGCTGGTCGTGAGGTGAAGGCCCGGCGTGAGGTGGCTGCCTGGCGTGCGGTGGCGGCCCCGGATGAGGTGGGCGAGTGCGCTGGGGTGGCGGTGGGCCGCCGGGAGGTCGTCGGGCTGGTTGCGGTGGCGGGCCACGCTTCCGAGGGCGAGGCATCTCGTGCTGCCAGGCGGGTGCGGCGGCTGTTGGCGACGGGGGCTGTGACCGTGCTCGCGGGGGTCTACCCGGCCGCCGCCGCGGCTGCGGAGCCCGAAGCGCGTGTGCTCGGGGGTTCGGAGACCTCGGCCGCCGAGGCGCCGTGGATCGTGGCGCTCACCGACGAATCGGACCGCCAGTTCTGCGGCGGTGCGCTCCTCAGTCCGATCAAGGTGGTGACCGCCGCGCACTGCACCATCGATCTTTCGACCGGCAAGCCACGTCCGCTCGGCGGCCTTCGCGCGGTC